>NZ_JACJEK010000021.1:0-89050 GCF_014164015.1 Pseudoalteromonas sp. SR41-1
CGAACTCAGTAGTGAAACGAAACAGCGCCGATGATAGTGTAGCATTTGCTATGTGAAAGTAGGACATTACCAGGCTTCAAATTGTAGAGAGCCCGACTAGAAATAGTCGGGCTTTTTTACGTCTGAAGAAAAGTGAAATGTGCGCAATTAATACACACTCACATCAACACCTAGCACGTAGGTCGGGCGTAGCGACTCTCGACGTTAAAATCACAACAAAACCCCTCAATAACTAAGTCGGCCAATAGAGTAGCATTTGCTACGTGACTCTCCACCGCTGTGGGCACCAAGACATTTCCAAGCTTCAAATTCTAGAAAGCCCGAATCTAACGATTCGGGCTTTTTTACGTCTGCAGAAAAGTGAAATGCGCACAATTAACACACTTTCACATCAACACCTATCACGTAGGTCGGGCGAGCATAGCGACTCCCGCCGTTAAAATCACAACAAAACCCCTCAATATCTCAGTCGGCCAATACAGTAGTATTTGCTACGTGACTCTGCACCGCTGTAGGTATCGTGATATTACGGAGGCTTCACATTGTAGAAAGCCGGGATTTAACGATTCGGGCTTTTTTACGTCTGCAAAAAAGTAAAGTTTGGGTGGGTTTTTCATATATCGGATTATAATTAAATCAATTACGCTTTATCAAACACCCACATTAAACACTCAATCCTAGTGAACGACATGAATTAAGAATCTGTTTTATCTCCTGCTTAGTTGATAAGTATCTATATAAGTATAATTAAGCTCTATCTCAGTAATATTCAAGAGGGGTGAGGTGCTTTTCCATGTAAATAGTATTACCTAGATGCTTAATGTTTTTATAGAACACATATATTGTTCCAACATGTAATTCATTGACTATAATGATTAATCCTAGTTATGACTTTGCTAGCTAAGCTTAGATAGCGGTAAAATGCGCTACTTAAAATAATTAAATAATTGATTATCCGAACAGGTGAGTTATTTCATCGTTAGCATAATTAATCTTCACTGTATTTTGCATAATTCAACAAAGGATTTAATTTTCTCTGATGCGATATAAAATATCTTGGTGCTTACTTTTTACCACTATGCTTACTCATTTTTCAGCTTTTTCTAATGAGTTTGAATTTTCTGGTTATGCTCGAGTTATTGGTGGCTACTTAGACGAAAAAAATGTCGAGTTTAAGGGATATGAAGACAGTATTAAATTTTCTCCATCTAGTTTAATTGGATTCCAAGGCGAGTATCAATTTGATGATAAGTGGTCTGCAACAGCCCAAGTTTTGCTAAGAAGCAATAACACAACAGCTTCTGATAACTCTGGGTTAGAGTGGTTATATTTAACATATAGGCCAACTGACAATATTCAGATAAAACTCGGAAAATTACGCACACCTTTTTTTACTATGAGTGACTTTTCGGATGTTGGTTTTGCGTACCCATGGATCAATCCACCTCAACAAGTCTACGATACTTATTTATTTAAAACATTTAATGGCATAGATGCTGTTTATAAATTTGGTGCAGAAAACTTTGATTTGAGCTTTGAAGGTTACTATGGTGAAGAGTCGGGTGATATAGGGATTGGCGCCTTAAGAACGGGCTTTGAAGTTGATAATCTTTTAGGGTTCATTGGTAAGATTAATATTGAAAACTTAGAATTTAGAGTTTCCCGTTATAATGGGAATATCAAGCTTGATATTGATGAGATAAGACAGCTAGAAAATGTGCTTAATAGCCTTAATTTTACAAAAAGCGCCAGCTCGGTAAAAACAAAAGGTAGAGCACATGCAAATCAATTTGGCGTAATTTACGACAATTTAGATTATTTTTTTAGAGGTGAATGGGTCCGCATTAAAACTGATTTAGGGATAGTGCCTATAATTCAAAGCTATTATTTAACTGCCGGTGTTAATCATGCTCCTTTTACTTACCACTTAACATTTGCAGATAGCGACGTAGAAACTCGTTCTGCTGAAAATGAAATTCCGTTAGGTATTAATAGCGACTTAGATCAACTTGCATATGGGTACAATCGTATTTTTGATGAATCTACGCCTGACTCAATTAAGAGTTGGACGGTTGGTGTACGCTGGGATGTGTTGCCAAACCTTGCCTTAAAAGCTGAGTTTTCAACCCTAGAAGGCGACGATGTAAAAGACTCGTTTTTTGTTACTCCTGATGACTCTGATTTTGATAAAAAAACTAATCTTTATCTTATTGGTTTGGATTGGGTGTTTTAATGATATTTTTTAAACCTATTAATAACATTAAAAAAATAATGATGCTCTTTGTAGTCGCTAGTAGCCTATTTGGTTTTAGCATTTCAGTTTATGCAGAAAATACAAACCCCTCGAACGTCATTATTGTAGTAAATACCACAGATAAAAACTTATCTTTTAGTAAGCAACAAATTCGCCATATTTATATGGGCGGAGCTATGAGCAGACAATTTAAAGCAGTTAACCTATTTGTCGGCAACCCGCTTAGAATAAATTTTAACACTAGGATGGTAGGTCTTACTGAGTCTAGAATACAAGCTTATTGGGCCCAAATGCGATTCACGGGGCGCAGCAAGCCCCCTGTTGAATTTGAGTCTACAGAAGAGGTTATAGAGTACTTACTAACCGTTGAAGACTCAGTAGCTTACCTTCCAGCAGGAATTACTATACCTAAAGAGCTCACCATAATTGCACTAAATTAAAAGTAAGCCGTTTGCTTAGTAAAAAATCAATTGCACTGAGTTATTTTGAAGTTATTGTTAGTTCTTTAAATAATATTTTCGCTCGTTCAATTGCGTGTGGTAGTTGTGCAATGCACACTGGTTTTGCAAAGTAATAGCCCTGCATTTCATCACTACCATTTGATACTAGGTAGTTAGCTTGGTCGGTTGTTTCAATTCCTTCGCTACATATTTTTAAACCAAGGCGTTGGCCTAAATCGAGTATTGCTTGTAATACTGCAGTGTCTTTTGCTGAGCTTGCATATTGATTTACAAACATTCGATCTATTTTTAATGTATCAATTTCAATTTTAGTAAGGTAACTCAATGAAGAGTAACCTGTGCCAAAGTCATCTAATGCAATTGAGCCTCCCATAACTTTAACTTGATTAAAAAATTGATTCGCGTTTTCAAAATTTTCTAAATAGCTTGATTCTGTTATTTCAAACTGAATATTTGAAATATCGACGCTATGTTCAAGTAGTTTACTTTTTACAGTATGAATGAAGTTATGATCTTTTAAGTCATGGCTTGAAAGATTCATGGAGACGAGTACATTATTCCCCATAAGTTGTTTTAGCATTTGCATATCTTTAAATACTTGTGTGATCACCCATTGAGTAATCGCTTTTATTTTACCTGCTTGTTCCGCTATAGGTATAAACTCACTAGGAGAAACAAAGCCTAGCTCTTTGCTTTGCCATCTTATTAAGGCTTCTAAGCCTTGAGCTTCGCCTGTATTCGACATTTTAAGCTGATAAAATAACTCAAATTCATTTTGCGCTATTGCGTGAGATATTAAGTTAGCGACTTGCGCTTTTCGTTTGTTATCTTCAAGCATTTTATAGTGGAATATTGTATATGCGCCTTTGCCTTTTTCTTTTGATGTGTACATTGCAATATCGGCATTACTGATAAATGTATTTATATCAAATTCAGCTTCTTTGGCACTTGCAATACCAATACTAATACCCGCTGGTACGTCCCACTCATTTATAGTGAATGGCTCTTTCATACCCTCAATGATACTTTCGGCAATATCTATAACAATAGATTGCTCAGTGATATTAGGTAGCATAATTAAAAACTCATCACCGCCTAAGCGTGCAATTATGTCGTTACTACGCAGATAACTTTTCACTTTTTTAGCCACAGCTTGTAAAAGCATATCTCCGGTTTCATGGCCTAGGGTGTCGTTAACGCCTTTAAAACTATCAACATCAAAGAACATAATCGCAACGTCTTGATCGTTACTTTTACTACTAGCCAGCTCGAGTTTGAGTAGGTCCATAAAAAACATGCGATTAGGTAAACCTGTTAATATATCGTAGTTGGCGAGGCGCTCCATTGAATGCGTTTGTACTAAAAGTTGTGCGGTATGTTTATGATTGGTTTGAACTTGGGAGTCAATTGTTTGTAGTAATGCATTAATGTCGTTACCAAGTTGAGATACTTCATCATGACCAGTGACTTGGTATTGAAGCTTATAATTTGTTGATTTTTCAACTTTCTGTGTGAACTTCGAGAGCGCTAAAAGTGGGCTTAATAAACGCTGATATATCCAAAATGAAATAATAATGGTGAGTGCAATAATTAAAACAACAAATGGAGCTGCACTATAAAAAAGGCTAATTTTACTTTCATTCAGTGGCTTTTTAAAGTCTTGCACAATGAGCAAATATCCAATAGGAAACTGCTCCTCCCCAATTGCCTTTAAGGCCACTAGTCCTTCATTGGTTATTGTAACCGCATAAGGTAAATTTTTTGGTTGAATACTTATAAGTTCAGGCTTAAAGCTCTCAAGCTCTAAATAGTTAGGGTGGACATACGATTGGATTAATTGCCAGTCAGCGTCAAATACATTAACAAACTTAATGTGTTCATATCGATCAAAACCGAGCAATTCGGTGGTTATAGAGAACAAATCAACTTGCTCAGACATAACACGTAATAAGCTATCGGAAATATTTGAAGACATTGCATCTAAGTTTTGTTTAACAGATTGGCGATATAAATCTTCGTGTTCATTAATTGCGAGGAAAAAAACTAAATTTGCGCTAAATATAATTAAAACCGTTGTTATTATAATAAATTTATATCGAATACTATGAAGCATCAAATCTAACCCTTAACCATCATTTAATTATGTTTTAGTTATTATTGTGTAATCAGGCAATCCATAATTACAAAAAAGTTACTTACTACGCCCTTTGTAGCACTAAAAGCTTAACATTGAGAATGCTTTTAAATTCATATACTAAATATAGCTGTTTATTTAATTTTGTACTGACTTACTTTGTTGCAATTTCATTCTTGGTTTAATAAGTGACCTGTGTAAAACTACCTAAGTTAATTTAGTAAATCAGGTGACATGAATGTCGAATATTAAAGCTTGGAAACTTATAAGCCTGTTTTGTTTGTTCGCAGTGCTTATGGGTTGTCAATCTAAAGAAGAGCAGCTGCAACAAACAATTCAAGAGTCTATTAAAAAAGCAGATACAGAGCTGTCACAGCTTGGTACTGCGCTTGATAATGGGAATGTGCGCAATGCTGTATTACTTAAAGGATATGGCGAGCTCCTTAAAAAACAACAGCCAGAGCTTACAAAAGTTGTTGATGTAATTACCCTTGATGCAACGCGTCAAGGTGCACTTTATAGTGGTTTAACACAGCGACTTAAAGATATTAAAGGAACTTACTTAATTCCTCCTTACGAAGATACGTTGCATAGCATTGATTTGTTGCGTGATGCGTCTAAACCTACGCTATTTTCTGATGCGTTAACCGATCCTATTAATATGCTAGCTGATATGTCCAAAGGCACTTTAGCGCGTGTAGGCGCAATTAGTAAGCAAGCTGAAGGTGAGGGTGTTGGTAACCAAATGGTAGGTAACCCTAACTATGGTAACTGGCAAACAAATAGTAATGGTATTAGCTTTTGGCAATGGTACGGCATGTACCGTATTTTAGGCGATGTATTTGACCGTGTTGAATATGGAAGTTGGAGCAAACGCCGAAAGTATAGTTATTACAATGACTATGGCCGTTCGCGTTATTCAAGCCCTAAACAAATTAAAACCCAAAGCGCGCTAGAAACACGCACGCGCCAAACATACCAACGCCAAGGTAAGCAGTTTACAAGCCCTTATGCGAGTAAAAAAACAGGTGCATCCGGTTTAAGCCGTAGTAGTTATACGCCACCAAAAAGCCGCAGTAGTTATTCTCGTTCTAGCAGTTATAGCAATAGCTCAGGATCGGTGCGTGATAGCGGTAGCAGAACCTCTCGTGGCGTGAGCCGTGGTAAGTAAAAGAATAAAGTTGGAGTTAGAATAATATGTATGAATTTAATGGAATAACTATGTGGTCGCTACAAGCATTGGCGATTGATTTTGCAATTATTGTTTTATTATTTGTAAGCCTTAAATATATAAAAGGTTGGGTTTCAAACTTACACGCAAATGATGAAATAACAGAGCGTGATAACTTTGCTTTTGGTATTAGCTTTGCCGCTGGTTTAGTGGCACTGGCGATTGTATTAACAGGTGTAAGTAGTGGTGCTTTTGCTGCTACATTGCAACAAGAAGCACTGCAAATGTTAGCTTACGGCGCATTAGCAATTGTACTTATTAAGTTGGGTCACTTTTTTCAAGATAAAGTAGCGCTTCGTAAAGTAAGCCTGCACGACGAAATAGTTAAAGGTAACGTTACAGCTTCAATAATTGATTTTGGTCATGTTGTTAGCGTTGCAATAGTTATTCGCTCAGCACTTTTATGGGTGGCTACTGATGGCTGGCATGGTCTTCCAATTGTAATTGCTGCCTTTATTATAGGTAGTGTTGTATTACTACTTGTTAGCCAGTACCGAGTGCAGTTATTTAAGCGTACAAACAAAAGTGGCGACTGCCTACAACAAGCAATTGTTGATGGTAACTTAGCTGTGGGTATTCGTTACGCTGGATTTTTAATAGGTAGTGCATTAGCTATTACAGCTGCAACGGGTGTTGCGCCATACGCTGCTGATAACATTAATGCGAGTTTACTATACTGGGCTATTAGCGCTGTTGTGAGCCTTGTCGCATTTATTATTTTGCACTTAGTGACAATTAAAATAATTTTATCTGGTTGCGATATTTCCGATGAAGTTAATCGTCAAAAAAATGTAGGTGTAGCAGCTATTTCTGCAGCAGTATCATTTGCTGTAGGTATCACTATGGCAACCTTACTAGGCGCATAATCAGTGTCATCAACCAACACTCCCCCAAGTAAGTCTCGCTTACTTGGGCACGATATATTACTAATTACTGTTATGGCCGTGCTTGCTGGGTGCGGCCTTATTTATGAATACTTACTGTCTCATTATGCGGGCCGTGTACTTGGCTCAGTAGAAAGCGCTATTTACGCCATGATCGGTACTATGATTGTAGCAATGGGCTTAGGCGCTTTTTTAGCGCGTTGGTTTAAAGATGCATTTACCGCTTTTGCTTGGCTAGAAAGCATTATTGCTTTGGTTGGCATGGGCTGCATTTTAGCGATAGCGGGTGTAATAGCTGTAAGTTATTCTCTTCCTCATTTATTTTCGAGCATTTTTAATTTACCCCCAGATGTTGTACTTAATGGTTACGTATTTCAAAAGCTACAAGAGTGGTCACGTTTTCTACCTTATGTTTTTGGTTTAATACTGGGTTTATTTATTGGTATGGAAATACCGCTTATAGCGCGCATTCGTCAGCACGTTTATGGCCGTTTTTTAGAAAACAACGCAGGGACTATTTATGGTGCCGATTATATCGGTGCTGGTATTGGTGCAGCCATTTGGGTAAGTATCATGCTCTCAATGCCTATAATGCAAGCTGCGGCGTGGACGGCGTTATTTAATATCATCGCAGGACTCGCTTTTTTATGGCGTTACCATGCCCATGTACGCTTTGCTAAGGCACTTTTAGTTTGCCATATAGTACTGCTGGCATTGTTTGGCTTTATTTTAGTATTTGGCAGTAGCTGGATGAACAATCTAAGTAATGTTTTATACAAAGATAAAGTAATTTATTCGCAAGCAACCAAATACCAGCACGTAGTTTTAACCGAAAGGTTAAGCAAAAACCAACCTCAGCCAATCACCGATTTATATTTAAATGGGCGTTTGCAGTTCTCAAGTATTGATGAACAAATATATCATTCAATGCTGGTTTACCCTGCAATGCTTGCCTCTAACAGACACGACCGTGTATTAATAATTGGTGGTGGTGACGGGCTTGCACTTAGAGATGTTTTAAAATGGCCTGTAAGCGAAGTAACGCTAATAGATTTAGACGCGCAGCTTCTCAATTTATTTGGCCACAAAGACGGTGACTTTACGCCCCCAGAGCACATCAATAAGCGATTACTACAGCTAAACAATAAATCGATGCAAGACTCGCGAGCCAACATAATTGTGGGTGATGCATTTTTAGAAGTTGAAAAGCTGCTTGATCAATCTAAGCAGTTCGACACTATCTTAATTGATTTACCGGACCCAAATCACCCTGATCTAAATAAAATGTACAGTGACTACTTTTATAATCATGTACGTCAGTTATTAGCACCCGATGGCGCAATGGCGGTTCAATCAACTTCACCTTACCACGCTAAAAAAGCGTTTTTAAGCATTGCTAAAACAGTTAAAGCCGCAGGGTTTGGCTATGTTGAGCAGTATCAGCAAAACATACCTTCGTTTGGGCAGTGGGGCTGGACTATAGCCACTAAAATGGGTCAGTCGGCCAGTGGCCGTATTAATGATGCGACGGCTATGCCTGTGCCATCAAGGTGGATTAGTAAAGAATATTTATTGGCAAGCTTTGTATTTCCTAACCACTACTTTGAACAAGTTAAAAGTATTGAGGTCAATAGGTTAGGATCTGGTCAGTTGTATGATTACTACCGAACTGCATGGCAAATAGAAAGCGAATTGTATAAAAATTAACAAAACATGGTTGACATAATATGTCGGCCGTGAGAATCTTAACTCAGACATAATATGTCAAACGACAAAAGGCAGAGACATGGAATTAAATGAACTTTCAATAAAATTAGCTTCTTTTGAAACTGAAGGCGCTAACTTTGAGTCTTTCTTGATTGCCAACCCTGGCGAGCAAGATGTTTTACAAGTCATTGTTGATGGAAATGATGAACTTCCAATTTTTGTTACACAAACGCAAGAGCAGTTGTTATGTATTAGCTACTTGTTTGACGAAGATGAAGTTAAGAGTGAATTACGCAACGAGTTAAACGAAACATTACTACGTTTAAACGTGCCAATTCCACTGAGTGCATTTGCTAAAATCGATAACAAATACGCGATTTTTGGTGCACTGTCGGTAAATTCATCATTAGATGACGTTACCCACGAACTAGTGACATTAGCCGATAACGCTATCGATGCACTAGAAGCCGTGACCTTGTATTTAAACGATTAATAGCCAGTTAGTGGAGTTAAGATTATGAGTATTTTAAAAAAATTATTTACAGCAGTACGTGGCGGCGCTCGTGAAGCAGGCGAAGCAATTGTAGACAAAAATGGCATCCGTATTTTTGAGCAAGAAATTGCAGACGCGCAAAATGCACTTCACCGCGCTAAAAAAAGCCTTACAGAAGTAATGGCTAAAGAAATGCAAACTAAGCGTAAAATTAGCGCTGTAGATGCATCAATCGCGGAACACGAAGCGTATGCAGGCCAAGCTCTTGAAAAGGGCAACGAAGCGTTAGCATTAGAAATTGCAGAAAAAATTGGTGACTTTGAAGCTGAAAAAGCCGAAAACGAGCAAGTATTATCTGGCTTTAGTAACCATATTGTTGCGCTTAAGCAGCAAGTTAAAGATGCTGAAAAATCGATTAAAGAGAATCAACGCCAGCTTACAATGGTTAAAACCACTGAAAGCGTACAGCAAGCAACAATGGCTGTTAACAGCACGCTTAATACAAACAGCTCGTCTATGACATCGGCTCGTCAATCGCTTGAACGTATTAAACAGCGTCAACAAGATCGTAGCGACCAGCTAGGTGCTGCAAAGCAACTTGAGTCAGACGTAAATGGCGATGACTTAAAAGCAAAAATGGCTGAAGCAGGCATTGGCGACACAAGTCCAAAAAGTGCTGATATTTTAGCTCGCATCAAAGCGAAGCAAAATAGCTAACCATTACGTTTATACTTTAAAAAGGTAACCGAGTTTTGCTCAGTTACCTTTTTTGCTTAGAAGGCAGCCTTCCTATGTTTAATTTTTTCAAATCTAAAAAAGAGCCAGAGCGTCAGCTTAATCATCCGAGCGAGCTTAAAAAAGGCGACATGTTTAGCGTTATCGACTCATTTGCTTATCCGGCATGGTTAAAAGGTGAAACGCTACGTGTTACTGATATTCAGACTTACCAATATCAGCACAGCAGCGATACTGAATTTGTACTTGAGACAAATAGCGGCCAAGTTGTATTTTTACAAATTGAGCAAGATGACGGCGAAGAGTGGGCTAACTTTTCTATTAAAATTCAGCGAAACGAAGTTGAAGAGATATTTGGCCTTGATGAGTTTGCGCGTATTTTTGATGAAGAGTCGTTAACCCACATTACAGTGCAAAATACACCAGAGCGCTTTATGCAGTTTTTAGCTAAAAGCTATCAACAAAGCGAGTCGCCTTATGTGTGTTATTTCCATAATAAAGATTACCGCAACCAAACTTTGCCTCGTTATGAGCAAGAAGGTGGTGAGCCATGTGAAATGATTTGTTTAGCATCAGATAATGAAGGCTTTGGTTTAAATATCGAAATTTGGGATGGCGGCGAAACCGAAGTATCGCTAACGCTCATGCGTCCAATGTCTGATATTGTAGACTTGTTTCCCGGAGATGCTAAGTGAGTGATGCTAAAGACAAGTGGTTACGTCAGGAACAAGCTGTACGTGCCACACAAATGGCATTTGATCTAAGCAGTGAAGTTCAAAAGCTGATAAAAAAGCAAGCTATTGACCAAGAGTTAACGCCGTCAGATATGATCCGTAAAATACTTGGCTTAGATGTAAAGTCTAAAAAAACGCGTCAACGTTTATCGTTTAATTTAAATGATGATGAGATTGCGCAACTAGCCAGTCGCTTTGATGTCCCAAGTGATGATAAGCGAGCCGTAAAACAACAAGTAGCTGACTTACTAATTGCTCACACTAAAAAAACTAAGTAGTTGCACTAGATTATTATGAATATTACTCTAATTGCTTATCTACTTATTTTTGCGTTGTTTGGTACTGCGGCGAGTTATTTTGTACGCTTTATTTATGCATATTGGGTGCTTAAAACAATGCCCATGAAGTACATTATAAAAGCGGGTATTTGCGTAGTGCTGGTTGTTGTAATTTCAGCGTTAATTCCGTATTTAGGTTAACGCTGAAATTAGCTTATACGCGACCGTTTTTATTTTATATCAAACGACTGGCATTGGTGATTAATACACAGCGATTGCACTTCAAGTACTGGTGAACAATCGGTTAAGCCTTGTGCTTTATTTTGTATTTTTTCTTGTTTTGTTATTTGTTGAGCAAGCTGTTCTGCTTCTTCTTGAGATGTGTTCAGCGTTGAATAAACAGCATACTTACTCGGTCCGCCGCATGCTCGGGCGCCCACTTCAAGTACTTTGCACTGAAAGCTTGCAGTGCAGCTGTTATTACTCACCATGTTATTCAGATCATAGTTTAAGTCAGATAAGTTTTTACTTTGCTCATTTGACGTCACAGTACTAGCACAACCACTTAGTAGTAAAATGCTGCTAGCAATGCTTAAAATTGATAGTTTAATTGCCGATGGTAAACAACTCATAACGTTATCCTTAAAATGCACTTACCGCTGAACCTTCAAGTTTAACACATTTATTTTCAACACACTGCGTGCTTGGCGTTGTTAAATGCTGACAAATGCTCATCATCCCTTTTTGTGAATTATAACTACTTTCAAGCTTAGTAATTTTGTCGCTAAGGGCTGCTACTTGTTTTTCAGACGCTGATTTTGTTGAATACACAACAAAGCTACTTGGCCCGCCACACGCGCGACTGCCTACTGCACTTATTCTGCATTGAGTGCTGGTATCACATTGCTTATCTGTAATTAGCGTATTTAATTCGGCTTTAGCTGTTTTTATATCGTCTATTGAAACGTTTTTTAAATCAGCTTTTGGTATTTTTTCAGCAACTACGTTCTTTTTAGTATTTCCTTGTAATTGAGTGTTTTCTTTTAGCTTTTGTAGCTCTTGCTTTGGTGCTTCAGCTTCTGAGGTTATTGTTACTTGCTGCGTTTCAGTTGGCGTTTTATCTAAGCATGCAGTTAAACAAAGTGGTAAAAGTATGGCTAACAATGGGGTACGCATAACAAACCTTGATAGTGATGAAATATTCATCACTATCATACACGGTGCATTTTTTACAGCAATAAAAACTATATTATCAAGTAATTAAAGCCGTGAAAAATATCGTTTATTAAAGTCCCCCCTGCGTTAGTTTGGTGGGATTAAGTAGCTTTTCGAGTTCACTGCGTGGTAAATCGGTTTCTTGTTCGGCTACATCAATAATAGGGCGGGCTTCCTTATAAGCCTGCTTTGCTATTTTTGCTGCTTTTTCATAACCGATCACCGGATTGAGCGCAGTCACTAAAATTGGATTTTTAGCGAGTGCTTTATCTATATTAGGCTTATTTACTTTAAAGCTGGCAATGGCTTTATCGCCCAATGCTTGTGCGCTATTGGCAAGTAATTCTATGCTTTGCAAAATATTATACGCAATGACTGGCAGCATAACGTTTAGCTCAAAATTACCCGCTTGGCCTGCTACTGTAATGGTCGCGTCGTTACCGATTACTTGTGCGCTTACCATGGCTGCGGCTTCTGGTATTACCGGATTTACCTTGCCAGGCATAATAGACGAGCCCGGTTGAAGTGCTTCTAGCTCTATTTCGCCTAAGCCCGCAAGTGGTCCTGAGTTCATCCAGCGTAGGTCGTTCGCTATTTTCATTTGTGCTACAGCGAGTACTTTTAATTGCCCCGAAAGCGCTACTATGGCGTCTTGTGAGCCGATGTTATAAAAAAAGTTACTACTAGGCGTAAATCTAATGCCTACATTGGCACTCAGGTTTTCTGCAAATTTGGCTGCAAACTTAGGGTCTGCATTTATTCCTGTTCCAACAGCTGTACCGCCTTGTGCCAGTTCGCATACACGCTCTAAGCTATGTCTAATTCCTGCTGCGGCATGGTTAACTTGTGACTGCCATGCACTTAGTGTTTGATCAAATGTAACAGGCATTGCATCCATTAAATGCGTACGGCCCGTTTTAACTATATGGCCTACTTCAGCTTTTTTCTTTTCTAGGCTTTGCGATAAGTTTTCAAGCGAAGGAAGTAATTCATACACTACATTTATTGCGCTACTGAGTGCGATAGCAGTAGGGACTACATCGTTAGAGCTTTGCCCCATGTTTACATCATCATTAGGGTGAATGCTTTCACTGCCTAATCGGCTAGCAAGCGTTGCAATAACTTCGTTGGCATTCATATTTGAGCTTGTGCCCGAACCGGTTTGAAAAATATCAACGGGGAAATGCTCAACATGCTCGCCATCAATAATACTTTGACAAGCTTGCTCAATAGCATTTGCTTTGTCTTTACTTAAATGGCCAAGCTCGCAGTTACTTTGCGCAGCAGCTTGTTTTATATAAGCCAGTGCAGTGATAAATTGCTTTGGCATAGATAAGCCACTAATGGCAAAGTTATTAACTGCTCGTTGTGTTTGCGCCTGATAGAGCGCATCAGTAGGTACTTGTAGCTCGCCCATGCTGTCTGATTCTGTTCTAAAGTTGCTCATAAGTGTGCTCCTTAAAAAGGGTTGAATTCGTGACTAAGAATACGAGCTTCACGCTCAAGTATTAAAAATTGTGCAGTATTGTTATGCACCTTATAAAACCGTTTTAATGCTAATAATGGTTTGTATAGCTGCTCTAAACATTGTTTACGAATAGCATTATGTATAAGAGGGTCGCACATTTTGTTCATAATTTCATGGTGTGTGCGCCTAAGATAAAACTCTTGAAGCAAGGGATTATGTTGTTGCTCAAATTTTTTGGCGACGTTAAGGGCGGTTTCTATGTAATCGGCAACGAGCATGGGTGCATGCAGGCCAGGTCTTAAGCAATGACAAGAGAGTTCTTGATGGTAACGATGCTGGGCATAATTTGAAGACATAAAAAAACCGACTCAAGTTAACGATAATAGTTATCATTACATTTAATCGGTTTCAGTGTAAACAGTTATTATAAAAATTATTTGCGATACTAATTTGAGTATTAATTGTAGCCAAGAATAAATATCTGATCTGTTTCATGTTTGGTCATCGCCTGTTGATTATGTTTAGGGTGCGAAAGTAAATCGATTACTGTAGCTCTCATATCAACGGCGTAACTATGATCGTCGGTGGTTTTTTCGGTTATAGCAATGGCCGCGTCTACAGCGGTATAAGGGGGTATATGCATAATTTTATCCTTTGAAATTTAATATAAGTTAAACCCTTTAGTGGGTTAACAATATAAAAGCATATTACGTACCAACCATAATGAACCAGCTCAACCATATGATAGTTATAGTATTTAAAAATTAGCTTTTTTTCATCACGACAAAATAAGCTAAATTTGCTTTACTGTTGTGCATTAATCTACAATTTTGGTGCACAGTAATGACAAAGCCATTTTCACAAGCCTGTGAAAACAATAAAACCCCTATTTTAGAGCAATTAAAGGACGTATTAAAAAATACTAAAACAGTCCTCGAAGTCGGATCAGGAACCGGCCAACATAGTGTGTTTTTTGCAGAGCAATTACCGCATTTACAATGGCATACAAGTGATCGCGCTATAAACCACGAAGGGATTAATTTATGGCACCGCGAAGCTAATTTAACTAATTTACATGCACCACTTGAGCTTGATTTAAATAATGAATGGCCTGTAGATAAGGTTGACGCTATTTATACTGCAAACACATTTCATATTGTAAGTTGGCAATTAGTTGAACGTTTTTTTGACAGTGTTAAACGTCACTTAAATAGCGACGGTATGTTGTGTATTTATGGGCCATTCAAATACCAAGGTGAATTTACCAGCCCAAGTAATGATGACTTTAGTGCCTTTTTAACAGAGCGCGATCCGTTAAGTGGAATAAGAGATTTTGAAGCAGTTGAACAACTAGCTAAGCAAGCAGGGCTTACGCTTATTAGCGATACTGCCATGCCTGCAAATAATCAGTTACTCGTTTTTAAACGGCAGTAATGAGCTACATTGCTCTTTATATATATCAATATGGCCGCGTTCACGCTTTAAGTAGTCGCTTATTGCATTACTGAAATCGCCATCAACAATATGGTGAGCAGAGTAGGTAAGTACGGGTTCAAATCCGCGTGCTATTTTGTGCTCACCTTGTGCTCCCGAATGAAAGCAGCTGAGTTTATGCTTTATTGCAAACTCAATACCTTGGTAATAGCACAACTCAAAGTGAAGCGAATCTACTTCCTCACTTGCTCCCCAGTAGCGCCCATAAAGTGTATTCTCACCTACTAAACTAAGTGTTGCAGCAATCACGTTGTCGTCTTTTTTGGCCAGCATAATAACGAGGTTATTAGCCATTAATGCATGTAAAAGCGTAAAAAACTCCATATTTAAATAGCCCAAATGACCAGATCGCTTTAAGTAGGTACGCTGATAAAACTCACAAAACAATTGCATTATCTCGGGCGTAATTTGCGTTCCTTGCAGCCATTCAATATCAATATTTTGTTGCGCTATTTTAGCTCGCTCTTTTTTAAGTGACTTACGTTTTCGTGAGTTAAGTATTTGCAAAAAATCGTCAAAGGTTTCAAAACCTTTATTAAACCACTGAAATTGCACACCCACTCTTAGCATGGCATGTTGCTCAGTTAATGATGTTGCTTGGGCTTGGTCGCAAAAATTAACATGCCACCCCGACCACCTTTGCTCAGCACTGTGTATATTAAGTTGCTCTGTAATGTACTGATACACCGCATTTGGGTTAGCGTGCTCGATAGCAATACGCTTGCCTTCAATAGGGCTAAAGGGAATGCCAGATAGCCACTTGGGATAATATTCTAAACCGTGTTTTTCGTATGCCTCAGCCCATGCCCAGTCAAATACGTACTCGCCGTATGAATGACTTTTTAAATACCCAGGTGCAAGCGCAATGAGCGTATCATCTTCAAAAATAGCGAGGTGATGGGGCTGCCAACCGCTTTTTTGTGTTACGCATTGGCTTTGCTCAAGGGCATATAAAAAAGCATGTTGAGTAAATGGTTCATCACCAAATAAACGTTGCCACTGCGCCTGATCAATCTCATTAATACTGCTAAACCATTGGTGCGAAAACGTTCCCATGACTACTTACCTTGTAGTTGTTCTAAGCTGTTCTACGTTTTTAATAAACGTACTAATTTGCTTTTTAAGCTCGGTAAAATGAGGATTATAAGTTAAGCGTTGTAAAGCCGGATAGTGTTTTAAGTTGGCGCTTGTACGCTCTCCTAGTTGTGGATTTTTAGTTGTTTTACATGTTTTATACAGGGACTCGTCGTTAATAAAGCTGCCACAATTACGATAGGTTGCGTTAATTCCATAATGTGGATTTTGCGGTGAGTTAACAATAGCAATATGCGACATACCATGAATTTTTTTACACTGAGGCGATGTGCATTGCGGGTTATTTACTGTGTAGTCACTAGCAAAGTCTAGCGGTAAAATATCAGTGCTTCCATAAAGTACTAAAGTATCGAGCGGCTTATATTTTACTGAATTATCTTTATGTAATGCACTTAATAATTTTAGCGTGGCACGCGTATCTATCGTGGTATCAATATCGCTAAGTACACTAAAAATAGGTAATTTAAGTGCAGAGCGTTTGTTTAAGCTACTTACGCTTGCAAGTGACATAGCATAGTACGACGTGGCAGCTGCATTTAAAGGAAATGATTCATACTTAGCAAAGTCTACATCGGCGTCTTTATCTATCCAATTAACAAAGGGTATGGCATCAATCCACTTTGCTATCCAGCCGTACTTATTATGTGGCTCGGAGCCTGGCGAATAAAGCATAAGCGCTTTAATTTTGGGTGAAACAGTGTGCTTGGTTGCGTAATCAATAAGTAACGCTGCACCGGTAGAGTAACCTGCGAGTATCACCTCATCAAAGTCTTGCACCGAGCGTTTAATACCGTATTTTATTGCCTGTTGCCATTGGCTAACCTCTACATTGAGTAATGCACTTGCGGCGCTTCCATGTCCTGGTAATAAAATAGTACGCACAGTATAGCCTTGTTGATAATACACTTGTGCTAAATCGTGATACGTAAAGGGTGAGTCAGTTAGCCCGTGAACTAATAGTGCAACTTTATTGCTGTTTGGATGCGTAAGCTCAAAAGGGGCAATAATATCTGCAATAGTAGGGTCAGGTTTTCGCGTACCTTGTGTTACTAATTGCTGGTACGTTTGTGTAATAACAGGGCATGGCATATCTGCACGTGGATTGGTTTTATTTATATGTTTATATGCAAAATCTAAGTAATCGTTAAATGGTAAAAGTGCGTGGTAATTAAAGCGCTGGTGGTTGTGCTCTTTTTCAAAGCGTAATAAGCCTTGTTGCTTACTTTTTGTTATAAATTTAAAGTCGCTCGCCTGCGAGATACAGTTTTGAGCGATAGCTGTATGCGAAAAAACACTTAAAACAAAACCAAAAGCGACTCTTAAAACTATTCTTAAAATTAAACCACTATTGTTCATTAATTTCTGCATATTGGACAAGACACTCGGTTAGCTTAATGAGTTCAAGCGGTTTTGCAAGGTGCTGGTTAAATCCAACGGCTTGTGCATGTGCTTTATCCTCTGGCATAACGTCGGCAGTTAAAGCAATAATCGGGAGCTCTTGTTCAGTTTTAAACTGGCGGATCAGTGCCGTTGCTCTATAGCCATCCATTACAGGCATTTGGCAATCCATAAGCACTAAGTCAAAATGCTGCTTTTTAACTATATCAACGGCCAGTTCGCCATTTTCTACTATATACGGCACAATTCCTAACGAGCCAAGCATCGCTTTAATAACCATTTGATTTACTGGGTTATCCTCTGCGACCAAAATATCTAGCGAAGTAATATTAGTATTATCAAATGTAATAACATGTTCTTTTTTAGGTTCTGTTGTTTCTAATCGCATTGAAAATGTAAAAGTAGAGCCTTTATTTATTTCACTTTTAAGTGTTATATCAGCCCCCATTAATTGGCTTAACTCTTTCGCTATGGTTAAGCCAAGGCCTGTACCACCAAACTGCCTTGAGGTAGAACTATCCGCTTGGGTAAATGCGTTAAATAATTTTTTATGTTGGCTTGGTTTTATACCTATGCCGGTATCACTAACGGTTATAACTAGCTGTACTTTATTGGCGGCGGTAAACTCTGTTTCTATGTTTAAAGTAACGCTGCCTTGGCTTGTAAATTTAATCGCGTTGCTACATAAATTAAGTAATATTTGCTCAATTCGCATAGGATCACCAATAAACCAGGTATCAACAGGTAGCTTTGAATTAACTTGCCATTTAATACCTTTGTTAACTGCGCTTTGCTCAAACATGTTGTTTATACGTGTTATTAAAGCACCTAAGTCGAATGCAATAGATTCAATAACTAACTTTTGTGATTCTATTTTTGATATATCAAGAATGTCATTAATTAAGTTTAATAAGCTTTTAGATGCTGAGTTTATTTTATCTAAATAGCCAATGAGTGTATTTGCATTGTCTGTTTCTCTAGCAAGTGAAGAAAAACCAATAACGGCGTTTAATGGTGTTCGTATTTCGTGGCTCATATTCGCTAAAAATTGGCTTTTAGCCTGATTAGCTAAATCGGACTGCTTCTTTGCTTGTGCGAGTGAGTGAGTACGCTCTGCAACTTGACGTGTAAGTGCGATTTGTTGCTGATTAAACAGCAGTAAAACCATTAAAATTAAAGAACATACGGCAACTTGAAGTATGAGTAATAATAAAGTTAGTTGACTATTATGTAGTGTTAAAAAGCTTTCTTTAAGGGCTAGTTTTACAATCCATTTTTGCCCTGCAAAGTCCACATCAAATGACATTAAGCGGCTGCCTTTAGCTTGCTGAACATTTTGAGAGTAATTACTATAAAACGGCGGAGTGTTTGTATCTTCGTATATACCAATCGAAAACATATCAGACTGTTCTTTAGAAATTGCCTGCTCAATAATACTACGCACTAAAAATACACCAGTGGCATAGCCTTTAATTGTTTTTTCATCACTATGCTGGGAGTACACAGGGGCAAATAATAAATAGGCTGGTTTAGGTTGTTTGGTTTGCACTAACTGAATTATTTTAGTTCCTACTGGCATGTACTTTATAGCGGGGTTAAGCAGAGAGCTTTTTCGATCAGGGTTTGAAAATACATTGAAGCCAATAGCTTTTTGATTACCATTAAAAGGAGCTATGTATTTTACTATCACAAGGGGATCGCTACTTTCAAGAGGTTCGCCAACTACATCAATATCTAAATGATAAATGTTTGATATTTCTTGGGCAAAGACGTCGCGTTGATCTTGAGGTATTTTTGCGTTCCACGATAAGGCGTTAATAAATGCGTGCTGAGTTAGTAACTGGCTAGCATAAGAATAAAAATCTTGCTGGCTTAGCATGGGAGATGACTGTACCTGACTTGCTAGGCTCTGCACTGCAATAATACTACGATTTGTATATCTATAAAGGCTGTTTTCTATAACATGGACTTCACGTTCAGCAATTTTAATAGTGTTTATACGATTTTCTTGATCGTATAACTGCGTTGTTACCGCGACTGATAAAAATAAAATAGAGCATACTGCAATTGTCGGAAACGCCGATATATTATGTTGATTAGACTTTTGTGGTAATAAAGAAAGTAAAAGCGGAGTCGCAATTAATACTCCTAATGTATCACCAAGCCACCAGTAAGTAACATTCTTCCAATGATTATCAACACTGTAAACCGAGTTGAATTGGCTTAAGGCAAATACGCCAAAGTTAGCCGAAATTAAGCTGACCAATATTGCTATGACAAGGATAAAGTAAATTATATTTTTGCGCTTTTTAAAGCGCAGCGGGTGCCCAAGCCAATACTTTAAAAGAGCTGCGCCGACCATTGCCTGTATAACAACACCAAAGGCGATATACATAGCCTCGTTAAATGAGTTACCGACCAGGACTAGCTCATGAGCTGAACTATCAAAAATATTTAGATTAAATGCAATTGCAGCTACAAATAGAGGCGGGATAAAGCGCCACCACCAAATATAACAGCCAACTAAAGCTATGCCGGCAGGTAACCAAATTGGAATTATTTGCGAGTTAAAAGCAAGTTTAGTGAGTGCTATGCCGACTAAAAAATATGCCAAGGCAAACATGATGTAAAAAATAATGGAATGATTTTTAGAGTTAAAATTTTTCACATAAGGTCCAAGCAATTATTATTGTCGTTTTGAAATATCAGTATAGCTAACAGTAAGTTATTTTGGTTATTTTTATAAAGGTAACTGTTTTTTGCTAAATGACTGCTTTAACACAACTGTTGATTCTATATTTGCGATACAACTTAAGCCACCTAGTTGATGTTTCACAAACGTTTCGTAGCTCTCAAGATCATGTGCAATGATTTTTAATAAATAATCATAGCTTCCTGATATTACACAACACTCTAATACATGTGGTAACTTTTCTACATGTTGCTCAAATTGCTCTGCAGCACTTACCGAGTTTTGGCTTAATCGTACAAACGCATATACCAACACATTAAGGTTAAGTGCTTTAGGATTTATGGCGGCGTGGTAGCCGGTAATAATGTTTTCTTGCTCTAACTTTTTTATACGCCTTAAACAAGGCGTATCCGATAGGTTAATACTGCTGGCCAAATCTGAAACCGACATACGAGCTTGGCTTTGCAGTGCAATGAGTAATTGCTGATCTTTTTTATCTAACATAGTTGTCGGCTTTTATTAATTATTTTTATATTTGTAGTGATTATTGCTAAGTATTGCAGTTTTTACTAATTTTTTTGGCGTTTTACACTCATTGAACTCTGTTAGCATTTAACTATAAAAATAATAGAGCACAACAATGAACACACATACCGCTATTTTCGATCACTGGATACGAACAGAGTTTGTCACTTTAAATAGTGAATTAGAGCAGCTTTATTGGCAGCAAACCGATAAAGCAAATGTAGAAGGGGTAGGCGAGGCCTTAAAGCAACAATTAGAAAAAGAAGGCAACGTATTAATTAGCAATTTATTAGCCGAGGGAAACACAGATCAAGGCTTTGATAGCGCTTTTGACTTACTCGGTAACGTAGGATTATTTATGGCAGCGTGTAGGCGCCATGAAATTACTGAGCCAAGCAGAGAAACCACTTCACCGCTAATAGAAGCCTCAGCGCTTGCTATGCATATAGGCGCATCTATTGGCGTAACCCCTCGTTTTGCTACCGCCCACTTAACTACTCATAACAAAGCACTTAACGGTATTTATAAACGATTTACCAATTTACCTGATGAAAAGCTGTTTCTTGATTATAACACTCAAGGCATTTTGGCCTACAAACGGGCAAGTGATGCATTATTAAAAATATTGCCGTTAGGTATTTCACATCCCTTGTGTGGTGAGTTATTAAAAGTAGCTAAACAAGCGCTTATAGATGTAATTGAGTCAAACAATGCACTTTATTCTGAGCTCGATACAGATCGCTTTTTTAACTGCGTTCGCCCTTATTATAAACCGTACCGTGTAGGTAAAGAGGTTTACAGAGGGGCAAATGCTGGTGACTTTGCAGGTATTAACGTGATTGATATGCTGTTAGGGCTGTGTAGTGCAAACGAGCCTAGTTACTCGCAAATGCTGGTGGATAAGTTTTTATATATGATGCCAGAGGATCAACAAATCCTGCGAGAAGCCATGCGTATGCAAAGCTTTATGGATGACTTTTTACAAGCAGAGCAATATAAAAATACAGATTGGTTTAAAAGCCACGCAACGTTATTTATCCAAGTGTGTAAATTACATGGCGACACCGCAGTCGGTCATCATAATCAACTGGTTGAAAAGTTTATTGCTCAGCCCTCAAAAAATATGCAACAGCAGCATATGAGCAAGGTAACAGCAAGTGGTCCGCCGCTTCATGTGTTACTTGATTCGCTCGAAAAATTAAGAGATAGGCGAGCCAGTGCCAAACGCGACGATATAAAAACACGTTTTGACGATCTAAATACACTTAAAGAATGGGTTAAATAGTATGCTTAAAAATGATTTTTGTATGGCCGATGGCTGTTATTTATTAAACCACTCGGTAGGGCGTCCTCTTAAAAGTACACAGCAATATTTAGCACAGCACTACTTTTTACCGTGGGAGAGCTCAAATAAAGAACCTTGGCAACAATGGCTGCCCGCAGTTGAGCAATTTACTACCGCGCTTGGTAAGTTATTTAATGCGCCTAGTTCGCAGTTTTGTCCTCAGGTTAATTTATCAAGTGGCTTAACAAAATTGCTTATGTCGCATCCACGGCTACAGCAAAAAAATTGTAAAGTGCTTATGGCGCAAAGTGATTTTCCGAGTATGGGTTTTGCAATGCAAAAAGCGTTGCCAAAGTGCGCGCAAATCATATTTATACCTGAGCACGAAAACCTAACTGATATTAGTGTTTGGCAGCGTTATATAACCGCCGACATCGATTTAGTTTTTATAAGTCATGTATATTCAAATACAGGTGTACAGGCGCCTGTGTACGATATTGTAGCTATAAGTAAATTTACCAATAGTTTATCAATAGTTGATGTTGCTCAGTCAGCGGGTGTTATACCGCTTGATTTAAGCGTGCTCGATGCGGACTTTATGATTGGCTCGAGCGTTAAATGGTTATGTGGTGGCCCAGGTGCAGCTTATTTATGGGTTAACAAAAATCAAATAGAGTATTGTGAGCCTAAAGATGTGGGTTGGTTTTCGCATCAAAATCCATTTGAGTTCGATATTAACCACTTTGAATATAACGCCAGTGCGCTCAAGTTTTGGGGTGGCACCCCTTCTGTAGCGCCTTATATTATTGCCGCAAATAGTATTACCTACTTTGCAGAGCTAACAGCTCACAAGGTAAGGGTGCATAACTTAGCGATGCTTACGCTTATTCATGAGCAACTAAGCGAATATGTTGTATCACCTATGAGTGGTGATAAATGCAGCGGGACTGTTATTTTGTTTTTTAACAAGCAGCAAGACCATGTACTTACAGAGCTTAATAAAGCGAAAGTCAGTGTAGATGCTCGCAAATTTGGAATACGAGTATCGCCACATATTTATAATACTCAAGAAGACGTTGCGCAATTTATTTCTATAGTAAAACGAGCGCTTAAGGGTTTTGGCTAAGCTGCTGCTTTCTTTGCTTTAATGACTCTATTTTTTGCTGCGTTTGACTAATTGATGCGTCGTAGGCTTGTTTTAATGAATTTGTTTTAGTTGCGATAGCATCAGCAATAGACGAAGCGCCTAAACGATTGGCCTTATCTTGGGTCATATAATCTATTTGTTGTTTTTTAGCTGCGTATTCTTTTTGGCTTTGTTCAATAGATAGCTCAAGGCGCTTTATTTCACGCTCTATTTGCTGAACCTCTAAGTAGTCATCAACAGAGGTATCGGTGATACCTTTACCGGGCGTAGAGCTTTTATATGCTTCAATTACATTTATATCTTTTAGAGTAATAACTTGTGCATCTTTAGCGCAAGGCGTTTGGCTAAAAGTAGGAACGCCCTTAATTACACACTTATACACTGTTGTACTTTGTGCCAAGGTAAAAAATGGTGCTGCCGCGCAAAATGATAGCAATATGAACCGGATCATAGCTAAACCTAAAAGTGGCTAAAGTTGTGTTAATAATGCCCTAAGTTATTACTAGGCACAATTTGTTTAGTTTTTATAAATTTTAGGCACAAAAAAACCACAATTAAGTGGTTTAAATTAAGTATGTTCCAGAGGGGGGTAGACTTGCTTACATCCATGTAATCAATCGCTGCGCGACGCTTGCAGCGGCCCAAAATGTTCCAGACATTTTGTCGAACCCTGTCGAGGGTTCTCACCCTCCCAATTTAGTATCAGTGTTAAATTTTGGGCACAAAAAAACCACAATTAAGTGGTTTAAATTAAGTATGGTCCAGAGGGAGGGATAGACTTGCTTACATCCATGTAATCAATCGCTGCGCGACGCTTGCAGCGGCCCAAAATGTTCCAGACATTTTGTCGAACCCTGTCGAGGGTTCTCACCCTCCCAATTTAGTATCGGTGTTAAATTTTAGGCACAAAAAAACCACAATCAAGTGGTTTAAATTAAGTATGGTGGAGAGGGAGGGATTCGAACCCTCGATAGAGCTACAAACTCTATACTCCCTTAGCAGGGGAGCTCCTTCGGCCACTCGGACACCTCTCCAACGCATAACCGTTTGTATTGATGGAAGTAAAGAAAGCCACCAATTAAAATATGGTGGAGAGATAGGGATTTGAACCCTAGATGGGCTATAAACCCATGCCGGTTTTCAAGACCGGTGCATTCGACCACTCTGCCATCTCTCCGTGACGCAGAATAATACTTAGGTGATACCGCTGTGTAAATAGCAAAATGACTGTTTGCCTAAAAAATATACGTAAATGAGGTTTTTTTTGTAAATAAGGGGAAATTAAGGCAATTTTTAATAAAATAAATAGGTTGCAGCAAACAATGGGAGCTAAATAAGTGACTTCATTTAGTGGTTGAGTGTTCGCTGCACCGAAAAATAATCATGGTTGGGTGATTATTTATATTGAGCTGCACCGCTAAGTGCTAGTCTTTTACCAATCGTGTTAAGTTTAGCTAACATTCTTGCTTTACGGTTAGTTGGTTTAACGGCTACTTGCGCTACTGCTGTTTGATTTAATGTATTAATTGGTTTCATTATTTTGCTCCGGTCGTATCTGTTGAAATCGCGTGCATTTTGCACGTTGTTTGATTAAAAATACAACGATAAAAATTGAGCCTGAGAGATTAGTTAAACTAATCTGAATTGATTTTATTAATATGCGATTCAGTAAGTTGCATTACTGTTTTTGCATAGCTATTTATATGACGGTTGGTTTTAACCCCTTTGATGTTGGGGTTTTTGGTTTTTTAATTTATTTTTATGCATTTTATACAATGTTTTTTGATTATTTATTCAGATTAAAAAAATTTAATTAAACGTTTGTTATCTCACTCTAAAATACATTGCTGGAAACAAAAGCTTGTCACTACTTATAATTATTAAACCAAGTATCAAAAAACAGAGCCAAAAATCATTGGCATGGCTTAAAAATATCTGTAAAAAACGCAGCTTTTCTTATTGTATATTTACTACAACGGGAAGCTTTGACGATGACTGCGCTCAAATAAGGTTGTTACTGAGTAAATTTCCCAAAGTAGTTGCACTAGGTGGCGATGGTACATTGAACTTGGCGGTCAATGCGCTAATAGGGAGCAGTTGTTCGTTAGCATTATTACCTTGCGGTACAGGTAACGATTTCTCCAGAGGGTTTAATTGCAAAGAAGATGGTTGGCGAAAGGCATTATTTAATACACCGACAGCAATTGATATAGGAAAAATTAATAGCCGCTATTTTATTAATATTGCAGGGGTAGGATTTGATGCTCATGTGATTAAAACTATTAACGATAAAGCTAATTTTTCATCTTTTGATTACAGTTGGACGAGCATTAAAGAGCTATTTTATTATCAAGCTCAGCAGTTACAAGGTACGTTTAATAACGATGCTCGGCAGTATCAAAATTTAATTACTGTATTTGCTAATCATAAGTACTTTGGTGGCGGGCTAAAAATAGCGCCAAAAGCAGATTTAACTGATGGCCAGCTTGAGTGTTATCAAATGCGATCGGGTGGGCTTTTTTATAATGTAATAAGCTTTATTAAGTTATTTTTTAAGCGTCATGAGTATATAAAAAACCTTACCTATAGTCGCTTAAATACAGCTTCAATAAATACTGAAGGGCTATTGATTGAAGCAGATGGTGAGCTGATAGGTAAAACTCCTGCAGTTGTTAGTGTGTATGGACAGGCCTTACTTTTTCATATGCCAATAAAAAAGCGCCTACAGTAAAGTAGGCGCTTTTGCGTTAGTTGCGTTAATAACGCGTCTAACTGGGGACGGAGCCACTTTTAGCTATTGCTCTATTAGCTAAAAAGGCGTTAATTCGTTTTGTTGGGGTAAGCACAATGGCGTTACCTAATAGCACTAAGCTAAACCCTGCAAAGGTATTTGCGTGCCATTCAAAGCCTTCAAAAAAGCTACTCAGTGTTACTGCCACTAATGGGAATAAAACAATAACGTAGCTGGCTTTTTCAGGGCCTATATTTTTTAGTAGTGCAAAGTAACAACCAAAAGCGATTACTGTGCCAAATATTGATAAATAAAGTAATGATAACCAGTAGCTAGTTGGGGCGTTTAAACTAAATTGCACATCGTTCATTAATACATATAAAGCTAAGCCTATAGCACTATATAACATGCCCCATGCATTGCCCTGCAATACGCCAATTTGCTTACGAGAATTACGAACGCTTACCATGTTGCCCAATGAAGCCACAAAGGTGCCACCAAGGGCAAGTAGTAACCCGACCAATGCACCGTTACTTAAGTCGAACTGCTGTAACTGTGGCCAAAACAGACACGTAATACCTAATACAGCGAGTGCGGCACCGGTATAAATTCGTTTTGAGATAGGTTTACCAAAAAATAGTCGAGTGTTAACTATGTTCATAACCAGCAATAGTGAAAAGGCGATAGAGGTCATAGCGGAGGTTAAGTAATTTTGTGCCCAGTAAAGCATTAAGTAATTTAAGGCAAAATTACAAATAGCCAACAAAGCAAAAAAGCCATGATCGATTAATGAAAAGCGCATATCCGGTTTTTTGTACGCTACATATAACCACATTAAAAGTGCTGCAATAGCAAAGCGATAAAATAACGATAGCTCTACCGCAATATCACCTAGCTGAAATTCGATGGCTAACCAAGTAGAACCCCAAATTAAAACGGTTGTAATGTATAGCGCTGCACTTTTCATGGTTACTCTCCAAAGCCCGATTGAATGGCTATTTTAAGACCTGTCTGTATACTTACCATATACAGAAAAGTAAAAATGTAACCTATACAGATTTGGATGCGTGATGATAAGACAAAAAAATAGCCAGGGGCATGAGTTTCTATATCAGCAAGTTATTCAGTTGATCAGAGATATGAGCGCCCAGCAGGTTTTACTTCCTGGCGAAAAACTTCCATCACTGCGTAAAATGGCAGATAACTTAAACATTAGTATTCCGACAGTGAAGCAAGCTTATCAAACACTTGAAGATCAGGGGTTAGTAGAGGCACGTGAAAAATCAGGGTATTTTTTAAAAGTCGTTAGCATGGCGCATAATTTACCTAAGCGAGTTAAATTAAGTCGCGAACCTGTTGTGGTAAATAAACAAGCCTTAATAGAGCAGGTATACAGCGCCATTCATCAAGCTAACGTAGTTCCTTTTGGTATCGCTAATCCAATTGCTGCTGCACCCACCGATAAAGCACTCGCCAGAAACATGCGCCGTGTAATGACAATTGCGGGCAGTAAAGCTATTAACTATGGACCAACAGATGGGTTTGTACCGCTGAAAAAGCAATTGGTGCATCGCTATTTAGATTTTGGTATTGGCATAAATATGGACGAGCTTGTGATCACCAATGGTGCGCAAGAAGCCATGGCTATTGCACTTAAGTGTGTGACAAAGCCAGGCGATGTAGTTGCCATTGAGACGCCTTGCTATCACGGGATTATCGAGTTAATAGAAAGCCTAGGGCTTAAAGCGCTCGAAATACCACTGTGCCCAGATAATGGTATTTGGTTAAGTGATTTGGAACGCGCTTTAAATGAGCATGATATAAAAGCGTGTTTATTCTCGACTGCAATTAGTAACCCTGTGGGCAGCTTTATGCCTGATACAAACAGACAGCAGCTGGTGGAGCTACTTGAAAGTCATGACGTAGTGCTTATTGAAGATGACGTATATGGCGATTTATATTTTACGGCAAAACGAGGCACACCTGCTTTAGCGTACTCTAAAAAAGGATTAGTGATTAGTTGCTCATCTTTTTCTAAAACGGCAGCGCCGAGCTATCGTGTAGGTTGGTTAGTTGCGGGTAAATTTGCAACGCAAGCAAGGCGATATAAAAGAGCACTAAGTTGCTCTGCTTCGTTAATAAACCAATGGACGTTATCTGAATTTATTGCCAGCGGCGAGTACGACCGAAATTTAAAAGTACTTAGGCAACGCTTGCGCGATAATAAAGAGCGTATGCGATGGTGCTTACAACAAGCTATGCCAAAAAACACACGTATAAGCGATCCAAAAGGAGGCTGCGTTATGTGGCTAGATTTAGGAGGCGAGTACGATAGCCAAACATTGTTTTTACTTGCGCTTGAGGTTGGTATTAGTATTACCCCTGGGCTTGTTTTTTCGGCCTCTAATAAATATAAAAGCTGCGTAAGATTAAGTTATGGTGTGCAATGGAACGCGCAAATTGAGCAAGCAATAGTTACATTGGGTAAGCTTACTTTATTAGCTAAAAAGTAATACCAATCTGCTTATATATGGGGTCTATTTAACGTTAAGAAAATTACGCTAGAACTAGGCAAAAGTTTTTGTATCGAGTTGTTCTAAATAAAAAATTTTTAACGACGTTATAGTGCAATTTAATTCGTTAAATTGCTCAAAGATTTATGCAGGTTGGTATAAGTTTGCGAAACACAAAAAAGCAGCATTTAAGTAAACTTAAGTGCTGCCAAAGGGATGTTAAATAACGTTTGCTGTACTAATTTTGTTTAAAGCTAAATAACTGGTAACCTTCAAGCTCAGGCACTTGCATTACTAATTGCTCTTCTTGTTTTGCAATATCAGCAAAGTTTCCACATAAAGAGTTGGCACGTTCTTCAAGTGCGCTTGCATGTAGCTCTACTTTTTCTTCTATTTGTGCACCCATATTTTCCATACGTTGTTCAAAGGCATCCATATCACCGCCTGAACCAAGTAACTCAGAACCTAAAGCTACTAAAATACTGCCCATTGATTGCATTACTGCTGATTCAACCGCTGTTTCTATCTGCTGCTCAAATTGTTGTTCAAAGTTTTCGCCAAATTGATTAAAACTTTGTTGGCCCATCACAAATGTACCTTGCTGGTAAAATGTGTTTTCTACTTCGATTTTAATGTCATCCATAAGCTCAGACATATTATCAAGACCGTCAATATTAAATGCATTGCCTACTTCTTCTAATGCTACTCCGGCAATTTTTACACCCTCAAGCGCTATATTAGCTACTTCAGGTAATTGAGTGCGTAAGCTATCAGAGTACTTGGTTAGCGCGTCGCGCTGCGAACTATTCAGCGCTACAAGTTCGCCATTTACGGTTAAGTCACCATGGGTATTAAACTGCATGGTTTTATTGTTGGCGGTAAAAATTTCCAATTCGTTTGGCTTAATGCGCACATCATTTTTAAATTCGACGTTACATTCATCATTACTAAATGAAATTGCAGAATCGTTATCGTTATGAGCCATAGCGGCTGGTGAACAAATTAATGCGCTAACTAATAGTAATTTTTTCATGTTTGTTCTCTACTTTTTGTTGATGACGATTAATTAATAACAAGTTTGATGCCAGTTTTATTTTTTAATATAAAACATATGCTTAACTGTTTTTGTTTGTTTTTTAGTAAATGAAATTAATTAATAAATAACTATTTTTTAGTCAAATTGGCTAACTAATAAAAATTAATAAATTTTATTTATCGATACGATAAAAAACTCTCACTTTCCTCAATTCAAATTTAGCGCTATTTATTCACATTACTGACATGAAGACTATTTACAGTAGTCACGTGGCTTTATTTTGATGTTAATTTGCACAGCATTTTGACGTTAAACATTTTAATTTTACCGACTATTGCGATAATAAAATCCTTGGTTGGTCTCAAACACTTTATGGAGTGGGTTGTGGGTAAGACATTTAGTTACGATGCGCTAGATGACGATTTTGTTGAAGACGAGTACGAAATGCTCGGCCGTAATCAACACGATAAGAACAAGCAAAAGGTTAAAAAGAAGTTGGAAGACTACCTTGAGCAAAAACGCTTGCGTAAAAATCTAGGCGAAGATGATTTAAGCGATTACACCGATTAAATTTCACTAGTATAAATAAAATACCAATTAATATTGAGAGTTTAAATGTGCAGTTATGCGTATGTTTAAGTTTCAGTAGTATTGGCAATAAAGAGGCCTTGCGCCTCTTTATTACTTTTTAAAGCGCATTTTTAGTTTGTGCCAAAGCTTTTTGAATTGTAAGTTCTAGCTTTTCTGGTTTAGTAAAAGGTGCATAACGTTTAATTGGCGTGCCATCTGCAGCAATTAAAAATTTAGTAAAATTCCACTTTATTTTACGTGTTAAAAAACCAGGTAAAGCCGATTTTAAAAAACGAAAGACTGGGTGAGCATGCTTACCGTTTACATCTACTTTGGCCGCCATTAAAAAACTCACACCAAAGTTAATTAAACATCCTTGCTCTATTTGTGTAGCGTCGCCGGGTTCTTGCTGACCAAATTGATTACACGGAAACCCTAAAATAACTAAACCTTGGCTGGCATATTTATTATGCAAAGCTTGCAGCGACTCGTATTGGTAGGTAAATCCACATTTACTTGCGGTATTAACAATAAGCACAACCTTACCTTCAAAATCACTAAAGTTAATAGGTTGACCCTGCAAGCTTGTTGCGCTTAATTGATGGAATTTGTGCATATTGGCGTCTTTTTTATTATTGTTATCGGTATTTTAACCTGAGTACAGTATTTCATAAAGTATAAAGAGCGCTCTAATTTAAAATCAGAAATAGCCCCATACCGGCAAGCGTTGTGTAATAAATATTATGTGTTTTATAGGCAACAATGATGGCGACTATCGCTGCGCTTAAATAAGGGTTTTGCCAGTCTAAGTTAATGCCATCTTCATTCAAAAACACGATAGGCACCCAAATTGCTGTAAGCACCGCAGGTGCGCTAAAGCTTAAAAATTGCTGCATTTTAGGACCTACTTTAAACGGTAAAGCGCGGTGTAAAAATAAATAACGCGTAAAAAATGTAATACACGCCATGAGTAAAATAGTTGTCATCATGGCGTTGCTTCCTTTTTAGCGGTTAGCCTTGCTGTGCTGTAACCTGCGGCCATTGCCAGCAGCGCTGAGCAAACAAGCCACAACTCAAATCCTGTACTTTTTAAAAGCGTTGCGCTAATACCAGCTACAATTACCGTAACGAGTGAGGCCAAATTTTTGATTCCCGGAATAACCAACGCGATAAACGTCGCGGCAATTGCAAAGTCGAGCCCTAAATTAGTTAGGTCGGGCAGCATTGTGCCCGCTACAATGCCAATTAACGTCCAAATATTCCATGCAATATAAAAGCTAAAACCAGCGCTTAATGCGTATATTAAGCGTGTTTTTGTTCTATATGCTCTTCGATGATGAGAAAACGCAAACAGCTCGTCGGTTAAAACAAAACTTACTGGTAAGCGCCAACGCATAGGTTGATCAATCACCTTATGACGCACGGCTAACCCGTATAAAAAATGCCGAGAGCTAATAATAAATGTTGTGAATAAAATTGTGAGCAATGGTGTGTTGCCCGCCATAAGTTCAATCGCAACAAGCTGTGCAGAGCCTGCAAATACTAATAACGACATTGCTTGGGTTTCAAAGGCGCTAAAACCATTTTGAATCGCTAAAGAGCCGCATAAAATACCCCAAGGAACAACGGCTAAACACAGTGGTAGCATATCTAAAAAGCCTTTTAAAATAGCTTTTTTAACTGGTTGCATGATATTTACTCTCACGGCTTGTAGAATGGCTCATAAGGATACCTTAATATTATGATGTTAAAGTAGTTAACAAATTAAATAATACTGTTTTTTTAAGGATAGGCACAATGACGACGTTAAAAGTGTGGGATGGGTTTATTAGATGCTTTCATTGGTTTTTGGTTGTAAGTATTGCAGTGCTTTATTTTAGTATTGAAGAGGGCATGATTGAGCTTCATTTTGTTGCTGGCTTTTTTACTTTAGCACTTATAGTAACACGTTTAATTTGGGGTGTTATTGGTAGTAAAACCGCGAGATTAAGTGGGTTACTGCATTCTCCTAGAGCTATTTTAAAGGCATTAAAATCACCAAGCGAATCGTTAGGCCATTCAGCACCCGGTAGCTGTATGGTGATAGTGTTTTTTATATTGATCATAACGCAACTTGTAAGTGGCTTAATGAGCAGTGATGGTATTTTAACTGACGGGCCGCTTGCTCAATATGTGTCTAGCGATACGATTGATTTTGCCAATTGGCTACATGAGCTGAATTTTGACATTTTACTTTATGCTATTGGCTTACATGTATTAGCTATTATTGTTTATAGAATAAAAGGCAAACCGCTGGTTAAGGCGATGATCACAGGCTCAAAAGAGTTAAAAGCGGATGACCCTGAGGCTAAAGTAACAAAAGCGTCTTGGCCTGCGTGGTTAATATTTATATCTTTATTGGTGTTGCTGGTATTTACGTGGGCGAAAGAGCCTTTAACTTATTTGTTTAGTTAAAAACACATTAAACCAACCTTAAAGGGTTGGTTTTTGTTTTTGGTTACATTCTTTTGTTTGATTGTTATGCGGGGTCGAATTATAATCGCCGCATTGCTGGCAAACTAGCCGAAAGGTTAGGACGCAAAGTTTCCGGTCTAAGTCTTTTTAAAAGCTATGGTAGCGGGACTACTGCATAACGTGTTGTTATGTATCACTTGCCCTCAGTGTATTTTTTGTGTATCCATAGTGTATGGATAAGATTTTGTAACTCTTAAGGTGTTGCCGTGTTTATGCATACGTCGTTGGCCTGTGGAAAGTGGTCAACAATAGGTTGCTTAAATCATCATACCCAATTATTTATTGGTGATGTGGTGAGTGTAACCTTTTACGACATGCAAGGAGAGCTGGTTAGTTTATCATTTGATTACAAGATCACCTCGCTTGAGCAAGGTGAGCCTCACGCATGGCCACGTTTAGTTGCCGAGCATATTAATGTGCATGTTCCTCTGGTTAGCGCAGGTAAAATGACCGAACAGGGTTTAATTGTAGCCTATAGAAATAATGAAATTTTTGCTTTGCAAAGCAGTGGTATATGTAAAGCACACGTCGGCTTTCATTGTATTGCAAAATGCGATGAGCGTGTTGTTAAGAACCTTGATACTTATGATTACGTGTACCCTGAAAATTGTGAAAACTATAATGCGGGTACAAAGGTATTGCAGCCAAAAACTGGGCATGTATATCAATGCAGGCCTTGGCCATTTAATGAGTTTTGCCGCACGAATGACGATAATAAGTCTATGTTCGAACCCGGTGTAGGGCAAAGCTGGGCTATGGCTTGGCAGCAAATATAAAGCTTAAATTATCTTCCCAAAGGTATAGCGGTTTTAGTAATGAAGCGTTTACCGTTTTAGCCCATCCAACTATTGGATGGGCTTTTTTATTTTTATGATAAACTGCAAATCACATTATTTTTTTAATTGGTTTTGTTGTGTCTCGTCCTGTCTACTCTTTAAGTTTATTACCTAATTTCCCGATTGCTAAACAGCAAGCCCATACATTAAGTACTCATAATAAGATACGTACCGATAATTACTATTGGATGCGTGATGACGATCGCCAGGATGAGCAAGTACTTGCGCATTTACATGCTGAAAATGCGTACTGCGATGAACAGTTAGCTGCTATGAAGCCACTACAAAATACACTTTTTGAAGAGTTAAAAGCACGCATTGTAAAAGATGATAATTCGGTACCCGTTAAAGACGGGAAATACTGGTATCACTCAGAAGTTCGTGGTGATGATGAATACTCGCGTCACTATAGAAGTACGAGCATAAAGGCCGATAATAAAGAGCTTTTACTCGATGTGAATGTCTTAGCTGAAGGATTTGAGTTTTTTGAGCTGGGCGAAGTCGCACTAAGTCCATGCGAGCAGCTTATGGCTTACTCTGAAGATACTGAAGGTCGTCGTATTTATAATGTTCGCTTTAAAAGCTTAGCGACCGGTGAAATGCTACCTGATGTACTTGAAAATACAGAAGGACAAGTTGTTTGGGCTAACGACAATAAAACTGTTTTTTATGTAAAAAAAGATTTAAAAACGCTATTAGGATACCAAGTATTTAGGCATGAGCTTGGCAGCGAGCAAAGCCAAGACGTAATGGTCTACGAAGAGCAAGACAGCAGCTTTTTTATGGGACTTGGTAAAAGCCGCGATGAAAGCTTAATTATTATTGATTTAGCATCGACAGAGACCAATGATACATGGGTGCTTGATGCTAATAAGCCCACTGGCGAATTTAAAGCATTAATGCCGCGTGAAGATGGCCACGAGTTTGACGTAGATAAGCTAGGTGACACATTTTATATTGTGACTAACTGGCAAGCTAAAAACTTTAGATTAATGACGGCAACAAACGAAACAATTGCAGATAAAACACAATGGGTTGAGCATACAGCTCACAGAGAGAATGTACTGCTTGAAGGTGTAGAGTTATTTAATGACTTTTTAGTATTGAGTGAACGCGAGCAAGGGCAAGCTCGATTTGTAGTTGTTAATAGGCAAGGGGATCGTATGGCACTTGAGTTTGCCGATCCTTGTTATTATGCTGCAATAGCAATGAACCCAGAGCCAGACACAGGCACTGCGCGTATTTATTACTCAAGTTTAACAACACCAGGTTCTTTATATGATGTTGATTTAGCAACTGGCGAAAAAACACTACTTAAACAGCAAAAAGTACTCGGTAGTTTTAATGCCGATGACTATCAGTCTGAGCGATTAATGGTAACTGCTCGCGACGGAGTTAAAGTACCCGTATCAGTTGTTTATCGAAAAGACAGCTTTAAAAAAGATGGCTCAAATCCGTTATTTCAATACGGTTATGGTGCGTATGGCTATACGATTGATCCAAGTTTTTCAAGTTCATCGCTGAGCTTGCTCGATCGTGGTTTTGTTTATGTAATAGCACATGTTCGAGGCTCTGAAATGCTAGGCCGCGAGTGGTACGAGCAAGGTAAAAAAGAGCATAAACAAAATAGCTTTAGTGACTTTATTGATGTGACAAAAGCGCTTGTTGCACAAGGCTATTGTGATAGCAGCAAGGTGTTTGCCTCAGGCGGCAGTGCTGGTGGTTTATTAATGGGGGCGGTTGTAAACCAAGCACCAGAGTTATATTGCGGTGTTGGCTGTCATGTACCATTTTTAGACGTATTAACCACGATGCTTGATGAAAGTATTCCGCTCACAACAAATGAATATGATGAATGGGGTAATCCAAATGAGCCTCAGTTTTATGATGTAATTGAAGCTTACTCGCCGTATGACAATATTCGCGCCCAAAACTATCCGAACATACTCGTTACTACCGGTCTTCATGACTCACAAGTGCAGTATTGGGAGCCTATGAAGTGGGTTGCAAAAATGCGTGAACTTAAGACTGATAGTAATATTTTAGTATTTAAAACCGATATGGATGCAGGGCACGGCGGTGCATCAGGTCGCTTTAAAAGTTTAGAGGAAAAAGCACTCGAAATGGCCTTTTTTATTGCTTTATTAAATTAACTGCAAAATCAGAAAATTGTATTATCCTATATATAGAAGTTGATATATGTAAGGCGATTTATGTTTGGAGCACATGGTGAATTTCAAATTTGTTCACAGCCCCCTCAGATGTATTTAGAATTGAAAGGGAGCTTTAATAATGAAGGCATTACGCTGTTAACTAATGGAGTTGTTCAGGAGTTGAGCACTCACCCTGAAAATACGATTAAGTTTGTGGTTGTTAATTTAAAAGAGTTTGAGCTGTTAACTTTGGATGGCCTCGATTCATTAGAGGCCTATTTTGCCGGTGTAAAAGAACGTGGCTATCAACGAGTTGATTATATAAACATTAATATCATAGCTAAAAATATGTTTGAAAAAGTATGGAAAAATAGCGATGTAGAAGTTAATTTTTATAAAGATACCGAAAGCTATTTATTAGTGCACCCAAATGACAGTTATATAAAACAGAACTGGTAACTAACATGAGTATTATAAACCGCTATTGAAAAGGGCTTATAATACTCTCTAAACACCCTTTATAGCGCCGTGAAAGGTTTAAACACATATCGTTTTTCAGCCTTACTCTATAATCGCCACTGTCAGTAGGCATCAGTTCGCAAATAGCTTGTTTTCTTACCAGCGTTGAGCGATGAATGCGAACAAACCCTTCTGGTTCTAGTTGTTGTTCAATATTTTTCATGGTTTCGCGATGTAGTACCGGCGTATTACCTTGGGTAAAATGCAGCTCTACATAGTTGCCCGCGCCATTTATCCAAATAATATCATTGATATCAATTAGCCTTACCTTACCGACATCTTTAACCACAATGTGTGATGATGGCTTTTCAGCTTGTGTGCTTTGCTGGTATTGGCGTTCGGCCGCACTTGCAATCGGGCAAAGGTGAATCAGCTTATCAAAGCATTTATCAATACGTGATGCAGTTGAATCTAATATTAAAAAATCTACAGCGCCAACTTCAAAGGCAAAACTCGCAAAATGTCCCGATTGAGCAATAATGACTAACTTCAGCTTTTTAGCAAGCTCAGTTAAATGCACTATTTGCATAGGGTCAGCTAGGTTGGTTAGTTCGTAAAACAGTACATTGTATTGATCTGTGTCTATTTGATCTAATCTATTTGTTTGAAGAAAAGATTGAGATTCAAAGTGTCGGTGATCTTGCACACGCTTTGTTAAAAATGTTGCAAACTTAGTGTTACTAACAAAAGTTAATGCATGAAAAGAAGCGATCATTATTTTATATCTCTTGCTGTATATAATAATAAAGACCGTGCTTAGCGGAAAAAATGTTATGAAAAGTACAATATATTTATAAAATAATTGTGACGTACTGATTCATCCCATAAAAGCTGCTATTCGTACCAAAGACTACGCCTCATAAATAATGCCCGTAGAGTGTTTAAATAAATCCCCTTACTGTAATCCGCGAAGTAACCATTTAGTTACAAAAATAACAATTCAGGGGAATTATATGACATTAACTAACAAAGGTAGCGCGCGATTATTTAAAAAATCGTCGTTAACAGTTGCGCTAAGCAGCGCGATACTTGCAAGCTTTTCATTTCAAGGTGTTGCAGCAGAAGATGACGAAATAACTAAAATAGAACGCGTACAAGTTACAGGATCTCGAATTCGTTCAGCTGAGGCAATGTCATCGGCTCCTATTCAAGTTGTAGATAGTGCTGCTATCGATGCATCAGGGTCGTTAAATATTCAAGACTTATTATTAGAGAACCCTGCATTTGGTACACCAGCTATTAGCCGTACTAACTCAAACTTTAATACCGCAAGTGCGGGTGTTGCTACTGTTGATTTACGTAATTTAGGCTCTAACCGCACATTGGTTTTAGTGAATGGTCGTCGTTATGTATCAGGTGTACCAGGTAGCTCTGCTGTCGATTTAAATACTATTCCGAGTCAATTCATCGAACGTGTTGAAATTATGACAGGTGGTGCTTCATCTGTTTATGGTTCTGACGCTGTTGCTGGTGTAGTTAACTTTGTACTAAAAGATGATTTTGAAGGTATTGAATTCGAAGGCCAATATGGTGAATCAAGCGAAGGCGATGATGAATCACGCCAATTTAACTTTACCTCAGGCTTATCAAGCTCAGATGGGAAAGGGCACGCGATGTTCCATCTTGGGTATTCTGATCAAGGTGCTGTTTTTTCACGTGACCGTGACCGCTCGGCAGTAGACCAATTTTCAGGTATCTTCTTTGAAGATGATCCAGTAGCAAACCCGGGCTCTGTATTTGATGCTGTAAGCCCATTTTTATCTTCATTTCCGCCACAGGGTCGCTTTAGCGCTGGGGATGAAACATTTACGTTTAATGATGCAAACACCCTACAAAACTCGTTTAGTACTAACGGTGGCGATGGCGTAGCTGCAAATGGTTTTAACCGAAGTGGCGTACGTACGATAGCGATACCTACAGAACGTTACTTATTTGCCTCAAATGGTAGCTACGAGCTAAGCGACAAGCATAGCTTTTTTTATGAAGGTACTTACGCTGCAACAACAACCGTTTCTGAATTAGAGCCATTTCCTTTTGCCTCTGACGACATCTATGCAAATGGCCAAGTACCAATTGAATTTAATGTAAACGGAGAAATATTGCGTAACGCATTTGTACCTGATGATATATATAACGCAGCAACCGACACCGATGGTGATGGTATGCGTGATATCTTTTTTGCAAAGCGCTTAAGTGATATCGGTAACCGTGGAGCACGAGCTGAGCGTGATACATTCCGTTTAGCACTAGGCTTTCAAGGTGAAATAGCAGATGGTTGGTTCTACGATACTTACTATGTATACGGTAAAACAAAAGAGCAGCAAGTTTCTGGTGGTTTAGTTAACGTACAAAGCTTTCGTCAAGGTTTAGAGGCTGTTATCGATAGCCAAGATTTAGATGGTGATGGTATTACTGATGAGGCTATTTGTATCGATGCGACAGCACGTGGCTTTAACTGTGCGCCGGTAGACATTTACGGTTTCAATTCGCTATCGCAAGGTGCTATTGATTTTGTAAGTGCACCTAGCTCACTTTCAACGTCGGTTGAGCAAGAAATCATTGGTGGTAATATTTCAGGTGATTTATTTGATTTACCGGCAGGTACGGTAGGTATCGCTGCTGGTTTTGAATACCGTGAAGAGTTCTCACGTAGTGAATTTGATGCTCTACAGCAAGCTGGCCTTAATGCGGGTAATGCAATTCCAGCAACAGAAGGCTCGTTTGATGTAACTGAATATTATGTAGAAGCAAACATCCCCGTGCTTGATTCTGTAACAATGAATGCAGCAGTTCGTTTGTCTGACTACTCAACAGTAGGCAATACTGAAAGTTGGAACGTGGGTATAGACTGGGAAGTAATGGATAGCTTACGTTTACGTGCTACCCGTGCACGTTCAACACGTGCTCCAAATATCGATGAACTATTTTCTCCACCTTCACAAACTTTCCCAAGTGGTTTAAACGATCCATGTTTAGGTGTTACTAATAGTGGCGGTGGTGCTGCAGGTGATGCTTGTCGTACAGATGTTGGTGTTACAACTAATATCGCTTCAAATGGCGAGTTCACGCTTAACCAGTCTGACTTACAAGGTATTAGTGGTTTTAACCGTGGCAACCAAGATTTAAAAGAAGAAGTTGGTGACTCTGTGACAGTAGGTTTAGTATTTACACCAGAAAATCTAATATCAGGCCTAGACATTACGCTTGATTACTTTGATATCGAAATTACAGATGCAATCGTATCAACACCTCGTCAGTTTATTCTTGACCAATGTTATGGTGGTGGCGATACAAGCTTTTGTGACTTTGTAACTCGTCGTAGTGCGCCATCAGGTAATAATAGTGCTGGTTCACTAGAGTTTATTGACAGTGGTGTATCTAACAGTGGTGGTTTAGGTACAGAAGGTGTTGATTTAACACTAACGTACTCTACTGATATTGGCCCAGGTGCGTTTAGAACTCGCCTTGCTTATACTTACCTAATTGATGGTTATAGCATCCCACTTCCAGGCGCTGATAAAGATGAGTTTGCTGGAGAAATTGGTGCATCAGAGCATAAAGCTAACTGGAACTTTGGTTATAAACTTAACGACTTTGATTTTAACTGGAGCTTAACTTACATTGGCGCTGCAGACTTTGATGATCAATTCTTAAGTGGTTTTGGTATTGCTCCAGGTGGAGTAGGGATTGGTTCAGTGACATATCATGATGTTCAAGCAAGTTACCATATCAGCGATTCAACAGAGCTTTACGCTGGTGCGAGTAACTTATTTGATAAAGAGCCACCACGCATTTTATCGGGTGTGAGCGGTTCAAGTACTGGTACTGAAACAGATGCAGGTACGTATGACCCAATTGGTCAATCATTCTACATAGGTTTTAGAAGTAAATTCTAACCAACAATAACGACACTAATATAGTTACTTAATTCGTAACGTTCACAAAGCCTCAGTATTGCTGGGGCTTTTTCATGGGGAAAAATAATGTAGTAGTAATGCTTATACATTGTTTATCCCAATATATGAGCATTACACCCACTTAAACCCAAAACAACGCCACTGGTAACAGGGGCGTTGTTTAGTATTGGGAGGAGGCTAATATAGTAACCGAATCGCTTGATTATTTAACGATTTATCCCTATTTGTGGCCCTCTTCATTGAGGGCTTTTTTTTGCTGGTTTAGTCTAAGTAAGCCTTTAGCATCCAAACCAGTTTCTCTTGCTCTGAAATGTAATCGCTCATTAGTGAGGCTGTACCTTCATCGTCTGCATCACCAGCTTGGCTTAAAATATCACGCTGCATGTGAATTAATGTACTGTAACCAGCAAGTAGGTTTTCTACGGCTGTAACACCATCACTAATACCTTTAGCTTCTTTAATTTTACTTACTTCAAGGTAATCAGAAAATGCATGTAGTGGTGCGCCATCTAACGTTAAAATACGTTCTGCAACTTCATCTACTTTTAGAAGTAGCAAGTTATAAATTTCTTCAAACTTAACGTGTAGTTCAAAAAAGTTACGGCCTTTAATATTCCAGTGAAAACCACGCGCATTCATGTATTGAATCTGGTAGCTACTCAATAATGTATTGAGTGACTTTATGATGTCTTCGCTTTTTGCGCTGTTTAGACCAATTGCGTTTACATGTGACATAACTTGCTCCTGAATAACCGTTTGTTTGTGAACTTGTGATAAGTATTACTAATTTCGATAAATTAGTAAAATCGTTTAAATTTATCTAGTTAATAGTTTTAACCTATTAGCTGTTTTTGATACCTGTATTCACTTTAGACTATTAATAGAAATGGGACTGATTAATAAAAATACTACCCCTCAAAAATAAATAAAACCCAGAAGTATATAAATCATGATCTAAAACAAACTTTATTCAAGGTAATAACTTAGCTATTTTTTTATTGATTTAGGTCAAAAATCATCCACCCTAACGGCGCATAATAATGTTGTCGAAATAATTAGGAGAGATAACATGCATGCAAAAACAGCGAAACAAAATAAAGCAGAGTTAATCGTGGTAGGAATTGCAGTCATCGCATTTGTGCTTGGGCTAGTCGCGCACTTAGCAGGAGCAAGCTTTGCGAACTCAGATTTTTTTGGTTACATTGCGGCGCCCATTCCGCTGATACTGGCTGTGATATTTTTAATTAGTTATAAAATAGCAGCCAATGCTGAGGATTAATCTTTCTCGTTTAAGCACTTTAAAATGTAATCGAGTACTTGGCGCGAGTAAATCATACTGGTATGGCTTAAATGAAACACTTTATGTTCGGCCATACCTTTAAGTTTGGTTTCATCTAGTAATACAGTGCCATCTGACTGGCTACCTTTGACTATTAAAGGCATAAGCCCAATAGGTAAATCCCCTGCGATACTATAAAGCTTAGCTTTAAAAGGCCAATTACCATTTTTAGTAAGCAAAAATTCAACACTATTTTTTAAAAATGATTCAAACCCTTTTTGCTTCATTTTTTGCGCTATATGGCTGCCTTTATGTGGAGTACCCAGTGTAATTACCTTCGTAATATTCTGGCTAGCAGGAGAGTTTGCTTCTAGGTAAGCACGTGCAATCAGCCCTCCCATTGAGTGGCATACAAGCGCTGCAGGTTCGTTAGAAATACACTCATCAATTTGTGCAAATATGGTATCGCGGTGAGGGTCGAGCGTATTGTAGGTAATGTTTAATACCGTCATACCCGACTCTTCAAGTCGTGAACAAAGTGGGCGCATAACAAAGCCAGACATATACAAGCCATGTAAAACAATAACGTGTTTAACTTTCATATGCTCCCTAATACCAATTTTATTAAAAACATGATCATCCTAGCGTATTAAATAATCCGCTACCTGCGTTAAAAATTATTTATATAAAACAGCTATATGTCATAATTTTCGCCTTGTTATCGACTTATTTATTTGTCGCTATAATACATAACTAATTTAATGCAATTGGTATAACTACCGTAATTACATTAACTTTAGCGGTTTTATTTCAATATTGGTTTTATCGGTATTTACCCATACTTCACCATCTTGAATGGTAATGGCGAGCTTAATTCCACGATCAACCAAAGCAGCAAGTGCTTGTGTTGCTGCGTAATCAAGGCTAAAAATACTTAGATTTTTAAATTCATACAATTTAGGTTGATGTTTTTGCCACCAAATTGCTTGATTGTTTTCACCATAAGTATACAGCACCACTTTTTTAGATTTATTACAGGCTTTTTTAAGGCGTTTCTCATCTGGTAAGCCAAGTTCAACCCATAGTTCTATTTCTTCACTATAGCTTACATGCCAAAGCTCAGGCTCATCATCTGCACTTAATCCTTTAGTAAATTCTAAACCATCACAGCTATTTAGCGCAAAAGCGAGTAAGCGAATCATCAACCTTTGGTCGGTTTCTGATGGGTGTTGAGCCAAGGTTAAATTAAAATCTTGATAAACGTGGCGGTCCATATCGCTAAGCGATAACTGCACTTTCATAATGGTGGATTTAAGAGCCATAACAACTAATCTGAAAAAATTTGCGCCAGTATAGCGCAATTAAATGAATTGCCAGTTAAAATAGCGGTTAATTATACGTTAGGAGTTAAAAATGGCTATCCAGTGGTTCCCTGGGCACATGAATAAAGCCCGCAATGAAATTAAAGAAATAATGCCACAAATGGATGTGATCATTGAAGTGCTTGATGCGCGCATTCCCTACAGTAGTGAAAACCCGATGGTGGCAACCTTGCGTGAAGGTAAGCCGGTCATCAAAATTTTGAACAAAGCTGATTTAGCTGATCCTAAAATGACTCAAATCTGGAAAGATTATTTTGAGCAAGAAAACGGTGTTAAAGCGATTTCTTTTGGGCATGATAAAGCAGCTGAAGTACACCGTATTAATGAGCTTTGTAAAAAGCTAGTGCCGCATAAAGTGGGTGCAGATAAGCAAATTAAAGCCATGATCATGGGTATTCCTAACGTGGGTAAATCTACGTTAATTAATGTATTGGCTGGGCGTATAGTTGCAAAAACAGGTAATGAACCTGCGGTAACCAAAGCACAACAACGCATTAAGCTTGAAGACGGTATTATGCTTTACGATACGCCAGGTATGTTGTGGCCAAAAGTAGAAAACGAAAACTCAGGTTATCGCTTAGGCGCTACCGGTGCCATTCGTGATACAGCACTTGAGTATGAAGAAGTAGCAAGTTACACAGCTGAGTACCTATTGCGTGCATACCCAGAGTTATTAAAAGCGCGTTATAAAATAGATGAATTACCACAAAGTGATTGGGAATTTGTTGAAATGGCGGGGAAAAAACGTGGCTGTATTCGTGGTGGTAACCAAATAGACACATACAAAATGTCTGAAATACTAATCAACGAATTACGCGACGGTATCATTGGCCGTATTACTATGGAAACTCCGCAAATGCGTGAGGAAGAAGAAGTAATGGTTGCTGGTTTACGCGCTGCAGCAGAAGCTAAAAAGGCAGCTAAAGAAGAAGAGAAAAAACAACGCCGAGCACGCGCACGTAAAAACCGTCGTTAATTGATTTAGTTTAATTTAACCAACTAAATTACAGACATAAAAAAAGCCCGTAAGGGCTTTTTTAGTTTCATATCTACCGTCACCGATATGAGCAATGTAGCAAGTAAAATAGTAGGGCGGTTACTCATCATCAACATCAAGGGGCGTTGCGGTTCATAACAAGTAACCATAGCTGTTTACGTGCGCCACACGTTGTTTCAGGGTCGAGAAACAAATCAATTCATTCCTTAACAAGTGGTATGCAATCCGTCTTGTTGATATTGATTATCAGTTAGATCTAACAGTCTGTCAACACCTAAATGCAAATAATTCTTATTATTGTGGAGCTTGTTTTTTATTCATATATAAATCGGCTAGTTAGCACTGCCATTTCATAAAAATGCTTATCTTGGTTAAACAATTAAGAATAGGTTTTTGATACTTATTAAATAATTTGATATGGATTTTTAGTATAAAAGCATTGATCTTTCAAAGTTAAAATAAATTCAAGCTAGGAATGATTTTATCGCCTTCCAAGACAGCGACTGCTTTGATATCAAATCAAATAGTCTCTTGTAAAATCTTAGCCCTCAAAGATTAACAGCCTTTAATTAGTGGCTAAAAATATTCGTACTAATTGGATATTTTAAGCCACTAACGCACTTTATTTGCTGTTATACGTAAATTAATCTGCTCCACTAGTACTTTATCCTGCTTGTTTAGACGCCCTACAATGAGTAAGAAGTCACTACCGTCAGTTTTTATTACTTTTATACTTGTGTTATCAAGTTTGGTTTTACCGTATGTGGTTTCTATTTTTTCTATGTCTTTAAAGTGACTAAGATCTGATTCAAGCTTACCGTCATCGTTTTTGTAGTAACTAAAAATATAGTTCTCGGTTATTCCGTTACCGTCTTCTCGGTAATCAAACATTGCATCGCTATAAAAATAGAGTATTTCTTCGTTTTCAGGTGTGAGGCGATTACGTTTTAAAAAGTGTACTTGGTAAGGCCATAAACTATCGCCTTTTATAATTGCAGCATTGGGTAAAATATTTACTTCTTGAAGTACGCCTAAAAATAATAGAGGTGCAAACGCAAGCGAGATTAAATACTGCCTAATTCGCCAGTGCGAGTTGTAATGTAGGGCTTCTTTACTTGTATCGGTTTGTTCAATGTAACTAACTAGAGGCAACCATAAAAATGGCATTATACAAATCACTATGGTTGCGTATTCGTCCATACGATAAGCAAAGGCGCTGGCAAGTACCATTAGCCAGAGTGTTAAGGCAGTCCAGTTAGGCATTACTCTATTTTTGTTTAACTGTTGTTGGCTGTGCTGTGCAAGTGCGCGATACAAAGGGTAATACCATAAAAATGCAAATATACCTCGAGCAATAGGCATAACACTTGAGTTATCGCGTTCTTTAATGGCCTTAAAGTTACGATAACTCCAGTAGTTAACAAATATGCCTAAACTTAAAATACTGTAAATTATAAACTTACTTACAGATACAGCATAAAATGGACTATCTTCAAATTTAACTTTTTTTGCTGACTCTAATCGCCAATCGGCAAAAAAGAATATGAGTACTAAAATATAGCCAGCCAACACATATTTAAGCCAGCTATAACCAAGGCTGTCTAGCACATCAGCTGTTGTTTGAGGCGTTTCACTCGCCTTTGCATATTTTAGAATAGAGTAATGGGTTGCTGATATTAACTTTTTACGCTGTGCTAAATAATCATCTATTTGATCCGCTTTAATATGATCTTGTTTTGCGTAATAGTTATAGCTCAGTGTTAAAACGTTATCATTAAATTCAGTAGTTGTTTTTAGATTGAAGTAGTCGTTGTCAATTTCTTGTTGATCGCTATCAAATCCCCAATCTTTTTCTGCAAAATGTAGTTTTATTGTGGTGTTAATTATATTGGGGTAGTCAAAGTAAAGTGGGTCGGTACGATTTACCTGCTTTGGTTCGTAAACGCTATTTTGTATTTCACTCGCATAAAAACTAGCTTCGTAGCCTTCGTCTGTTTTTTCCCAAAATTCACTAATTAAATACGATTCTTTGGTTATTAGTTTGCCCGTTTTTTCTTGCTCACTAATTGCCATTGCTTCATTGATTGATAGACCATTTAAAAAGCCTTGGTAATACTCGAAATAAGATTTAGCAACGCTATTTAGACCACTGCTGGCTATATTGCTTCTTCGGTTAATTGCTTCAAATTCAGCATAAGTGTACTGGGTTTCAAAACGTGATGGCTCAGATACTTTTTCAGCAATAAAAAAGTTATCTTCTACAGATACATTTGTATGTACAGGTTTTTGCGCCATTGAAGTTAAAGCGCTTTCACCTTTATCAATAATTAGGGCATAGCCATAATCAGGCTGTGCTAAATATTCGAGAGTACCTCGCTGGTAGCTAACCGTAGGATCGAGCCAGTAGCGTTTTCCGTTTTGTTTAAGCGTAACAATAACGTGATTAAATACACTTGCAGAAGGTGGAAGTTCTTTTAAACGTTTGGTTTCCTCTGTATCAACTAGCGCAGGGAAGGCTTCTATATCCATCGCTTTTAATAACGAGATAAGCAGTACTGTTTTATCTTTGCAATCGCCGTATCGTAGCGAAAGCGTTTCTGAAGCTGACGTTGGTTGATGCGAGTTAGTGCCCATTTCAAGCCCTAAATATCGAACTTCGTCTTGGCTAAAGCGCAGTGCTGCTGCAATTTTATCTGATGTTTTTGTGTGTTTTGCTTTTATTTTTTTAGCTATATCCAAAATGCTGCTTGGGGTTTCTATGGCTGATTGATAAAGCGGATATGCCCAGTTAACTACCTGACCCCAATCGTCAAACTCAGAAAAGTAAACTTGTGTATATGGGTCGTACCACGTTGGGGTTTGAGAATTCTGCTCCAGTAAAGGTTCTTCAAAAAGAGTTATAGAATAATCTTTGCCATATTTATTAAGCGTTTCTTGAATATCAGCTGCGCCGTTTATTGTATTTATATGTAGAGGTGTTTGTTTACCCCAAAGTACACGCATATTTTGTTGCACTACGGGTACCGACCAGTTCAGCGTGCGTCTTGTACTAAACTTATTAGCATATATAGGGTTGCTGCCTGTCACTGTGTAGCTGTAATCGAGTATGTCGCCACTGCGCATATCATCAATAATAATATTGAGTGATAAGCTACCATTATAAATACGCTCAGCTAACTCAGATTCACTCTGTATAACCGTCATTCTCGCGCTATCAAGTTTATCAATGTGCTCATTATTTCTGATAATCGTTAAGCTATTTAGTGTTAGCGACTCGTAACTTGGATCAAAATCAAGACTAAGCTGGCTTATATAATCAACACCACTTTGATTCAATGCCTGCATAACCAAACGGGTATAACGTTGCTGTTTTTGCCTGCTCGGTATATAGGATTGGTTATCGAGTAACAAATAAAGTGTGCCGTCACGTACTTTGGTTATATCGGAATCCTTGGGTTGCTCAATTATATGTGTATTAACCCAATTAGCTGGTTTATCTATTTTATATTGCTGCGCAAAAATATTATGAGAGAAGATTAATAAGGTAAGTGCAATTAGCCAAGCACTGAGTCGAAGGAAGTTCCATTTCATTGTGGGGTCTTATAGTTGTTTTTATAAATACTATTGAAGGAATAATGTACCAAATTTAGGATTTTTTGACAATGAGATGTTAATAGAATCCATCGACATATTTATATTTATATTTATAATTATGATAATGAATAAGTTCAGCTCAATTTAGCTTATTATTTATAGGCATGGGTTATAAATACAATGAAAGCATAAAGGTATTTAATTATCTCTAAAAATGCCTTTGCTGTTTGTCTTATTGCTCGGCACACATTTTACTTTGCAAAATACACTATGCTTTTATAAAGCACGCAACCACTGCATTTACTGCTCAGCAAATGGGCGATTTGGTCGGTGTGAGTCGCTCTACAGCACGCCGTCACTTAGAGTATTTGCTTGAATCAGGTAAGTTAACAGCGGATCAAAGTTATGGCAGTATTGGCCGTCCTGAACGTTGCTATAAAATAGCGAAGTAACTTGGTGTATCTGAAACTTAAGTATTAAACACTATTAATTTCAATGTCTTGCGTTTTTTTTGTTATGTTTGATATTTAATAGATTCTGACGATAAAAAAAATATGTTGAATTGATTGCATTTTAAGCGGCTTGTATGGTGATGTTCGCATTAAGTGATGTTATACTCCTGCCGAATAATTTATCGACTTTATTAAGAGTAAAATTAATGGCAGATTTATCGAAGTACAGAAACATTGGTATTTTCGCGCACGTTGATGCGGGTAAAACCACGACTACTGAGCGTATCCTAAAGCTTACTGGTCAAATCCATAAAACAGGTGAGGTTCATGATGGTGAATCTACTACTGACTTCATGGAACAAGAAGCTGAGCGCGGTATTACTATCCAGTCTGCGGCTGTAAGCTGTTTCTGGAAAGATCACCGTTTTAACGTTATCGATACTCCTGGACACGTTGACTTCACAGTTGAAGTATACCGTTCACTTAAAGTATTAGATGGCGGTGTTGGTGTATTCTGTGGTTCTGGTGGTGTTGAACCACAATCAGAAACTAACTGGCGCTATGCTAACGAATCAGAAGTTGCACGTATTATCTTTGTAAATAAATTAGACCGTATGGGTGCTGATTTTTACCGTGTAACTGAGCAAGTACGTAAAGTACTTGGCGCAACTCCACTAATCATGACTTTACCAATCGGTATCGAAGATGAGTTTGTTGGTGTTGTAGATGTTTTAACTAAAAAAGCGTACGTATGGGATGATACTGGTCTTCCAGAAAACTACGAAATCACTGACGTTCCTGCAGACATGGTAGAAAAAACTGATGAATACCATGAAATGCTTATCGAAACTGCTGTAGAGCAAGACGATGACCTTATGGAAGCGTACATGGAAGGTGAAGTACCTTCTATCGAAGATATCAAGCGTTGCATCCGTAAAGGTACTCGTGACCTTGCTTTCTTCCCTACGTTCTGTGGTTCTGCTTTCAAAAACAAAGGCATGCAACTAATCCTTGATGCTGTTGTTGACTACTTACCTGCTCCAACAGAAGTTGATCCTCAACCTCTTATGGATGAAGAAGGTAACGAAAATGGCGAATTCGCAATCGTATCTGCTGACGAACCTTTCAAGGCGCTAGCATTTAAGATAATGGATGACCGTTTTGGTGCATTAACTTTCGTACGTATCTACTCAGGTAAGCTTAATAAGGGTGACACTATCCTTAATGCGTTTACTGGTAAAACTGAGCGTGTTGGCCGTATGGTTGAGATGCAAGCAGATGACCGTAATGAATTAACTAGCGCACAAGCTGGTGACATCATTGCTATCGTAGGCATGAAAAATGTGCAAACTGGCCACACTCTATGTGATCCTAAGCACCCAGTAACACTTGAGCCAATGGTATTCCCAACTCCAGTAATCTCGATTGCTGTACAGCCTAAAGATAAAGGCGGTAATGAGAAAATGGGTGTTGCTATCGGTAAAATGGTTGCAGAAGATCCATCTTTCCAAGTTGAGACTGATGAAGATTCAGGCGAAACTATCCTTAAAGGTATGGGTGAGCTTCACTTAGATATCAAAGTTGATATCCTTAAGCGTACTTACGGTGTAGACCTTATCGTTGGTCAACCACAGGTTGCTTACCGTGAAACTATCACTCGTGAAATCGAAGATAGCTACACGCATAAGAAACAATCTGGTGGTTCTGGTCAGTTCGGTAAAATCGACTACCGCATCAAGCCAGGCGAAGTTGCTTCAGGCTTCACGTTTAAATCATCAGTTGTTGGTGGTAACGTACCTAAAGAATTCTGGCCTGCAGTTGAGAAAGGCTTTAAGTCAATGATGGGCGAAGGTGTTCTAGCTGGCTTCCCAGTATTAGACGTTGAAGTTGAACTTTTTGACGGTGGTTTCCATGCCGTGGATTCATCAGCAATCGCGTTCGAAATCGCTGCTAAAGGTGCTTTCCGCCAATCGATCCCTAAAGCGGGCGCACAACTTCTTGAGCCAATCATGAAAGTTGACGTGTTCACTCCAGAAGATCACGTTGGTGACGTAATCGGTGACCTTAACCGTCGTCGTGGTATGCTAAGCGACCAAGAAGCTGGTTTAACTGGCGTTCGCATTAAAGCTGACGTTCCGTTATCAGAAATGTTCGGTTACATTGGTTCACTACGTACAATGACATCTGGTCGTGGTCAGTTCTCTATGGAGTTCTCACACTACGCACCATGTCCACAAAACGTAGCTGACACAGTAATCGCTGCAGAAAAAGAGAAAAAAGCTGCTAAGTAATTAGCTCTTTAACTCTTTAAAAAACCCGCACATGTTGCGGGTTTTTTATTACCTATAATTTGGTTTTATTTTTTATAGCTTTTTATAACTGCTTTTTATTATTAATTAGTCCTATATTTTTAATTAATAAAAAGGTACTAGAGCAATTTATTTATATTGTTACAAAGCAGGGATTTGTTATACACGTCTATGCACAGAGCGTTATATCAATAGTGAGGAAATTACTGTTGTATCATTTAGCTCGTTTTTTCTTTTCACTATTTTAAAGTAGAAATGGAGAATGGTAAGGTTTTTCATTTTTATAACTGGCAACTTGATGATGAAACGCAATCAGTTATTTCTAAAATGTACTGTAATAAGTTAGCTAGAAAAATAGAAAATATTAGCGGCAAATGCAGCGCATGATTTTTTAATTTAGATAGAAAAAAGGAGCAATTAATTGCTCCTTTTTTGTTTTTATTTTATAACGCGCTAATTAAACTTTTTTATAGCCTTAGCTTTTAGCGCTTTCATCTTTAGCCTGCGTGGCTTTTTAAAAGATTGTATAGGCATTGATACCATATGCTCTTGTGGCAGTGCCGGAATTGTTTGTGGGTAAGTTCCTTCCTCTGGCACGGAAATCTCTTTTAGATGTACTTTAAGCGCCTCTAGAGTTGAGTCGTTATCAACTTCACTAGGGCAAATAAATATACCTAACTTTCTTAGTTGTACGCCGAGTTTGATACTACTGGTATAACGGATAATTGGAGCACCTAATACTAAGCCTAATAATATAGGTGATAGCCACCAAAAGAAGACAGGTGTGAAGTAGTAGGCTGTGCTACCCCATGCTATAGCCACAATAGTAGAGAATAACGTATAACCAAACGCTTCTTTCCACGGAACCATACGACCTTCGCGCGGTTGTGCATCCCACTTCACTTTTTTACCTAAAAATACGCAAAGCACAAAGTAAGCATGAAATACCATCATTAATGGCGCAACAATAATAGCAAATACGGTTTCAATGATTGAACCTAGTATGAGCTTAATTGAACCACCAAAGCGTTTGTTTCTATGTATTAGGGTGACTATTACGCCCATTAATTTAGGCATTAATAAAATAACAATAGTTAAATACAAGAGTGAATCAATAAGATCGGTTTTAGCTATTTGCCATGTAGGAAATAATTGATAAACACGGTTAAAGTACACATCACTATTTAATGCGCGCGTTACTGCATCAATAGTACTTAGCGCTAGCATTGAGAGCCAAATTAGTGATGAAATATAAGCGGTTGCACCTAATAGAAAGTGCAGCTTACTCATTAATTTTAATTTAGATGACGATAGTAAACCTAAGTGCTGAATATTACCCTGCACCCAGCGTCTATCGCGTACAGCGTAGTCTAGAATATTACTTGGTACTTCTTCGTAGCTGCCTTCAATATCTGATAGTAATAGTACATCCCAACCTGCACTATGAAGTAGTGATGCTTCTACAAAGTCATGACTTAAAATCTCACCGCCAAAAGGTGCGTTACCTTTGAGTGTTGGCAAGCCACAGCACGTTATAAATGCTTCAACTCTAATGATTGCATTATGACCCCAGTAGTTGGCTTTATCTGTTTGCCAAAATGCTGAGCCAGTAGCGAGCATTGGGCTATATAGCACTGACGCAAACTGTAAAAAACGACCAAAAAAGGTATCTTGACGAACAGGTATTGGAATCGTTTGGATCAGGCCTGCTTGTGGGTTGTTTAGCATGCTTGTAGTAAGTTCTAACATACATTTACCGGTCATTACGCTATCTGCATCAAGCACAATCATATGGTCGTAATTACTTCCCCAGCGCTCACAAAAATCGGTTAGGTTACCTACTTTGCGGTGTTTGTTATCTTCGCGACGACGATAAAAAACATGCTTTGCTGTATCCCCTAAACGTTCGCACAATGCATGCCATGCACTTAGCTCGTTTTTAACTATTTGAGGGTCTTGTGTATCGCTTAATAAATAAAAATCAAAATTATCAAGCTGACCAGTTTCTTTTAACGATTGTAGACTTACTTCAAAGCCCGCGATAACACGGTGGGTATCTTCGTTATAAATAGGCATTACAACGGCGGTTTTCTGAGCGTTAATTGCCTCGTTATTGAACTCAATTGGTTTAATACGTTTTAACGTAAGCGGGTCAATTCGAAATAACTGTAGTACAAAGCCGATTGTGCCACTACAAAAGGCCGTTACAATCCAAGCAAATGTGATTGAGAATAATATTAAAAGAGCATACTCAAGTAGTGTCATACCGTTTGAGCTTAAAATCTCAAACATAATAGATATGCCGTAGCCAGATGTGCCAAGTGCCGCAATGGCAAATAGCCATACTCTTAGTGTTTTGAATGGCATTGGAGTGCCCCTACCTTTATTACTTGATGTCATTTGGGTACCAAACATAGCTCCATACCTCGCTAATTTCTTTGTCACGTAGTTTTAACGATAAACGCATATCAACGGGTTGATCGTCCTGTGGTGCAATTTTAAAGGCTACACGCCATCCACGTGAATCCGGAAGTTTTTGTACATTCACGTCGGTTACTTCGCCTGTTGTAAGTTGAATGTCGGCATCTAGTTTTAACTGTTTAGACAGTTGATTTATTTCTGATCCAGTAAAATCAACAGTAAATTGGCGGTGGCTTTTTGGTGGTGGGTTGTCCTCACCAGGTAAAGCGGCGCTACCAATTCTTGTACGTAGTACACGTGCTTTCTCGTGCTGAGTTAAAACTGAATTAAAGGTGGTCATTTTGTAGCTTAATTTTAATGAATCTCCGGCCTTCATTGGTTTTTCTGGTACCCAGTAACTTACGATATTGTCGTTAGTTTCTGTATCAGTCGGTATTTCTACAAGCTCTACACGACCATTTCCCCACTCACCTTGTGGTTCAATCCATAGGCTAGGGCGGTCGTGGTAATGTGCTTCTGTGTCTAGATAGTTATTAAAGTCTCGGTCTCGTTGAGCTAACCCAAAACCTTTTGGGTTATTGTACGAAAATGAAGTAACGCTGAGTTGTGATGGGTTGTTAAGAGGACGCCATACCCACTTGTCATCAGCAGATTGAGTTAATAGGCCATCCGAGTCATGAACTTCAGGGCGATAGTCATCAAAAAATTTGGTGCTGTTTTCGCCGTGATAAAACATACTCGTTAATGGTGCTACACCTAGTTTTTTAATATCTTTACGCGCAAAAATCTGCATATCAACATCAACTAGCATGTTAGTTGTAGGGTCGACGCTAAATTTGTACGCACCAGAAATAGATGGACTATCCAATAATGCAAAAATGATGATTTGTGTTTGCTCTGCCTTTGGTTTAACTAACCAAAACTCTTTGAACATTGGAAATTCTTCACCCGAATTCTCAGCAGTATCAATGGCAAGGCCTCTTGCTGATAAGCCATAAACTTGTTGAGGGCCAACGACTCTAAAATACGATGCTCCCTGAAATACCATTACTTCGTCTTTATACTCGTTAGTATTTAATGGGTAATGTAAGCGAAATCCAGCATGGCCTAGTTGAGTGCCCGCCACACTTTTAGCTATTTCTTCTTGTAGTGGTGCAGCAGTGCCATCGTATTGGTAAAAGTCGGTGCTGAAAGGTAAGCGGCTACGTTTAGAGTCGCTATCAACAGTATTTATTGTTACAGGTGTTTTATATAAAAAACCAGGGTGGAATAATTGCAGCTCGTACAGGCCTTCATCTTTCCACACCGCTTTGTCTTTTTTAAATCGAATTGAACGGTAGTCTTGATAATCAATATTATTTAGTGCTTCAAGCTCGATGTTTTTAGGTGCCACATATTCTTCGCTTGCTAGCTTTTTAGCGCGAGCGCTAATTACATCAAATAAGCTACTTTGTGGAATTGCTACATCAACAGTTGCAGCAATCGCTTGGTTGCTATTGCCCCAAGTCGAAAAAATAATAAGTAGACCCAGTAGTGGTGCTGACTTTTTTTGCCATTTAGGCAAGTTTTGGGTTAGTTGTTTCATTCTCATTCCTTTATAAAAACACGACTTATTTTTACGTTTAGGGTAAATATTGATTTTGTTTTGTAAGTATCTTCTAATTTACTTAAAGCAAAATGTGAACCCTTATAAAAGTTCATATTTATCAATAGGAAAACCAATATACGTAACTCATTGAGGTTTTTGCTGTGTAAAATTAACTCAATCTTATGTAGTTGTTACTGATTAATTACTAGAAGACTCACTAATCGTATGAACATATTACGGGGAGTTTAATGAAGCTTGTCTGAATTACATTTGTATAAAATAAAAAAGCCGCAAAAGCGGCTTTTTATATGTTTAGATTTTACTTAATTATTTCTTTTTAAATCGACGCACTATTGATAGTGGTGCTAAAAGAAGTGATAACCATAATAATGAACCTGCATCATTATCATCATCTGAGCGTAAGTTATTTACCTTAACGGCTACTTTTTCAATGTTTGATAAGTTACCAGCACTATCTTGAGCTTGTACTGTTAAAGTAATACGATTTTCGAATTCGTAATCAATCTCTCCAGCAACAATTAACTGCCCCTCATTGTTAATAGAAACGCTGTCATTATCAGATGTAATAAATTTAACAACAGGTGATTCATCGGCATTTGGATCACTAAAATCGAGCGTGCCGATAATTGTGCCAATTGCGCTGTTTTCATCGATTGCAAAAACTTGATCGGCTGCAATTACAGGTGTTTGCTCTTCAGGCGTTAAAGTAATTTCAGATTTAATGTCAATAATCACAGGGTCATGGTCTGATGCGCGGTATGCACTTTCAGAGTACAAGCTAGATTGTTGACCTTCGCTTTTAAACTCTACATTGTAATCAAGTGAAATAGGTTCATCTGCGTTGATATGCCAATCTGTTGCAGCGACAACTTTGCTAAGTAATGATTGTGTAGCTACTGCATGGTCTAAACTTCCTGCACGACCAGAAAAGCTATAAGAATAACCAAGTGTATCACCATCAATTTCAGCAACTACATTTTTGTAGCCTTTATCAGCAAATGCACGTATTGGATCTTCCATTGCGTAAGCATTCATATCGCCGACTAAAATAGTATCTTCGTCATCAACACCGGTTGGTTTGCTATCAAGCCAATCTGCGAATGCATTAGCACCTTGCGTGCGTATTTCATTCCAACAGCCTTGGCCATCACCTAAATCTGCATTATTTCCAGAAGCACTACCACAACTTTTAGATTTAAGATGTGACACAGCAACAGTAAATACTTCATCAGTTTCTATTGATTTAAAGCTTTGTGCAATTGGAGCACGGTTACTAAAATCAAATGGAGCCTCAGTTGTAATGGCTGCAGTGCCTACTTCTTCTACTTTGTTAGCACGATAGATAAGTGCGGTAGTAATTGCATCGGTACCAATTTGATCTACATTAAAATCAACAAAAGCATAGTTGTTAGCACTATCTGCATCATTTAATGCATCTACTAAGCTAGCAATTGCACTAAATTCGCCAAAGCCATCATTCTCAATTTCCATTAAACCAACAACATCGGCCTCAATAGCGCTAATAGCACTTACAATTTTAGCTTCTTGACGAATAAATTCAGCTTCAGTATCTGCACCTCGAGATGTAGGGAACCCTCCGCCTTGGCCATCACCATTGAAGTAATTAAGTACGTTAAAGCTAGCTACACGTAAATCTGCTTCAGCATTAAGTTCAGGCGCATCTTCACGTGCATTTGTTGCAATAAACGAAGGCGCTAAAGTTGGGTGAATTCGGTAAAGACCGAAGCTATAAGCAAGTGCCCCTGTAACAGTATTAACAGTATCGCCAGTTCGTAATGTATTTTCTGCCGATAAGCCTGGAGTTGGATAAGCTGTAGGGTCTAAGTTTTGTACTGTAGAGCCATCATCTATTAAAATCTTTTTAAGTAGATTTTCAGTTTCAACTGCATTAGCAGCATCGCCAGGTAACGCAACCTGAGTACCTTGGTACAAGCGCTCTGTTGCTAATTCAACTTCACCATATCGACCAAGACCAAAGTTATTAGTCACTACTAATGGTTGCTCTAATGTGACTAACATACCTTCAAAAGCTTCTAAATCAGTTGTATTAGCTAAAGGTAAAGTGATTTTTGTAGCTGCTGCAGCTAAACCAGTGCCACACACCGCAACTTGGCTAACACTGCCAATTTGTGTTGCATCAAAATATTCTTCAACAGTACCTTGTACACGTACATGGTCGCCTACATTCACGTCAGTATCTGCAAAATATACAAATACACCTTCAGAGGTAAGTGGATTTGCATCTATATCAGCAGCCAGTGAGTTAACAAAAAAGCCTTTTAATTGTTCATCACCTTGAAAATCGGCGCTTACAACACCTTCAAGTTCTACTAATGTACCTACAAGTGGGCTAGCAGAGCCGTCACCTTGAATAGCATTTATTAGTGTTTTTTCTGCACCACAAACTAGTGGTTCAAGTGGTTCTGGCTCAGGGTCTGGCACAGGAGCGGTACCGCCGTTTCCTGTGTGTGAACCTAATCCATCAAAGGTGTCAATATCAAACTGTTCCCATTCTTCGCTAGGATCAAAAATGGCTGTCGAGTCAGTTCGGCCTGTGGTAATGCTATCTTTTCTTCGCAGCGTTTTGTTAACCGTAGTTACACCCCCTTCAGACCACTCTGAACCCGGATCAACACCAACTTGACCAAAACTATCAACAATTACACCGTCTTTAGTTAAAACAAGGGCATCATCACCGTTATAGTAGGTTACTGTGCTGGTTTCATCTGCAATATCAAGTATTGCAGCTGCTGCACTGGGGTTTGAAATAATGTAGGTGGTATTGGCGGCCAATGTTCCGGTTAAATCAATCGAGTTGCCAATCGAACTGCTACCATTTGAATAGAGTCCTAAAGTATAACCTTCAAGAGAAAGCTCCGTATCAGCATTATTATAAAGCTCGATTGCTTTATTATTACTGCTTCCCTCTATATATTCTGAAATGATTAGATCAGCGGATGCTGGTGCACTGAGACTTGCTATAACAAGTGCGAGTGGTGTTATTTTTGTTTTAAACATTTTTTTATTATTCCCGTGTATTAATCCCAAAATGGGACACCAGTTTAGAGAATAAATATGACGGAAATAATACAAAAATGTAAACGAATGTAAATAAAAGGCGGTTTAACCGCCTTTTAATAAAAAATTACTTTTTAGCTAGATATTTTGCGGCTTGCTTAGCAAAGTAGGTTAATATTCCATCGGCTCCTGCACGCTTAAATGCAAGTAAAGATTCCATTATTGTAGCCTCTTCACTTAACCAACCGTTATCAATTGCTGCTTTGTGCATTGCATACTCGCCACTTACCTGATATGCGAAAGTAGGTACACCAAATTCGTCTTTAACACGCCGTACAATATCTAAATAAGGCATACCGGGCTTTACCATAACCATATCAGCGCCTTCTTGTAAGTCTAATGCGACTTCACGTATTGCTTCATCAGAGTTTGCTGGATCCATTTGGTAAGTTTTTTTATCAGCACCTTTTAAGTTACCAGCAGAGCCTACAGCATCTCTAAATGGGCCATAGTAGCTAGATGCGTATTTAGCTGAGTAGGCCATAATTCGAGTATGAATAAACCCATCAGCTTCAAGTGCTTCGCGAATAGCGCCAATACGACCATCCATCATATCAGAAGGGGCAACAACATCAGCACCAGCTTCTGCATGGGAAAGTGCTTGTTTAACTAAAATTTCAGTAGTGACATCATTAATAACATAACCTGAATCATCAATAATACCGTCTTGGCCATGCGTAGTGAAAGGGTCAAGTGCTACATCAGTAATCACACCCAACTCAGGAAAAGCTTCTTTTAACGCTCTTACGGTGCGTTGTGCTAAGCCATCATCGTTATATGCTTCTTCGGCAAATAATGATTTTTTATCCGTAGGCGTTACTGGAAAAATAGCAACGGCAGGTACGCCAAGTTCAACGAGTTCTTTTGCTTCAACAAGCAGTAAATCAATTGATAGGCGCTCAATACCAGGCATTGATTCAATTACCTCGCGGCGATTTTTACCATCAAGTACAAATACAGGGTAAATTAAATCATTTACGCTAAGCTGGTTTTCAGCCATTAAGCGGCGAGAAAAGTCGCTGCGGCGCATTCTGCGCATGCGAGTATATGGGAAAAGGTCTAATCCTGATTGGGCCATGTTAATATGCTCCTACTGTGGTAATGGAAAAGTAATTACTTGATTACGGCCATGCTGCTTTGCGTAATAAAGTGCTTTGTCGGCGCACTCAGTAAAAATTTGAGGGTTGCTAACATCATCAGCAATACTGGTGTATACACCAGCGCTAATAGTAAATTGAATATCATTATTGGCAACCGTTACTGTACTTACTGAGATATCAGCTCGTATTTTTTCAGCTATGTCTTGTGCGCCTTCACTAGGGGTATTAGGTAATAGCACAACAAATTCTTCACCGCCATAACGGGCAACTTCATCGAGTGGTCGTTTTAAATGGTCTTTTATAAGGTCAGACACTGCTTTAATAACTTGATCGCCAATGATATGGCCGTACGTGTCGTTGATATTTTTAAATCGATCTATATCAAGCATAACAATGCTAAGCGGCGTTTGTTCGCGACGAGAGCGACGAAGCTCCATTACCAGTTTTTTATCAAAAAAGCGTCTGTTTTTTATTCCAGTCAATGCGTCTTCAGTATTTAGTAACTCAAGTGAGCGGTTTTTTTCTTCAAGCTCTCTAAGCGTCACTTGTAATTCAAAGGTGCGCTCGTCCACCTGAGATTCAAGTTCTTGGCGAGTTTTTTCTTGTAATTTTAAGCGCTCTTTAAGTAGTGTATCTTGTGCTGTGTTTTCAGCAATCAAGGTTTGTTGAGCAATCACTTCTTCATCGCGTTGTAAAATAAATAACTTCATTACGCTGTAGCATAAGCAAAAAGTGCAACCAAAAAAGCATGCAAATACAAATGCGAGCGTACTTCTGTCAAAGGCGTATAGGCCCATTACTGCAACAGTAAAATAAAGCATTACCACCAAGAAAAAAACCAATACAAGTAATAGTGCTTTGTTTGGTTTAGAAGGCGTTAAACGCACGCACATAAACGTAGTTACAATATAAAAGCCTAAAACGATTGGAGTAGTGATTAAACAAAATAATGTAACTATGTTGTTTGGAAGTAGCCAAATAAATAATAACGAAATGGCTAAAGCGTTAACTACAACTTTTTGAATAGTTAGCAGAAGAGAGGGCCTGGGATGGCAAACTTGCTTCTGCAAAGGCAAAAACAATAAAGTGATAAGCATAAGTAATATAGGGGTCATAACTTGCTGTAATGCAGGCAAATTAGGATGAACGTACCTTAAGCCAAAACCACAAAGGTAGGCTAATACACTACCTAATGTGAGAGATATAACCCCAGCATAAACAAAATAACCTTTACGTGAAAAACCATATAAAACTATGCAACTCACACCCAAAGAAAATATAAAACCAATCAATAAGCCATAGAGTAAATTGAGTTTTCCTTTGTGTGCCAAATAAGCTTCTGGTTGCCACAGTGTTAAAGGGACTCGCAAGCCTGAACTATTCGCCACTTTCATTATAATAAGCGTTTCGCTATTTGCAGGGCTGAGCAGTTTAACTAATAAAGATTCACTTTTAATTGTGCGCTTATATAAGGGGTAGGCATCACCAATTTGAGTATAAGAAAGTAATTGCGAGTTATGTAATTGATATACTTGAACGTCGTTTAGCAAAGGATTGTTTAGTGACAATATTTGCTCAGTATTATAACTAAGTGTGTTTTTTATTTTAAGTTTTATCCATACAGGACGCTGCTCTAGTCCTAAATTAAGGGGTTTTGCTGTGTTTTTTTGCCACTGTATATGGCTACTTTGTTGTGCACTTAATAGCGACGTTGGTTCAAAAGAGTAATACAGGTTATTAATGTTTTGAGAGTTAAAATCGTGTTTTATTATTACTGGGTTTGCGAAACAGCAAAAAGTGCAAAGGAATACTAATAGGCTTAAAAGTGCCTTTGCATAGGCCATTAACGATCTTCTAAACCAAAAACACGGTGAAAGTTTTCTGTAGTTTTACGGGCCACAACTTCTTCATCTATTTGATAAAGTTGTGCAACCGTTTGACAGATATAAAGAAGCAGGGCAGGTTCATTTTTACGTGATTTAGATTTTGGTTTAACTGTTCGTGGAATTAAAAATGGTGCATCAGTTTCTATTAATAATCGATCTAGAGGAATGCTAGGCACTAGCTGTTGTAAATCTTTTCCACGCCTTTCATCACATACCCAACCCGTTATACCAATATATAGACCTAAATCTAAATATTGCTTTAGAGCTGCTGAGTTACCCGTAAAGCAGTGGAGTACACCGCGAATACTAAACTCTTTTAAAATACTTAGCATGTCGTCACTTGCATCACGTTCATGCAAGTAAACAGGTAAATCTAATTTCTCTGCAAGTGCTAATTGGCGCCTAAAAACACTACGCTGTACATCGCGAGGCGAAAAGTCGCGGTTATAATCAAGGCCACACTCACCAATAGCAATAACATGCTTATTATTTGCAAGTACAGTTAGTTGTGCTTCTAGTTCATTAGTGGCTGATTTTGCATCATGTGGGTGGATACCCGCCGTAGAATATTGAAGATGCTTTGTTGCAAGTTTAAGTGATTGCTGACTGCTTGCAATATCACAACCAATAATAAGCATATTTGTAACACCCGCTTCATTGGCACGGGTAATTACATCGTGATGCTGCTCATCAAATTGATGATTAGTTAAGTTAACTCCAGCATCAATTAACGTATATGACATTACTTAGTACGTTTAACGCGAATAGAGCGGTTTTGCCCTTCTTTATGCAGCAAAAATGAGTTAAAAACACCACGGCTAATTACAATCGTATCGTTCTTTTTCAAGCGCATGCTGTCAGAGCCAATTTGACGCCATTGTTGACCGTTATCTAGCGAAATAATTAACTCGCCGTAAGCAGCTTCTTCAACTGAAGCAACCATCGCTTTAATTTCAGCGTCTTTTTCTGTCTGTGATTTTTTGTACTCTAACCCAAACTCATCTGCTGTTTTTTTCACTTCTGTTGGTGTTGTGGCTACTGCCTGAGGTACATTATTAGCTGTTGGTGGTGTGAGCGTTTTTGTTACTGATGGCTTAACCAGTGACTTACCCGCGATGGTATTATCGTAACAAAGTAAGCGGTTAAAATCGTTTTCAATAAAGCTACATGCCTGTAACGCTTGAGTATTAAACTCTGTTTGCGCAGCAAAAGTCGGTGCGCTTAATAAAACCAATAGTGAGAGCAGTTGTTTTTTCATTTTATTCCTCAGATTCTTTTTGTGGTTTAGCGGTATAAAACTTTGCTAAAATTAGACCTAGTTCAAACAGAAGAAGCATCGGAAATGCTAGCAATGTTTGTGATAATACATCAGGCGGTGTTAAAAACATCGCGACTACAAAAACACCCACGACGATATAAGGGCGCTTTTCTTTTAAGCTTTTTGTTGTTGTTGCGCCACTCCAGCATAGCAACATAATAGCCACAGGAATTTCGAAAGCGACGCCAAATGCAAAAAACAATTTTAATACAAATCCTAGATAGCTAGCGATATCGGGCGCTAGAGTCATCATTTCGGGACCTGTACTTGTAAAAAAACCTAATATAATTGGTAGTACTGCAAAGTAGCAAAAAGCGATACCCCCATAAAACAAGACAACGCTTGAGATTAGTATAGGTATTAGCATTTTCTTTTCATTTTGGTACAAGCCAGGAGCTATAAACCCCCAAATTTGATGAAGTATCCATGGAGTAGATAATAAAGCCGCAACAAAAAAAGTAAGCATCATAGGGACTATAAAAGGGTCACTCACATTTATAGCTATCATGGTCGCGCCATTAGGTAAATGAACTACTAATGGTGCAGCTATAAGTTCGTAAATATCATCTTTAAAATAAAACAGCGCGATAAAAAATAATAAAATGCTCAATAGCGCTTTTATTAGCCGATCACGCAACTCAATTAAATGAGCTACAAACCCTGATTTTACTTCCTCAGCCATTATTTTTTATACCATGTAGTAAGTTGACCACAAAGTGAGAAATAAATTTCACTTTTTCTCATCAAGTTGTTGGTTATTTGATGTATCAGATTGTTGTTTTTTGTAGCTGTGAGTAACTGATTCAGCCGCTTTTTGTAGCTCTGTTAGTGAGCTTTGTAACTCAGGGCTTAAATCTTTTAATTCTTGCTGTTCTGCTTTTTTAAGGTTTTCGTGCAGCTCATGGATGCGAAGCTCTTCACTTACTTCGGCTTTTACTGAGTTGGCAAGTGATTTAGCGGTTTTAACCCATTTACTCACTGTTCTAATCGCAACAGGTAAGCGCTCAGGGCCGAGCACCACTAAACCAACAATAAAAATAACAACAAGTTCCCACATGCCCATACTAATTAAACCTTATTGTTATCTTTGTTTTTTTCAGTATCGGTTGAGTTGTCAGCAGTGTTTTTTTCTGATTGTTGAATTTGCTCGGATTTCTCTTTCTCGCTCATTTGATCATCTGACATTGCTTTTTTGAAGCCCTTTACAGCGCCCCCAATATCGCCACCCATACCGCGTAGTTTTTTTGTGCCAAAAAGTAAAACTATGATCGCTAAAACAATTAATAATTGCCAAATACTAATACCACCAAAACCCATGGTTTTCTCCAATATATAAAACGGTTAAATGTTTATTTTAAATACTAATTATACGCTCACTAGCGCAAATAGCACCCAGTTTATGCGCTGCGCCATGCCGCTATAAAGCTAATAGCCGATAAGCTTATTGCAAGACTTGCAGCTATTAAATCGTGCTGTAAATAACAAAGTGTTGCCATAATCATTGTAGCACTACCAAATAAACTCAATATTAAAGGTTTATGAGATACCTTTTGTTCTTGCGGTTGAATGTGTGGTGCACGCTTTAAATTTTGGTAAATTAGATCCGGTAACTCGGGCATTTTTTCAGCCCAAAATGGCAAGTTAGCATACATTTGCTTCAGTACTGATAGCGGTCCAACTTGTTGCTTTACCCAGTCTTCTAAAAAGGGCTTAGCTGTTTTCCATAAGTCGAGTTGTGGGTATAGCTGACGCCCCAATCCTTCAACGTATAATAAAGTTTTTTGTAGTAATACTAATTGCGGCTGTACCTGCATGTTAAAACGACGTGCAGTATTAAATAGATTTACGAGTACGTGCCCAAATGAAATTTCAGCCAAAGGTTTATTAAATATAGGCTCGCAAACTGTGCGAATCGCAAATTCAAATTCTTCAATGCTAGTATCTGGTGGTACCCAACCAGAATCAACGTGTAGTTGTGCAACTTGGCGATAATCACGATTAAAAAAGGCGATAAAGTTTTCAGCTAAATAGCGTTTATCTTCTTTGCTTAACGTACCAACAATACCGCAATCAATACCGATATACATTGGGTTTTCAGGGTGCTCTCGAGAGACGAAAATATTACCCGGATGCATGTCGGCATGAAAAAAACTGTCTCTAAACACCTGCGTAAAAAACACTTCTACGCCACGCTCAGCAAGTAATTTCATATTAGTGTTTTGCGCCATAAGTGCATCGGTATCAGAGACGGGTATGCCGTAAATACGCTCCATCACCAGCACATTGCTACGGCTGTAATCACTGTAAACTGCAGGGATGTATAATGAATCAGAGCCTTCAAAATTGCGTTTTAGTTGAATGCCGTTGGCACCTTCTCGCATTAAGTCGAGCTCGTCTAGGAGTGTTTTCTTATATTCTTTAACTACTTCTACAGGACGCAGGCGTTTTGATTCGTTATGTACTTTTGCAAGTACCTTTGCGAGCTTTTCCATTAACGCTAAATCGGCATTAATTTGCTCATAAATATTGGGTCTAATAACCTTAATTACGACATCTTGCTCAATACTCTGCTCATCAATAAGTTTTGCTGTATGTACTTGCGCTATAGATGCAGAGGCCAGTGGAGTTTGTGAAAACTCACTAAATAATTCACTTATATCGTTAATTTCGAGCGCTTTTTCTATTATTTTTTGTGCAAGTTCGCCTTCAAATGGTTGAACTTGATCTTGCAAAAACGCAAGCTCTAAAGCGATATCATGAGGGAGTAAATCACGACGAGTAGAGAGCATTTGACCAAATTTGATCCAAACAGGACCCAGCTCTTGTAATGCTAAACGTAAACGTAGCCCCGCCGGTTTTTCTTTGTGCTGATTACGCAGCCAAAATAAACTACCACGGGCTATTTTACCAAACCAAGGCACTTTATGCTTTGGAATTAGCTCGTCTAGTCCATAGCTAAGTAACGTTTTGGTGATGTTATACAAACGTGCAGTCGACACAAAAAATCCTTAGCGGGTGTTTGAAGGTAAAAAAGAATTTAAGAGGGCGTTAATGCGTTGCTCAACGGCAGCGACTTGTCCTTTGAGTTCTCTATTTTTTTGTTTAAATTGCTCAAGTTCTAATGGATGAATAGTAATTGCGAGCTCATCTTGGCATAAACTTGTAAGCATGGTACTTATTTTAGTATTGGTTTTGCTGCTCTTTTGTTTTAGTTCTTTTAAGTGCAGGTATAACTGCTGAGCGGGTGCATCGCCAATGTATTTAGAAAGTTGTTCAGGCCAATCAATATCAATACCTGAAAATGCATTGCTATAAGTTTGCGCAATATTTAAATCGCCTTGTAAGTCGAGCTTATCTTGGCGAATTAATTGGGTAAGCATTGCAGGGTTTTTGAGCGCTAAAAGTGTTTCTATATCTGCGCTGATCATACAATCTGCGTTTTCGTTACTTTGGGCACTGTATAAGTGTAATTGATCAGCACTATAAACGAGTTGGATGCTTTGTTGCCAATCTCTTATTTCAACCACTAAGCGCTTATGTTTAACGGCGTTTAGCTTTTGAGATAATTGTGGGTCAAGGCTAAGCGCTTGATTTAGTACACGCTCAATAAGCGAAAGTACAAAATTAGGTAACATAAAAAACTCAGATGACATTGCACCATTATTGCTTTTTGTTATTTTTTCAAGCGCCATAACTGCTAGCCTTAATATTTAAAACCACGATGCAGTGCAACAATTCCGCCTGTGAGGTTTTGGTATGTTGTTTGTTCAAAGCCCGCATCTTCCATCATCGCTTTTAATGTGTCTTGATCTGGATGCATACGAATAGACTCAGCTAAATACTTGTACGATTCACTGTCGTTAGCAACTAGCTTACCCATTGTTGGCAATAAATTAAATGAGTAAAAATCGTAAGCTTTACTAAGTACGTCATGCTCTGGTTTTGAAAACTCTAAAACAAGTAATCTGCCACCTGGCTTTAAAATACGGTACATAGAGCGTAATGCTTTGTCTTTATCGGTAACGTTACGTAAGCCAAAGGCAATAGTGATCACATCAAAGCTATTATCTGGAAATGGCAGCATTTCAGCATTCATTTGTACGTAGTCAATATTGCCTACTAAGCCAAGATTGTGTAGTTTTTCACGACCAACCTTAAGCATAGATGAATTTATATCGCCCAAAACAACTTGACCGGTCTCGCCAACTAGTTGACTAAATTTTGCCGTTAAGTCGCCAGTGCCGCCGGCTAAATCGAGTACATGATGGCCTTTACGAACACCTGAGCTTGCAATAGTTTGACGTTTCCATAAACGATGCACACCAAAAGACATTAAATCATTCATTACATCGTATTTTGCAGCTACTGAGTGAAATACATCAGCAACCATAGAAGCTTTATCGCCCTCGGCTACTGTTTTATAACCAAAATGCGTGGTCTTTTGTTCGGTTTCGTTCATGACTAATCTCTATCGTGACAATAGAGGTTAGTGTACTTTATTGTACGCAGTAGGTGCAATTTGAATATGATTTATCAGGTAATTTATTGCCCTGCAGTGTAGCTACTTTGCCCTAATGACCGCGCTTTAAAAGCCGCATGAGACGCTTTTTTAGCTAACTGGTTAAAATCATCTTCTTGTAGATGTTGAGCAATTCCTAGAGATAAGCCAATACTAGGTAACTTAATCCCTGTTTTTGAACTAACAAAGCGAAGCTTTTCGACTCCATTTCGGACTTTTTCAGCTATAACATTGGCTGTTTCTGGGTCTATATCGGCGAGTAAAACAGTAAATTGATCTTTAGCTGTGCGGCCAGGCAAGCCACTTTGAAAAACATATTTTTGCACTTGTTTAGCTACTTTATTCAAAATAACTTCACCAATTATATCACCGTAATTTTCAGTAAAGTGATCAAGGTTATCTATTTGAATCGCAATGGCGCAAATAGACTTTTTTTGATTAGTCCATACTTGAGTTTGTTGCGTTAAATAATGGCGTTTATAAAGCCCTGTTTGGCTATCAATAATATGTTGTTTACGAAGTTGATTTAGCTGCTTTTTTGTTTTTTCGTGTAGTTGTTTGGCTTTACTTAGTTCTTGCTTAAATTGCTTGTGTTGATTTAGTAATTCGGCGGTTTGATTATGAAGTACTTCAAGCGCTTGACGGCTTTGTTCTATGTTGTTCTCATCTAGTGAATGTACGCATTCGCTCACCTGACCCGCAAAGCGAATTATCTGTTTTTCAGTAGCTTGAGAGTTTTGAGAAAGTGAACTTATAACACCATCAACATTTTGAATCATGTTGACTTGCTCTGTGTGACCGGTATTTAAAAATTCAGCATGGAGCTGTTCAATTAAAACACTGTCTATATTATCTTCAACCGCAATAGCGCGGTCTAAGGCTTTGTTCAGCTCAAGGTTAGTTTGGCTAGTATAGGTATAAACAACTTGATAATTGAGCGGCGTAGGAGAAAGTGCATAGCGCTCTAAAAACACACACACTTTAGTCATCTTCTCTTGTGCAATAGCCATGGAATCATGGAACATCATTTTAAATACCAACTAAGTACGCATAAGTGCAAATTTTAAAATATCTCATTCCATGAGGCGGTTATGCGTCCGAGCTTTTTATTATTTTTTTATACAGTAATCATTATCCGCGCTATTTAAAAGCAAAAACGATAGTTAGGGAACTTAAATTTTACTTTAGCAGCCCAATCGCTGTTTTTCTCATCAATTCGGCTGGTTTTTACTTCTGTTAACGTATGTAGCATTATTTCAATATGCTAGTTTGTCTCATTTACTTGCTATTTCTTTAGCCTACGATAGTTTTATGCAATCTATTGCATCATCAAGTTAAATAATAATGAATCTTTTTTTACCAAAAACGCTTCGCCAAACGCTTCTTGGCATAACTGCTTTATGTTCGTTAAGTGCATGTCAAATAACCACACCCAATGCGGATGAGCAGTTTACTCAAGTAGCACAATCTATTGTTCAATATAGAGAAAGTATAAATCCTTATAGCAGTTCAAAAGGGGTTGATGGCTATTTACTTGCCAATTTATCGCCAGAATTTTTAGCAAAGCAGTACAAAAGTAATACTCAATTATTAGCAGACTTAGATGCCGTAGATGCAACTAAGCTTAGTGACGAAAATCAAATTAACTTAAGTATTATTCGTGCTCAGGTGCAAAATAGCGTTGACGAATATGTGTTTAATGCGCATTACATGCCGCTTACATCTGAGTATGGTTTTCACTCCGGTCTGTCGTACATCGTTAACAGTTCTCAATATAAAAAAGAGCAAGATTTAGAGACATACCTTGCACGTTTAGCACAAATCCCCCGCTTTTTTGGGCAAAATATATATTGGATGAAAAAAGGGCTCGAAACAGGTCTCACCCAACCAAAAGCAGTGTTAGAAGGATACGAAGACTCCATAAGTACTTATATTGTTGATGATGTAACTCAATCAGAATTTTATAAACCGTTTTTAGCTAACACTGCCAGTTTAAGTGAGAGTGACTTTTATGCACTTCAACAGCGAGCTAAAGTTGTTTTAAAAAATAAAGTAATACCAGCATATAAAAGCTACTTAACGTTTTTTACTGAGCAATACCAACCGGGCGCCCGCACAAGTATTGGTATTTCAGAAACCCCTAATGGCAAAGCTTTTTATAAAAATCGTGCTAAGCATTACACCACTACCGACATGACACCAAAAGAGATCCACCAGCTAGGCTTAAAAGAAGTTGCTCGCATTCGAGGTGAAATGGAAGCTGTAATAAAAGAAGTTGGTTTTAAAGGCTCATTTGCTGAGTTTATTCACTTTTTACGTACCGACCCACAGTTTTACGCAACAACACCTGAGCAACTTTTAAAAGAAGCATCTTACATTGCTAAAAAAATGGATGCACAGCTGCCTAAGTTATTTCATACCTTACCGCGCAAACCTTATGGCGTGGCACCGGTACCCGCAAGTATTGCCCCTAAATACACAACAGGTCGGTATTCTGGCTCTAATCGAGATGATGAAGCTGGATACTACTGGGTAAATACTTACGCTTTAGATAAGCGCCCTTTGTATGTTTTAGAAGCATTAACATTGCACGAAGCAGTGCCAGGTCATCATTTACAAATATCACTTAATGCAGAGCTTGAAAATTTGCCGAGCTATCGTCGTGATGCTTACCTTTCGGCATTTGGCGAAGGTTGGGGGCTTTACTCTGAATATTTAGGTTTAGAGGCAGGCTTTTATCAAGACCCATATAGCCGTTTTGGTCGCTTAACTTATGAAATGTGGCGAGCAGCACGTTTGGTTGTTGATACAGGGATGCACATGTATGGCTGGAGCCGCGAGCGAGCTATGAACTTTATGAGCGAGAACACCGCGCTTTCGCTGCATAATGTTAAAACAGAAACTGACCGTTATATATCTTGGCCAGCTCAGGCACTGTCATACAAAATTGGTGAGTTAACTATTAAACGTTTACGTGTTGAAGCAGAGCAAGCGCTTGGACCAAATTTTGATATTCGCGAATTTCACCATCAGGTTCTTCGCCATGGTTCAGTGCCCTTGTCAGTATTAGAAACACAGGTACGTTTATATATAAAAAATGAGTTAACTAAGCTGCAAAATTAGCTTTGTAGGGCTTATAAACCTTGAACAAACAAAGGTGTTGTGTCATTTTGACCGCAACACCTTTTTTATACCACAGACCTAGTAATGTAGTTTATTTTAGCGACTCCAATCGTCAAAATATTCACATACTACGCAATAGGTATTATCTAAAAATATAGCCATCAAGGGGCCTTAGATGAGCAATTTCATTATGTTTAGTATTGACGTATTTGCGAGTATTTTTATTATCGCACTTGGGTTAATTGTGCTTACTGTTATTATTTTTTACTTTCGCGATATAACACAAACAAAACATGCTATTAGGCGTAACTACCCAGTAATTGGCCGCTTTCGATATTTTTTTGAACGCCAAGGTGAATTTTTCAGACAATACTTTTTTGCCCTCGATCGAGAAGAAATGCCATTTAACCGCGCTGAGCGCAGTTGGGTTTACCGTGCAGCAAAAGATGTCGATCGCACCGCTGCATTTGGTTCAACACAAAGCTTAGAAGTGACGGGTACGGTTATGTTTATGAACTGTGCTTTTCCTACTTTAGATGAAGAAGCACTCGACCCGAGTAATGTTACTTTAGGTCCGTATTGTAAAACACCTTACACCACTAATTCGTTATTTAATGTGTCGGGCATGAGCTTTGGTGCGCTTTCAAAGCCTGCTGTGCGCGCTTTATCAAAAGGTGCTAAATTAGCGGGTTGCTGGATGAACACAGGTGAAGGGGGCTTAAGCCCTTACCACCTTGAAGGTGGCGCCGATTTGGTATTTCAAATTGGTACAGCTAAATATGGTGCCCGAGACGAGCATGGAAACTTAAGCACCGAAAAACTTAAAGAAATAGCAGCTCACGAACAAGTCAAAATGTTCGAGCTAAAAATGAGCCAAGGTGCAAAACCAGGTAAAGGCGGTATGTTACCAGGGCGCAAAGTTAACGCCGAAATAGCTAAAATTAGGGGTATTCCAGAAGGGCAAGATTCGATTAGCCCAAATGGACACCCTGAAATCAAAAACCCAGCCGACATTCTCGATATGATTGCCACTGTACGTAATGCCACAGGAAAACCAACAGGCTTTAAAGCCGTTATTGGTGATTACACCTGGTTAGAAACGTTATTTGCAGAAATAAATCATCGTGGCATTGAGTCGGCACCCGATTTTATAACAATTGATAGTGCTGATGGTGGTACGGGGGCTGCACCGCAGCCGCTTATGGATTCGGTGGGTTTACCTCTTCGCGAAAGCTTGCCGCTTGTAGTTAATATGCTTGAAAAGCACGGGCTTCGAGATCGCGTGAAAATTATTGCATCGGGTAAATTAATCGTTCCTTCAAAGGTTGCATGGGCATTGGCGCTTGGTGCTGATTTTGTTGTATCGGCTCGTGGTCATATGTTTGCACTGGGCTGTATTCAGGCAATGCAATGTAATAAAGATACCTGTCCAACCGGGATCACTACGCATAACGAGCGTTTGCAACGCGGCTTAAATGTAGCTGATAAAGCGCAACGAGTAGCTAACTATAATAAATACATTCATTACGGAGCCGGTTTAATTGCTCACTCATGCGGTGTAACAAGTGCACGAGAGTTGGCTCGTAAGCATGTACGTATAGTGCAAGAAAGTGGGCTTTCAGAGCCGCTTGATAAAATTTATGAAAACTACAAGTAAGTTTTAACTAACTAGAAGGCGCTTATAGCGCCTTTTTTAATGCTTGTTAGTTTAATTGGCTTATTAATAAACTAAAGAATGCTTCTTTGTTGTTGCATGTTTGTGCATTTAAAATAAGTTGCTCGCCTAGTGCTAATGTTTGTTTTTGCACTGTAAGGCGCGCATTGTCATCACTAATACTATCTATATCGCTTACGTGCGCAAGCCCAATAGTACGCCTAATTAACTCAGCACCACAGTAACCAACAGCATCTTGCAATACGTTTTTCATAAAGTATTGCGCATAGCCTACTGGCGCTAGTGATTCATCTGTTGTTTTAGTGCGTATTAATTCAAGCCATTGCTGCTCAAATAAACTATAGGTGTCTACGATACAGCTAAGTAAATGTGTTTGGTAATTACGACGTGCTACAAAGTCATCAATATGCCCTGCTTGTGCGCAGTAATTCAATAGCAAATTACCAATAAAAGAGCCAATATCGAACCCAATAGGCCCAAAAAAGCCAAACTCTGGGTCAATCATCTTTGTATTATTACAATCAACAAAAATGCTACCGCTGTGCATATCACCATGAAGTAATGTTTGCGGGTTAGATAAAAAATTAGCTTTTAGTTTTGCTATTTCTAACTTCAATGCGTTGTTTTTTTGTATTGCGTCAACTTCGTTTTGTAGTTGCTTTGGGTAGTTATTGCGTTCGTGCTCAATGTACGGATCGCTAAAAAATAAGTCTTCAGTGATTTGGCAAAGCTCAGGATTAGTAAATTGGCTAACGAGTGCTTTTTTAGTTTGCGCGGTTAAGTAAAAATCTGAATTATAAAAGCCGGTGTGGCTTAAGTAGGTCGCTACGTGCTGCGCTAATTTAGGGAATTGCTCTGCATTATTTTGTGCAGTACGCAATATTTGTAAATTACCTAAATCTTCTAAAATAGTCAGCGCTTGCATTTCACTATAATGTAAAACATTAGCAGTATAAGTAGGGCAAATAGCACCATGGTTAAGTAAAACTTGTGCTTCTATACGGGCTCTATCAAGCGTTAATGGCCACGACTCACCCACGCAACGCGCGTAAGGCAGAGCTTGCTTTAAAATAACACTATTGTTTTGCTCATCAGTAATTCTAAATACTAAATTAAGATTGCCATCACCAAACTCATATGCCGATAAGGTTTGTCCGGAATCAAAAAAATTACATTGTTTAGATTCAATTAATGTCGATACGTAATCGATAGCGCGCTGTGCATTAAAAGCAACATAGTTAGTCATGGTTTAAATCTCAAAAATCAGCTTTTAAGCATTCTATACTTTTAAATGTTTAGATGTCTACAAGTCTAACTTGAGAGTTATTCAAAGTGGTGTAAAATAACGTTACGCATTTTTAATACCTTAAGCATTATGCAAAACTTAATCGCAAGCAGTTTAAAATATGAAAACGGGTCGCTTAGTGTGCTCGACCAATATTTACTACCTCACCAGCAGGTATGGCATCAGTGCCATGATGTAGAAACCATGAAAGAGCTGATCATTAACTTAAAAGTGCGTGGAGCCCCACTAATTGGCTTAGGCGCGAGCTTGTTAGTGGCGTATTTAGCTGAGCAAGGGTTAGTGAAAAGTGAGCTTGAAAAAGCAATCAATGAACTAGAAGCCACTCGTCCAACGGCGGTTAATTTAATGCATTGTATGGCGGCATTGCGAAAAGCTTTAACGCAAAGCGATTATGTTGCCGGTATTGTTAGTACTGCTGAGCGGTTGTTTATTGAAGATATTGAGCTGTGTGAACGAATGGCAAATCGTGGTGCCGAGCTTATAAATAGTGGCGACAACATATTAACTCATTGTAATACAGGGGCGCTTGCAACCGCTGGTATTGGTACTGCACTAGGTGTTATTTACAAAGCGCAGCAAAAATATGGCAACGTACATGTGTGGGTTGATGAAACACGACCATTATTACAAGGCGGTCGCTTAACTGCCTTTGAGCTTGAGCGCTGGAAAATTCCGTACACATTAATTTGCGATAATATGGCGGCAAGTTTAATGGCTGCAGGTAAGGTGGATAAAATAGTAGTAGGGGCTGATCGTATTGCTGCCAATGGTGATTTTGCTAATAAAGTGGGCACCTATAATTTAGCCGTACTTGCGTATTTTCATAACATTCCATTTTATGTCGTTGCGCCTATTACCACGCTTGATACCAACACCGCTTGTGGTAATGATATAGAAATAGAGCAACGTAATCCTCAAGAAGTGCGCGGAGTTAGCGGTAGCTTTGGCGAGGCTTTATGGGCGCCCATCAATGCTAATGTATATAACCCTGCATTTGATATAACGCCGGCAAAACTGGTCACAGGATGGGTGTTAGATACAGGTGTGTATAACCAAAGTCAGGTTGAAAATGGCGATCTCATAAAGCTTAAGTAGCTTCGCGATGTTTTGGTCCACGTTATGTTTATCAGTGTGGACCAAGGTTTTGAATGGCTAACTTACGATAATAGCGGAAATTGCTCTGCAATAGACGAGGCAGTGCTTTTTGCCACCCAGCCTTCTGTATTGTTAAATAAGCGAATGGCAGTAAACTCAGGGTCGCTTCCCATATCAAACCAATGCGGGGTAAGTTCAGGCACTGAAATTAAATCGCCTTGTTGGCAAAGTACCTGGTAAACCTTATTGCCTAAATGCAGGCAAAATAGCCCTTGGCCTTTTACAAAAAAACGTACTTCGTCTTCACTATGAGTATGTTCAAATAAAAACTTTTTGCGCAGCTCTGATGCGCCAAGATTACCTTTAGCTAGAGATATAACGTCTACTGTTTGATAGCCATTTTCGGTTTTTAACCGATCTATATCGTTTTTGTACGCACTAATAATTTGCTCGTGGGTGGTGTGCTCATTAATATCTGCATTTGCTTGCCACTGTTCAAAACGTACGTTTACTTTAGCTAGTTGCTTTGTAATATCATCAGCATTTGATGTGCTTACAAGTGCTTTGCTTGCATCGTTGTCAGCATATATTGTTAATTGGCTCATACTAATTGCTCCAATTTAAATTGGCTAAAGTCATTAATATAAGGGTGTGCTTTAGTGCTTGCTTGCCCATCACGAATTAAATGTAGTGTTTTTAAGCCCGCAGCTTGCGCGGCATCAAGCTCACTGGCTACATCACTTAAAAAGAGTATTTCTGCTGCTTTAAACGGTAACAGCTCAACAATGGTGTTATAGGCCATTTGCTCTTGTTTTGCGCCAACTTTGGTGTCAAAAAAGTCAGTAAACAAGCTGCGAATGTCACCATAATCACTGTATTTAAAAAGTAGCTGCTGCGCTTTTACTGACCCTGACGAATACACATATAAAGCTATATCGTTGTTGTACTGAGCTTGTAAAAAATCAAATGCATCTGGGTATAAATGACCTTTAAAATCACCGTGTTCATACCCTGTTTGCCAAATCAAGCCTTGTAACTGCTTAAGTGGAGTGATTTTTTTATCTTCATCAATCCAGGTAAGTAAAGTGCTAATGACTTCTTCAATATCGGCGTTTGGCTTTTCGATAAGGGCTTTTACGGCACTAATTTGCTCAGCTACATCTGGCTTATTAGCATTGGCACGTACAAAGGTAGGTAACTGTTTTGCTGCGTAAGGAAACAACACCTCTTTAACAAACGAGATACGGGTTATTGTGCCTTCGATGTCGGTTAAAATGGCTTTAATCATTTAGTTACTCCCGCTTGAATACCTATTATTTTTAGGCGCTCTAGTTCGCAGCTAAATAAAAACTCTAAGGCTTCTAGGTGGCGACGAACTTCATCAATATTACGTCCTACCGCATATAAACCATGACCACGTATCAGTACGCCGTGCTCTATAGGCGTGTGTAAATGATGGTCACTGACCAGTAGGCTTAATCGATCAATATCTTGATCGTTATCGAAAATAGGAATGCTCAGCGTTTCTAAATGCGAAGTAAAGCCGCTCAGTGCTTTTTGCATTTCATAGCCTGTTAAATCAAGCTGATGCCCTTGGGTAATTTGCGACAGTACGGTAGCGGCTACAGAGTGAGTATGCAAAACACACTGCGCATCAGGTATTAGCTGATACAAACTTAGGTGTAATTGTGTTTCTGCCGATGGTTTTACAGCTCCTGCTAGGCGCTCGCCTTGGTGATCTAATTGCAAAAAATGCTCTTGCGTCAGTGAGCCTTTATCGTGCCCACTTGCTGTAACAACAAAGCCAGTGCTAGTACGAGCTGAAAAGTTTCCGCCTGTTGCGGGTACCCAGCCTTTTTGGCTAACCCATTTTCCGGCTTCAATAAGTTGTGAAATAGCGGTATTGTTTTGCATACATTCCTCACTAATGAGCGTAAAGTTAATTGTTTTTAGACGGCTATACTTCTGTTTTAAGCAATGATAGCATCGCTTTAAGCGCAAAACCATCATTAAGGGCATCACGTGTTTGAAAGTAAATTACCAAATTTAGGCGTTAGTATATTTAGCCAAATGAGTGGGTTGGCTAATGAGTTTTCGGCAATTAATCTCTCTCAAGGCTTTCCTGAGTTTGATGCTCCTGATCTTTTAAAAACGCAGTTAAATTATTATGTGCAGCAGGGCGTTAATCAATATTCACCTTCAAGTGGTGTACCACGATTACAGCAACAAATTGCTGATTTAGCAAAGCGCGAATATGCAGCTGATATAAACGCAGCTGATCAAGTGACTGTTACCTCGGGTGCAACAGAGGCATTGTTTGTGGCTATTCAAACAATTGTACGCCCAAATGATGAAGTGATTGTATTTGACCCTGCATATGACTCTTACCAACCGGCAATTGAACTCGCTGGTGGAAAGTCGGTACACATTGCTTTAAGTGCGCCAAATTACACTATTGATTGGCAAGTAGTAAGCCAAGCTATTACTAAAAATACCCGTGCAATTATTATTAATACGCCTCATAACCCAAGCGGTAAAATATTACAGCCACAAGATATAAAAGCGCTTAAAGAGTTAGTTGGTACTCACAATTTGTATGTAATAAGCGATGAGGTATATGAGCACATTACGTTTGATGAACAACCGCATTTAAGCGTATTACGCGATGATGAATTATTTGCCAAAAGCTTTGTTGTATCGAGTTTTGGTAAAACGTTTCACAGCACGGGCTGGAAAATGGGGTACTGTATTGCACCTGCCGATTTAGCTGTCGAATTTAGAAAAATTCATCAGTACGTTACGTTTTCAAGTTTTACCCCCGCACAGCATGCGCTTGCCGATATGCTCGAGCAGCAAGGTGAGCATATAGATGAGCTAAGCGGGTTTTATCAGCAAAAACGCGACTTATTAGCGAGTCATTTAATTAACAGCCGTTTTAAAATTTTACCTAGCCAAGGAACTTACTTTTTATTGTTAGATTACAGCGATGTATCGGATTTAAACGATGTTGAATTTTGCCATTGGTTAGTTGAGCAAGCCGGTGTTGCGGCTATTCCGTTAAGTGTTTTTTATCAAAATCCACCAACCGACAAAGTAATTCGTTTATGCTTTGCTAAAAACGACAACACTCTCATAGAGGCTGCGCAAATATTATGTCAACTTTAACCATTACAGCATTGCAAAGCTCGCTTTATTGGCTTGATAAAGATGCTAATTTAGCCATGTTTAATAAGCAGCTTGAAGCAATTACGCATCAGCCCGATCTTATTTTACTGCCCGAAACATTCTCGACTGGCTTTGCCATTAATTTAGATTGTGCAGAGCCTGAAAACGGTAAAGTACTGACGTGGTTAAAGGCGCAGGCTCATAAACATAATGCGGTTATTTCCGGTTCGGTACTTGTTGCACAAGGCGATAAAAAAGCGAATCGGTTTTATTGGGTAAAACCCGATGGTGAGGTGAGTTATTACGATAAGCGCCATTTATTTCGCTTAGGAAGCGAGGGCGATTATGTTGTAGCAGGGCAAGCGCGCAAAGTTTTTGAAATCAATGGTTTTAAACTATTACCGCAAGTATGCTATGACCTGCGCTTTCCGGTATTTCAACGTAATAATAACGACTACGATGTAATGATAAACGTAGCAAATTGGCCGGCTGTACGCCGCCATATTTGGGATACGTTACTTATGGCGCGTGCAATGGAAAACCTGTGTTACGTAGTAGGTGTTAATCGTGTGGGTGACGACGGTAATGGTGTGGCGCACAATGGCGGTACGGCAGTATACGACTTCAAAGGTGATGCGTTAACTAAAGCGCAAGATAACACTGAGCAACTAGTTACTATCACGCTTGAAAAAGCGCCACTGGATGAGTTTAAAGCAGCGTTTCCTGCCTATTTAGATGCAGACTCTTTTACATTAATATAAACACGTTAATTTAGCGCAGAGCCAATAAAGTGTTAAAATAGTCGCTGATATTTTTGTTGGCGGCTAATGTACATTATGAACACTTTAATCACTCCTGTAATTTTAGCAGGTGGCATAGGCTCTCGCTTGTGGCCGCTCTCTCGCCAAGCAATGCCTAAACAATTTTTACCACTACTTAGTGAAAACACGTCATTACTGCAAAGTACATTGGCGCGTGTTTCTAATGAGTTGTTTGATAATACTATTTTAGTGTGTAACGAGCAGCACCGATTTATTGCCGCCGAGCAGGCTGAAAGCTCAATTCCTAGTGCATTATTACTCGAACCCAAAGGTAAAAATACCGCTCCTGCCATCGCATTAGCCGCCCACTATGCACTGCAAAATGGGATTACCGGCCCGCTATTAGTGATGCCTGCCGATCATCATATTGAAAACTTTGATGTATTAACGGCTAAGCTCCCTGAAGTTGTAAAACTTGCTGAGCAAGGAAAGCTAGTGACGTTTTCGATTACTCCTACAGAGCCTCATACTGGCTATGGTTATATAAAACAAGGCGCGGCTATTGTTGGAACGGGTTGTTACGATGTTGCACAATTTAAAGAAAAGCCTGACGTAGATACAGCGAACCGCTATTTAGCTCAAGGTGGTTATAGCTGGAATAGCGGCATGTTTTTATTTACCCCTGCAGCCTATTTAAAAGAGCTCGAACGGTTTGCGCCAAAAATAGCAACGAGTGTCGCTGCAGCGGCGCAATTTACTAAAGATTTAGAGTTTACCCGCCCAAGCAACAGTGCGCTTGAACACTGCCCAAGCGATTCAATTGATTACGCCATTTTAGAGCGCAGTAATAACGTAGTTGTTATGCCTGTTGATTTAAAATGGAGTGATGTAGGTAGTTTTTCATCCCTTGATGCGCTTACAAAAAAAGATGAAAACGGTAATAGCTTAAATGCTAATTATATGGCTCAAAAAAGCACTAATAACTTAGTTATTAACGAGGCTGAACACACTATTGCTACGCTTGGAGTTAGCAATTTAGCAATTATTCATACTCATGATGCCACGTTAATTGCAAACCAAAATGAGCTAGATTCTCTGCCTTTGTTGCTTAAGCAAATTGCTACAACACAGGCTGATAAACTTAACCATCATCAAGTGGTTTTTCGCCCATGGGGGAATTACCGTACTTTGGTTGAAGGCACTGGCTTTAAAGTTAAAAAAATTACTGTTAACAGCGGTGCTAAGCTTTCGACGCAGCGCCATCAGCATCGTGCTGAACATTGGGTTGTGGTTTCGGGTATTGCAGATGTGTGTATTAATGAGCAAGCGTATACGCTAACGCATGACCAATCGTGTTATATCGCGGCTAAGCAAATTCATAGTTTGGCTAATAATCAAAAAGACCCGTTAATTGTCATTGAAGTGCAAACCGGTACTGTACTTGATGAAAGCGATATAGAGCGATTTGATGATAAATATGGAAGGGGTTAAAAATAAAATTCATGCCAAAAAGGACGTTTCAATATTAATGAGTAAAGTCATTTATAAAATCACACCTGACGTGAATCATTATCGAGTCATATTTCCTGATGATGAAACTTTATGTGAATCTGAGTTATGGAAACCTAATACTTCTACAAAAGAGTCTACACTGATAAATTTTAGTGCCCATTATAATAATGAAAAAGAGACGCCGATAGGTGATATGACAGCAATAAATTTACAGGGTCTTGCTATAAGGGATCATGTAGCAAATGAATTGGCAGAGATTTTTGAAGATTCGGGAGAGTTACTGCCTTTCCATGTCGGTGATGATAATTGGTACTTTTATAATGTCACTCGAAAAATAGAGGGTATATTAAATGTTGAGATGAGTACTTTTATGCTGCCAAGTTTAAATATCGGATTACAAAAAGCGGTGTTCAAAAAAGAAAAACTACCAAAGCATAGCTGCATATTTAAAATGCCAGAAGACCGATTTGAAGGCACTTACGTTTTTGACTCTCGTGTAAATGATAAAGATATTACTTTAAACCTATTTTGTGCCTTGCAAGCCCATGGCTTTACTGGGCTTAGCTTTGAAGAGGTTGCGAGGTTTGATTAACCTAAAGTAAAATTTAAAAAACTTAAACGCTTTTTTAATTTCACTCTAACTGTCCTCGCACAAACTTTAAATATTGCTCTAAGCTGCGTTGCCACAGATCTAGCGCTTCATCAAGCATATCGTTATGTGGCTTTTTATCGAGTAAACGGCGCTCTATTTTTTTAAGCTCAATACCATAGCGATTAAAACCAAGTTGCAGAGCGGTACTTGCTTGGCGATGTAAAAGCTTAATGCATTGCTCTGGTTGTTGGTCAATAAGCTTTTGACAGCGAGTTAGCTTGTTGCGGGCTGAAAGCACAAATTCATTATAAATTGAAGACACTTCATCTTCACTAAATGAGCTGGTAAGTGTTTCGGCCGCTGTTTTGTCATACAAGGTATCAATAAGCTCTACTGCAATGCTCGCAGTTTGATTAGATTGAGAGTCACTAAGTGCTTGGCGAAGCTTTTCATGCTTAATAGGCTTGCCTACAATGTCTTTTATTCCTAATTCTAAATACTCTTTTACTTCGTCAGGGCTAAGGCTTGCAGTAAATGCGAGTACTGGCGTTCGTTGATTTTTATGATCAATGCGTTTTAGACGTTTAAGTACTTCTTGGCCTGTTAAATCAGGTAGGTTCATATCAAGCAAAACAACATCGAAGTGGTGAGCTTGCATGAGCTCTATGGCACTTTTCCCATCTTTTGCGAGCTTAATTTTGTGTTCATCGTCGGCCATAAATTCTATAGCAATTTTTTGATTTAAATCTAAATCTTCAACCAGTAATACATCAAGACCTGTTAAGTAATCTTTAGTTTGATGGCGCTGCTCTACAAGGCTTAATTCACCTAAAGTAAAAGTAACGGTAAAGCTAAATACACTACCAGTACCAAGCTGGCTGGCTATTTCGAGTCGGCTACTGAGCTTTTCAAGCAGGCGGCTAGTAATAGCTAAACCAAGGCCGGTTCCGCCTTTTTCTTTTCCTGCGCTACTTTGTACATAAGGTTCTGTTAAGTAGGCTATCTCGTCATTTTCTATACCTGGTCCTGAATCTTTGACACTAATTTTTATCGTGTGCTCAAGTTGTTTTTCTAATACTAAATCAACCTGAATTTTAACGGTTCCGTGATCTGTAAATTTAATAGCGTTACCGACTAAATTAATAATTATTTGTCTAAGTTTTTGTTGGTCGCAGTAATAACAGGCTTGCTCAGGAATATTATAGATAAGCTCAAATTTTAGCTGCTTTTGCTCGGCCATTGGGCTTAGTAATAAACATAAATTATTAAGCCATGTTTTAAATTCTACATCTTCTTCGTAAAGCGCTTCGTCACTCTGATCTAGGCTCGCGTAATCAAGGACCTTATCTACCAACAAGTTAAGTGATTCGGCAGAATTTATAATTGCCTCGCAATAGGCTTTATTGCGGGTATCACTTGTTTGGTTCATAACAAGTTGGGCACTGCCTAAAATACCGTTTAGTGGGGTGCGAATTTCGTGGCTTATTGTTGATAAAAAGAGCCCGCGAATTTCTAAATCTTTTTGTGCTTTATCGGCGAGTTTATTGAGGTGCTGCTCTCTGCGCTCATTACATAATAACGCCATACCTGCAGCATAAAACATGGGAGCAATTACGCCATTTAAAAATAGCAAAGAGCTAAACCAGCCGTTTACTAAAAGATTTTTTTGTTCAATGTTATCCATAAATAACGAGCGGCCAATAAAGCTCAAAGCAACAAGCGTTAAAATGGTTATGTATACAATGCTGCCATTAGGGTAGGGTTTGCGCGCGTACTTAATAAATATAAAGAGTAAAAAGCCGGCTTCTGCTATGTGCTGTATATCGGATGCAATCACTCTTTCGTGTAAAGATGGGTCAAAAAAGGTGTAATAGCCAAGCATTACAGTGCAAAAAGCAGTTACTGAGCAAAGTAATTTAAAACCAATACCGTGATAATTTAAAAACTGACTGAGCGATAAACAATGCACTATTGATGCGGCAAACATCATGCTACTAGCAGCGCTAATAATCACTAAATTATGTGTATCACCAACAAGCGTAAAACCAATAACAGAGCCTAATAGCAATATGGGATAGAAAATGCATAGCAGCGTGCCCGATATTTGTTTGTTTGTTCGCCATGTTAAAAAGTTAAGTAAGGTCATTACAACCATGATGGCGATGCTGGCAAAATAAAGAGTGAAAGAGTCGAGCATTAATATTCCAGCAAAGTAGTTTTAAACTAAGATTATCAAAAGTATACACTTATACCAATTATCAAAACAGATTACTTAGGCAATCAAATTGGTATTAAATAAGTGTGTAACACATACAAAAACAGACACCTAAGTGTCTGTTTTTAATTTTAAACTAAATATATGATTAACGAATTTCATCAGGGATATTTTGTTGTGCCCAAGATAGGAGCTCAATACGGTTACGACATTTAGTTTTTCTAAATGCGCTATATAAATGTGTTTTAACTGTGTGTGGACTGATACTTAAATCTTCAGCGATTTCTTTATTCTTCGAACCTTTACTCATTAGTGAGATTATTGCTTTTTCTCGCTTAGTAAGTTTAACAGGCTCAATATCCCCTTCGGTTAGTTTATGCAGCGCATCTTTATTAAATTGCAGCATACGATTTAATGCATTACACATAATATCGCGACGGTACCAAAGCTGATCTTCAAGTAGTAAACGAATACCTTTCATTAATACATCGGCGTTATCTGTTGTGTAAAATACGCCACGAATACCGCTCAACAATGCACGATTAGCAAGCTCAGGGTTCTCGTCTAGATTAAATAATATGATATCGCATTTAATACGTAGGTTTACTAGTTGTTCTTTTAGTTTTCCCCATGCATCCTTGCTAGATGTTTCGATAAACAAAAGTCGAGTCCCTTCAGGTATATCTAAAATATTAGTACCCGTGGTTACGTCAAGGCCTTGCGTTTTTAACAAAGGTTCTAAAACGTTAATACCAATAGTGTTAATTGGCTCTTGATCTAATAACAAAAAGGCTGAACTGCTCATGTTTTTATACTCTTTTATAAAGCTGACTGTTTAAGTTTATCACGACTTCCGCACCTTTTGTATTAGAAAGTCGCTGAAGCACTCAATAACAAATACGATTTTACGATTATTTAAACATAAAATGTTGCAAATAAGTAACTGTTTATTCTTTATAACCATGAAAAATCATAACATTTGTAACTAATTGGTTGAGCAGAATAGTTAGATAAAAATTTTTAATTAATTTACTTTTTTTACATTTTGGTAAGGTGGCCATCCCATTTCTTTACCGCCAAGCATATGTAAATGTATGTGATAAACGGTTTGTCCACCATGTTCGTTACAGTTCATGACCACGCGGTATCCGTCCTCAGCAAAATTGTGCTGCTTAGCTAATTTTGCCGCAACAACGTATAAATTGCCTACTAAATGTGAGTTTTCAGGATTTATATCATTTATAGTAGCAATTGCTTTTTTGGGGATAATTAACACATGAAATGGCGCTTGTGGATTTATATCTTTAAATGCGAGGGTGTCTTCATCTTCGTAGACAATGTCGGCCGGAATTTCACGATTAATTATTTTGGTAAAAATAGTCTCTTGGCTCATAGTGTGTTCCTAATTAAGTGTTATGAATTTTAAGCTCACTAATGACAAACTTTCAAAGCAGTGTCAAACTGAAATCAAATAAAGGAGTTAATATGCTTAAACCAATTTTAATAAGTAGTGCAGTTGCATTACTACTTAGTTTTTCGGCTAATGCTGAAAATATTCACTTTCCAGAAGAAATTGTACCACTACAAGTGGGCGATAAAATGCTAGAAAGCTCTTTGTTTAGCCGTATTGATGATGTAGAGCTTGCGCCAGGAACTTACCAGCTTAGGCTAAAATATACCGATTTATATGAAGATGATTATGACACGCATGAAGTTGTGGAGTCGGAACCATTTTGGGTAAGTGTAACTGTTGAAGCAGGTAAAGATTATACCTTAGTGTTTAATCGTGCTGAAAATGCAGTATCTGCAAAAGTATTTGCAGAAGCACCACAAGTTAGTTTAAAAGCAAAAAGTAGCGCTGTTGCTAAGCCTTTAAGTGTTATTTCTAACACGCAGCTAGCAAGCAATAAACCGGTAATGCAAAATACAATGCCTGCAGGACCTTCTCGTCCTAGTCAGCCAATAAAGCCGATAGCACCAATTACAGGTAAAGGCATGCCAAGTGCGCCGCAAATGCTTGATTTTTGGTGGCAACAAGCCACAACTGCAGAGCGTAAAGCTTTTTTAGAAAAAGTGACAAAGTAGAAAAATAGCAAAACAAAAGGGCCAAATTTGGCCCTTTTTAGTTTCTAGTTAACGCTATTTATTCAAATAATGCGTCAATAGTACCTTGTGCAAGAGGGTGATACCCAGGGCGTGCTTTTAAGTACACGCTTTGTGCCCACTCTTTTTTACCGTTAGTGATAAGGGATTTATATAATGGGACAATTAATTTACGACGGCCAATACCTGATAAGTGCTTATCAAGTGCAGGGTAAATTGGTTGATAACCATTTCCTACTGCTAGCATAAACCAAGCAAATGCACGTTCGGCATTAGTTGACTGTGTTAGGTTAAATTCTGAGTCAAGCTCTACCATGTGCTCTTGGCTTAAATCACGTGGTAAGTTATTTAAAAAGTGTAGCCACTCATGCACAGACCAATCAGCTGTTGGCAGTTGAGCTGCAGTTGTGTCGCCTTTTAGCCATGCTGCTGTTGCAGTATCTACTTTATCAAATGCATCAGAAGTAGGGTTTGGCGCATCATTTGGTAATCCAGGTTCAAAAATCCATTCGTTTACTTTATCCATGCTTACAACACCAGGATACTTTTCAATTAAGTTAGCTTTTAAGTAAGTAACAAATTGCGCGGTAGTAAGTGATTTAAACGAAAACTCTTTAAAGTACGCTTTTACAAACGGGTCAAACTTATCGCGACCATATTTGTTTTCTAGGTAAATTAAAAATAATTGACCTTTAGTGTAAGGCACTGAACTGAATGCATCGTCTGGGTCGCGGCCGTTAAGTTTTAAATTAAGGCGTGTATCTGGTGCATCAATTGTTTTAAGTTGTGCGCGTAAAGACGCTGAATCAAGTGCTTGTTCCATAACCGCACGGTCACTGCCAAATACTTCTTCCATAATGCGGTTTTCAACGTACGAGGTAAAACCTTCGTTTAACCATAAATCTTCCCACGTTGCGTTAGTTACTAAGTTACCTGACCAAGAATGAGCAAGCTCATGAGCAATAAGGTTAACTAAGCTTTTATCACCGGCAACAACCGTTGGAGTAATAAATGATAAGCGTGGGTTTTCCATGCCACCAAACGGAAAACTTGGTGGTAGCATTAATAAGTCGTAGCGACCCCATGCATATTCGCCGTACATCGCGTTTGTTTTATCGATCATGGCTTGGGTGTCGTCAAATTCAGCAACAGAGGCATCTAAAATTGTCGGTTCAGCAAATATGCCTGTTTGATGCGACATTGCTTTAAATTCTAAGTTACCTGCGCCAATAGCAATTAGGTAAGGTGAAATTGCTTGTGGCATATCAAAAATGTAGTCGCCATCTTTATAAAGCGCATCTTTGTTATCGGCACTCATTACAGCACGTATATCTTTTGGTGTATGAATTCGTGCAGAGTAAGTTACACGCATTGCGGGTGTATCTTGCACTGGGATCCAACTACGTGCATGAATTGCTTGCGACTGGCTGTACATAAATGGATGCGTTTTACTTGCCGTTTGCTCTGGTGTTAACCATTGCAGGCCTGAAGCTTCTGGACGACTGTTGTAATAAATACGAACTACTTCAGCTTGGTTTTTAAACACAATAGTAAGCTTTGAACCTTTAACGTCATCTCGCTTAGCTAAATCAAAAGTCGCTTTTTTCCAGTTACCGCTTTGATCTTTGTACATTACTTTATCAATGTCTAAGTCGCGGGTATCAAGTACGAGAGTTCTACTTTTGCTGTTGTTCCACTGAAGAGTATGCTCTACAAAACCTTCTAACTGCTTGTCGGCAAAATCGACATCTAAATCAAGGTTTAAGTGAGTAGTAACAACATCATCAAGGTTAGCATACGAGTTTTGGTCAATCGCATTAGCCATTGCTTGCGAACACATACCCGCCATAGCGAGGCTTAAAAAAAGAGGTTTAATTTTCATCATTACTCTGAACACAAATAAAAAAGTGCTGGTTTTATATCACGATTGACACGGCGGGTTGAGTGATTTTTACAATCTAGTGCCACATTTGCGACGATGAGGTAAACTATTGCGATTAGTTACCGGTATTTTTAGAGAGCTTTGTGGCGCATTCATTACACTCCTTACATACATTCGCATTAAACAGCCAATGCCAAAATTTTGTTGAAATTACTCAGCTTGAGCAACTTAAAACGCAAAATTTTAGTGCCCCGTTTTGTTTGCTGGGCGAGGGCAGTAATACCGTATTTTTAAATGACTACATGGGTACGGTTATAAAAATAGCTTTAAAAGGTATTAAAATTACCGAGCGCGAGAGCGACACACTAATAAGTATTGCCGCAGGCGAAAACTGGCATCAACTAGTTAGCTATTTATTAGAGAAAAATATACCAGGGCTTGAAAATCTAGCACTTATACCGGGCACTGTTGGCGCATCGCCGGTACAAAACATTGGTGCTTATGGCGTTGAGATAGCTAAATTTGTTGAGTTGGTAGAGTACTTTGATATAACCACTAACACTATGCATTTATTAAATAACGAGCAATGTGAATTTGCTTACAGAGATTCAATATTTAAACATGCCCTTAAAAATAAAGCGGTGATCACGCAAGTACACTTAGCGCTCCCAAAAAAATGGCAACCAGCATTAAGTTATGGCCCTTTGCAGCAGCTCTCAAGCATCACCCCGCAAGCTGTATTCGATCAGGTTATAAAAACGCGTGATAGCAAATTACCTAACCCATATACACTTGCCAATGCGGGCAGCTTTTTTAAAAACCCTATAATAACCAACCAGCAGTTAGCTGAACTATTAAAGCAATTTGCCGATTTACCTCATTACGAATATGGGCAAAGTCATCACAAGGTCGCGGCAGGTTGGTTAATCGATCAAAGTGGTTTAAAAGGGCACCGCGAGGCAGGTATAGAAGTGCATCAACACCAAGCTCTAGTACTTGTTAATCACGGAAATAGTGAAGGCAGCGACCTAATAAAAATGATTAAACACATTCAGCAAGTTGTTTATACGCGTTACAACATTATGTTAGAGCACGAAGTACGTTTAATGGATGCACGCAGCGAATGCCATATTAACGCGGAGCCTAAGTAATGAAAGCACCTGATGGAAACAAACTCGCTATTTTAAATGCACTCAACCAAGGAGGGTTTGTATCTGGTCAAGCCTTGGGTGAAAAGCTAGGTATTAGCCGAGCTGCGGTAAGTAAACATATTAAAACGTTACAAGAAATGGGCTTGGATATTTTTAAAGTGACTGGCAAAGGCTATTGTTTGAATAGTCAGGTGGGCCTTTTAAATAAAACGCAAATTGATCAGCACTACAAAGCGCTAGGTGCAAATACTGCCGATGTAGAAGTACACCCTATTATTGATTCGACTAACAGCGAGCTTATGCGCCGTATACAGGCCAAAACAGCGCTTGAGTCTGGCACTGTTATTGTTGCTGAAATGCAGCAAGCAGGACGTGGTAGACGCGGCCGTGTTTGGCAATCCCCATTTGGCGCTAATTTGTATTACAGTTACTTTTGGCGTTTAGATGACGGCTTACAAGCTGCAATGGGCGTATCAATTGCGGTAGGCCTAGCTGTTTATGATGCTATTAAAGCGTTATACCAAGTTGACGTAGAACTTAAGTGGCCTAACGATATTTATATAAATAAGCAAAAACTTGCAGGTGTATTGGTTGAATTAGATGGACAACCGCAAGGACCTTGTCAGTTAGTGATTGGTATCGGTATTAATTTACAAATGCCTGAGAGCTTTAGTCAGCATATAGACCAAGCGTGGACCGACTTAAATCAACATACTCAAAAGCTTGATAAAAACCAACTTGTGGCTTCTCTTACTCATCATTTGGAGCAGCGTTTAGCGCAGTATCGTCAAACGGGTTTGCAAGCTATGTATGAGCAATGGAATTCGCTCAATGCGTTTGCTGGTGAATATGTTGAACTAAACACAGGGCACCGAAGTTGGCGTGGAATATGTGAAGGTATTGACGCACAAGGTGGAATACGAATTCGCCAAGACGGGGAAGTAAAAAGTTATTACGGCGGGGAAGTCTCCCTTAGAAAGGCGCAATTATGAGATTATTGATCGACGTAGGAAATACATCATTAAAAGCTGTGTTGTGGCATAACGAGCAAGCACAACCGGCAGATATAAATAACCTGCCTTGGTTACAAATAACCGAAGTGATTTATGCATGTGTAGGGCGCAGTGATTTACTAAACGATATTCTCGCGCAAGCGGCTAGCAATAATATTATTTGTTTTGAAGCCAAGGTAACCAAAACGCTTGGAGATCTTGTATGCGCTTACGAGCATGTAGCTAACTTAGGCATAGACAGGTGGCTTGCGCTTATTGCTGGATTTACGTTATATCCAAACACAGCATGCATTGTTGTTGATGCGGGTACTGCGACAACAATTGATGTGCTTAGTAGTGAAGGGTTGCATTTAGGTGGCTGGATTTTACCTGGGCTTGATTTAATGACCTCATCACTTACACAAAATACTCAACGTGTTTTTGATGATGGTAAAACTCCATTTACCAATGAACTGGGTGAAAATACGCCTAATGGTTTAAAAAATGGTGCTTTAGTGGCAACCATTGGAGCAATTGAGCAAGCTAAGTTGCACTTAACGGATAAAAAAACAGAGCAAAAAGTACAAATAATTTTTGCTGGTGGCTATGGCTTGCTTTTACAACAGCAATTTGAGGGAAGTATTTTTGATTCATTACTCGTAATGAAGGGGTTAAATTACTGGCACCAGCTAAGCAAAACAACATAAAAAAGTGCAAAAAACGTGTTTTCGCGTGAATATTGAGCATTTAAACTAAAAATTTACACTTTTTTTAATTTTATAGTTGCATCCCAATAAACCTTACTCTAATATCTCGCCCCGTACTAAAGCAGTGCCGACTTAGCTCAGCTGGTAGAGCAACTGACTTGTAATCAGTAGGTCAACCGTTCGACTCGGTTAGTCGGCACCACTTTCCTTTTACCGGAAGTGAATTAGTAGAGAATTATCGTGGAGGGGTTCCCGAGCGGCCAAAGGGATCAGACTGTAAATCTGACGGCTCAGCCTTCGCTGGTTCGAATCCAGCTCCCTCCACCACTTTATTCTTGACGGTTAGAGGTAGTTTAAGAACAGATTTTTATGCGGGCATCGTATAATGGCTATTACCTCAGCCTTCCAAGCTGATGATGCGGGTTCGATTCCCGCTGCCCGCTCCAGTTCTTGTGTTGCTGATATAGCTCAGTTGGTAGAGCGCACCCTTGGTAAGGGTGAGGTCGGCAGTTCGACTCTGCCTATCAGCACCAGTCCTAAGAATCTCCTTGATTACTTCCTTTATCTGTCAGAAAATACTATTTGAAAAAGATTAACTTAATCTACCTTTGGTGGATTATTTTCATATGTAATTTAGATACACAAAACTGATAGGTTCCGTCATGGCAAAAGAAAAGTTTGAACGCGTAAAACCGCACGTAAACGTTGGTACAATCGGCCACGTTGACCACGGTAAAACTACACTAACTGCAGCAATCACTAACGTACTTGCAAAAGTATACGGCGG
>NZ_JACJEK010000022.1:0-86893 GCF_014164015.1 Pseudoalteromonas sp. SR41-1
CAATCTAAGTTTTACTTAACACCCTGAGTTGTTCGTGCCTCGCTATGCGTTGCTGTTTCCCGTCTCAGTGGGGTCGCATTATAGGGAGATCCGAAAACAGATCAACCCTTTTTTGAAGAAAACTTGAAATAATGTGCTGTTCGCTGAGTATTTGAACTAAACGCTCAAAAACACAACTAAACCTCCTGTATTGAGGGGTTTAAAGAGCTATTTAAAGTCAAAGTTATGGTAACTAGTGATCAGTAGAGACATATTTGGATCATCAATGCTGAAAAAGCCAACCAATAAGTTAAGAGTCGTGTTACTAAAATCATTTGAAATAGTCAAAAGCTGAGATTTAAATTCATTGGGCTATATTTTTATTTGAGAAGTGAGTTTACTAAGGCCCCAATGGTTAGCTTTACTATGAGGCTCTTAGTACCGGTATATAGATAAGAGAGCGACCCCATATATCTTCTGAGCAGCTCTAATCACTAAAAACTTCGTTAGGGATTGCTTAATGGTAGTTAAATTCGAAGTGCTATTATTAATAACTGTAAATCACTATATAAAGTGAAAATACTCTTTAACTAAAACCGGATAGGCTATTTTGGATGAATGGTAAGTAAAGGTAACTAGGCTAAGTTATTAAAACAGCAGTCAAAACAACCTATCGATTCAGAATCTATGAGTCGATGCACATAATAGAAGGTAATTACTGGTTCATATAGTTTGACAAATTTTAGGCAAGAAAAAGCCGAGCATAAGCTCGGCTTTTAGGTTTCTTTAAGACTTACTCTGCAGACTGTGCGTCTTCTTGAACTGCTTCGCTAGTCGCTGGGCGACCAACTAGTTCAATATAAGCCATTGGTGCATTATCACCAGTACGGAAGCCACACTTAAGAATACGAGTGTAACCACCTGGACGATCCGCGTTACGTGGACCGATTTCACTGAATAATTTACCAACAACTTCATTATCACGCGTGCGAGCAAACGCTAAACGGCGATTTGCTACACTGTCAGTCTTAGCCAGTGTGATTAAAGGTTCAATTACACGACGTAACTCTTTCGCTTTTGGCAAAGTAGTTTTGATGATTTCATGTTTCACCAAAGAACCTGCCATATTGCTAAACATCGCTTTACGATGGCTACTGTTACGGTTTAATTGACGACCACTCTTACGATGGCGCATGACCCTATCCTTCTAACTAAACTAATATAGTGATTTAGATTATTCAGCTAAGCTTGCAGGTGGCCAATTTTCTAGGCGCATACCTAGAGAAAGTCCACGTGAAGCTAGCACGTCTTTAATTTCAGTTAGAGACTTCTTACCTAGATTAGGCGTTTTAAGAAGCTCAACTTCAGTGCGCTGAACTAAATCACCGATATATTGAATTTGCTCGGCTTTCAAACAATTTGCTGAGCGTACTGTTAATTCAAGATCATCAACTGGACGAAGTAGAATAGGATCGAATTCTGGCTTCTCTTCTTTCTCTTCTGGCTCAGTTACATCACGTAAATCTACGAATGCATCTAATTGCTCAGCTAAGATAGTAGACGCACGGCGGATCGCTTCTTCTGGATCTAAAGTGCCGTTTGTTTCCATATCAATGATTAACTTGTCTAAATCTGTACGTTGCTCAACTCGAGCTGATTCAACCGAGTACGCAATACGTTCAACTGGGCTAAATGATGCATCAAGCAACAATCTACCAATTGGACGCTCATCGTCATCAGAGGATAAACGACTAGATGCCGGCACATAACCACGACCACGTTCAACACGAATACGCATGCTGATCTCGCTGTTATTTGTAGTTAAATTACAAATAACGTGATCTGGATTAGCAATTGTCACATCGCCATCGTGCTGAATATCAGCCGCAGTAACAGGGCCTACACCAGATTTAGTCAGGGTCAGAAAAACTTCATCTTTGCCTTCTAACGTTACTGCTAAACCTTTAAGGTTTAATAGTATTTCAATGATGTCTTCTTGAACGCCTTCTTTCGCGCTGTACTCATGTAATACACCGTCGATTTCAACTTCAGTTACTGCACATCCAGGCATAGATGAAAGTAATATACGGCGTAAAGCATTACCCAGAGTATGGCCAAAGCCACGCTCTAATGGTTCTAAAACTATTTTAGAACGCGTTGGGTTGATAGCGTCGATGTCGACTAACCTTGGTTTTAGAAATTCTGTAACAGAACCCTGCATTTTATCCTCTCTTAACTCTTAACTTTACTTAGAGTAAAGTTCGACGATTAGTTGTTCATTAATGTCCGCAGACAGGTCTGAACGCTCAGGTAGACGCTTAAAGCTGCCTTCCAATTTCTTACCGTCAACTTCAACCCAAGTCGGCTTTTCACGTTGCTCAGCCAACTCTAGAGCAGCGATGATACGTGCTTGCGTCTTAGACTTCTCACGGATTACAACAGTATCTTCTGGAGTAATTACGTATGAAGGAATGTTCACAACACGACCATTAACTAAAATCGCTTTATGGCTTACTAACTGACGTGCTTCTGCACGTGTGCTAGCAAAACCCATGCGATATACAACATTGTCTAAACGTTGCTCTAAAAGCTGTAACAAGTTTTCACCTGTGTTGCCTTTAAGGCGAGCAGCTTCTTTGTAGTAGTTACGGAATTGCTTTTCTAATACACCGTAGATACGACGTACTTTTTGCTTTTCACGTAATTGTAAACCGTAATCAGATAAGCGACCTTTACGAGCGCCGTGCTGACCAGGTGCAGTCTCAAGTTTACACTTAGAGTCGATAGCTCTTACGCCGCTCTTAAGGAACAGGTCAGTACCTTCACGACGACTCAGCTTGAGCTTAGGGCCCAAATATCTTGCCATGTTATTTCTCCTAACCTATTGTTAAACGCGACGTTTCTTCGGTGGACGACAACCATTATGTGGTATTGGCGTCACGTCAGTAATGTTGGTAATACGGTAGCCAGCAGCATTCAAAGCACGTACAGCAGATTCACGACCTGGACCTGGACCTTTAATGAAAACTTCTAGATTTTTTAAACCGTATTCTTGAGCAGCAGTACCTGCACGCTCTGCAGCAACCTGAGCAGCAAATGGTGTAGATTTACGTGAACCACGGAAACCTGAACCACCGGCAGTAGCCCATGATAGTGCATTACCTTGACGGTCGGTAATCGTTACAATAGTGTTGTTGAAAGACGCATGAACATGAGCCATACCATCAGCAACTTGTTTTTTAACCTTTTTACGACGAATTGGTGTCTTAGCCATAATACTATCCCCTTATCGCTTAATAGGCTTACGAGGACCCTTACGGGTACGCGCGTTAGTCTTAGTTCTTTGACCACGTAGTGGTAAAGAGCGACGGTGACGTAGGCCACGATAACAACCAAGGTCCATTAGGCGCTTGATATTTAAAGTAACTTCACGACGAAGATCACCTTCAACAGTGTACTTGCCAACTGCATCACGCAGTACGTCAAGAATTTCGTCTGAAAGTTCACCGATTTTTGTGGTTTCGGCGATACCAGTCGCTTCTAAGATAGCCTTAGAGCGAGTCTTACCTATGCCATAAATAGCTGTTAAACCAATAACTGCATGTTTATGATCAGGGACGTTAATGCCAGCAATACGGGCCACTAACACATCTCCTATATTCGAATTTGGTAATCAAAAGTTTGAAAAGCCCGTAAGGATACTCAAACGAAGACCAAATCACTACTAAAAACACAGGCCGAGAAAACTCAGCCTGCACGACTGTTTACTTAGCCTTGCCTTTGCTTATGCTTAGGCTCACTGCAAATTACGCGTACTACACCAGCACGTTTAATAACTTTACAGTTACGGCATATTTTCTTAACGGAAGCACGTACTTTCATTGCTCAACTCCGTAAACTGACCTTATCGACCGTAGCCTTTAAGGTTCGCTTTTTTCAGCACAGAATCATACTGATGAGACATCAGGTGAGTCTGTACTTGTGCCATAAAGTCCATGATTACTACAACGATAATCAAAACTGATGTACCGCCGAAGTAGAATGGCGTTTGCCACGCCATCGTCATGAATTCAGGCACCAGACAGATAAAGGTTATATACAAAGCACCTGCCAATGTCAGGCGTGTCATCACTTTATCAATGTATTTAGATGTCTGCTCACCTGGACGAATACCTGGGATAAATGCGCCAGATTTCTTAAGGTTATCTGCTGTTTCACGTGGGTTAAAAACCAACGCTGTGTAGAAAAAGCAGAAGAAGATAATGGCCGCAGCTAAAACAAGCGAGTACAACGGTTGACCTGGAGTCAACGTAGTAGCAACAGCTTGTAATACATCAGCGACTGGACCTTCACCTTGGCCGAACCAGCTAGCAATTGTACCAGGGAACAGAATTATACTGCTAGCGAAGATTGGTGGAATAACACCCGCCATATTTACTTTTAGTGGTAAATGCGTGCTTTGGGCAGCAAATACTTGACGACCTTGTTGGCGTTTAGCGTAGTTAACAACAATACGACGTTGTCCACGTTCGAAAAACACTACAAGATAAGTAACAGCGAATACGATTACCGCAACCATCAACAGTACAAAAACATTCAAATCACCTTGGCGCGCCATTTCGACTGTCGAACCAATAGCAGACGGCAAGTTAGCTACAATACCAACAAATATTAGAACAGAGATACCGTTACCGATACCACGCTCTGTTATTTGTTCACCCAACCACATAAGGAACATAGTACCAGTAACTAAACTCACCACTGCGGTGAAATAGAAACCGAGACCCGGGTTAACAACTAACCCTTCCATCATGCCCGGTAAGCTAGTAGCAATACCGATTGATTGAATAGTAGCTAGCACAAGCGTGCCATAGCGTGTGTACTGGCTAATTTTTTTACGCCCTTGCTCACCTTCTTTCTTAAGCTCTATAAACGGAGGATACATATGCGTTAATAGTTGCGTAATAATCGAAGCCGAGATATACGGCATAATACCCAGTGCTAACACTGAAGCTCGCTCAAGTGCACCACCACTGAACATGTTGAACATTTCAACAATGGTGCCCTTTTGTTGCTCGAAGAAATCGGCAAGTACAGCGGCGTCAATCCCAGGGATCGGCACAAATGAACCTAGACGGTAAATTATGATAGCACCCAATACGAAGAGTAATCGGCGCTTCAATTCCGAAAGTCCACCTTGTGCACTTTTTGTATCTTGACCTGGTTTAGCCATTAGTACTTCCTTAGTCTTCTACCTTGCCTCCGGCAGCTTCAATAGCTTCGCGAGCACCTTTAGAGGCTTTAAGGCCTTTAACGGTAACAGCGCGTGAAACTTCGCCAGATTTAACAACTTTAACGAAAAGAACGTTCTTTTTAACTAGACCAGCTGCTTGTAACGCGCTTAGGTCTACCACATCGCCTTCAACTTTAGCGATTTCAAAAAGGTTTATTTCTGCAGATACTAAAGATTTGCGAGAAGTAAAACCAAATTTAGGTAGACGACGTTGCATAGGCATTTGACCGCCTTCAAAACCAACGCGTACTTTGCCGCCAGAACGTGATTTTTGACCTTTGTGACCACGACCACCAGTCTTACCTAGACCAGAACCGATACCACGACCAACACGTTTTGGAGCAGTTTTTGAACCTGCAGCAGGTGAAAGTGTATTCAAATGCATCGAATTAACCCTCTACCTTAACCATGTAAGAAACCTTGTTTATCATACCACGTACACATGCTGTGTCTTCTAACTCAACAGTGTGGTTGATACGACGTAAACCAAGACCGCGTAATGTAGCTTTATGTTTCGGTAAACGACCGATAGAGCTTTTTACTTGTGTTACTTTTACAGTTTGATTTGCCATGGTTACCCCAGTATTTCGTCTACGCGAAGGCCACGTTTTGCAGCGATTGACTGTGGAGAATTCATATTCTCAAGAGCCGAAATCGTTGCACGTACTACGTTGATTGGGTTAGTAGAACCGTAACATTTAGAAAGTACGTTCTGAACACCAGTCACTTCTAGTACTGCACGCATAGCACCACCTGCGATGATACCAGTACCTTCAGAGGCTGGTTTCATGAACACTAGTGAGCCAGCATGACGTCCCTTAACAGGATGCTGTAATGTATTGCCATTTAGGTCTACATTGATCATGTTGCGACGTGCTTTTTCCATTGCTTTTTGAATAGCAGCTGGAACTTCACGTGCTTTACCATAACCAAAACCTACTTTACCTGCGCCGTCACCAACTACAGTTAGTGCAGTAAAGCTAAAGATACGACCACCTTTAACTACTTTAGACACACGGTTCACCGCGATTAGCTTTTCAGCTAGATCAGGCTGTTGTTGCTTTGCTTCTACGTTAGCCATAGTCTACTCCTAGAATTGCAAACCGGCTTCACGCGCAGCATCAGCTAGCGCCTTCACACGGCCGTGATATTTAAAGCCACTGCGATCAAAAGCAATCTTTTCGATGCCTTTGTCAGCCGCACGTTCAGCAACCGCTTTGCCAACTGCTTGCGCAGCTTCAACGTTACCGGTGCCTTTAACTGTTTCGCTAATAGCCTTTTCAACAGTAGAAGCAGCAGCCAGTACATTACCCTCAGCATTTACAACTTGAGCGTATATGTGACGTGGCGTGCGGTGGATAACAAGACGCGTTGTGCCTTGTTCAATATAATTTCTACGAGTGCGTTTAGCACGACGTAGACGAGCTGTTTTTTTATCCATCGTCTTACCTTACTTCTTCTTAGCCTCTTTACGGCGTACATTCTCATCTGAATAACGAACACCCTTACCTTTATAAGGCTCAGGTTTACGGTATGCACGAATGTTAGCAGCTGTTTGACCAACTAACTGCTTGTCTACGCCCTTAACTAGAACTTCTGTTTGGCTTGGAGTTTCAATCGTAATTCCTTCAGGAACTGCGAAATTAACTGGGTGTGAGAAGCCAAGAGTTAAATCTAATGTTTTACCCTTCGCTGCAGCACGGTAACCCACGCCTACTAACTGAAGTTTCTTCTCGTAACCTTCATGCGTACCAACAACCATGTTGTTGATTAGAGCGCGAGCAGTACCTGCTTGAGCCCATGCATTAGCTACGCCATCACGAGGTAAAGTAGTAATAACGTTGTCATTTACTTGTACTTCAACAGCGTTGTTGATTGTACGAGTAAGTTCACCGTTTTTGCCTTTAACTGTGATTTCCTGGCCTTTTAATGTAACTTCTACACCGGCAGGAACAGTAATTGGTGCCTTTGCTATGCGAGACATAGTTCCCCTCCGGTTAAGCTACAAAACCAATGATTTCACCACCAACACCAGCACTACGTGCTGCGCGGTCTGTCATTAGGCCTTTAGAAGTTGATACGATAGCGATACCAAGACCACCCATTACCTTAGGTAATTGGTCACGTTTCTTATAGATACGTAAACCAGGGCGACTTACACGCTGGATATTTTCAATTACAGCTTTGCCTTCGAAGTACTTCAACTCGATAGAAAGCTCAGGTTTAGTTTCGCCGTTAACAGCGAAATCTACGATATAACCTTCGTCTTTTAGTACTTTAGCTAATGCTACTTTCAGCTTTGAAGTTGGCATCGTTACAGATACTTTCTTCGCTGATTGACCGTTACGAATTCGTGTGAACAAATCCGCGATAGGATCTTGCAAGCTCATAGTCTTACTCCCATGATTCTATTACCAGCTAGCCTTTTTAAGGCCAGGAATTTCACCGCGCATAGCTGCTTCGCGAACTTTAATACGGCTCATGCCGAATTTGCGAAGGAAACCATGTGGGCGGCCCGTAATGTTACAACGATTACGTTGACGTGCAGGGCTAGAATCACGTGGTAAAGCTTGTAGCTTAAGTACCGCGTCCCAACGATCATCTTCAGATGTGTTAACATCACTGATGATAGCTTTTAGTGCAGCGCGCTTTTCAGCGTACTGAGCAACTAGTTTTGTGCGCTTTGCTTCGCGCGCTTTCATAGAATTCTTTGCCATAACCCTACCCTTATTTCTTAAATGGGAAGTTAAACGCTTCTAACAACGCACGGCCTTCCTCATCAGATTTCGCAGAAGTAGTGATAGTAATATCCATACCGCGTACACGGTCTACTTTATCGTAATCGATTTCTGGGAAGATGATTTGTTCACGTACGCCCATGCTGTAGTTGCCACGTCCATCAAAAGACTTTGCACTTACGCCACGGAAGTCACGAATACGTGGGATAGCGATTGATACCAAACGCTCAAAAAAGTCCCACATACGCTCGCCGCGTAGGGTTACTTTACAACCAATCGGGTAGCCTTCACGCACTTTAAAGCCAGCAACAGATTTGCGTGCTTTAGTGATTAAAGGTTTCTGACCAGAGATTGCTGCTAGATCCGCGACTGCGTTATCTAAAATCTTCTTGTCAGCTAGGGCTTCGCCCACGCCCATATTCAATGTGATCTTTTCGATCTGAGGGACTTGCATGACAGAGCTGAAACCAAACTTCTCTTGAAGTTCAGCAACTACTTTGTCTTTATATACTTCATGCAGTTTCGCCATCATTCTACTCCAACTATTAGATAGTTTTACCAGTAGATTTAAAGATACGTAATTTCTTACCATCTTCAATCTTGAAACCTACACGATCAGCTTTACTCGTTTCCGAGTTGAAGATCGCAACGTTTGATGCATCCATAGATGCTTCTTTCTCAACAATGCCGCCAGCTTGGTTCAATTGTGGAACCGGCTTTTGGTGTTTCTTGATCAAGTTTATGCCTTCGACAAAGATTCGACCAGATTCAGTAACAACTGAAAGCACTTTTCCGCGCTTACCTTTGTCTTTACCTGCTAGTACGATTACTTCGTCATCACGACGTATTTTTGCTGCCATGATTGGCTCCTTACAGTACTTCTGGGGCTAGTGAAACGATTTTCATGAACTTATCATTACGAAGTTCGCGAGTCACAGGGCCGAAAATACGTGTACCAATTGGCTGTAAGTTATCATTTAAGATAACAGCAGCGTTGCTGTCAAAACGGATCAGAGAACCATCTGGACGGCGAACACCTTTTCTGGTACGCACAACTACCGCGTTTTTAACATCACCTTTCTTCACTTTACCGCGAGGAATAGCTTCTTTTACAGAAACTTTAATGATGTCGCCAATCGCTGCGTAGCGACGGTGAGAACCACCAAGGACTTTTATACACTGCACTTTGCGAGCGCCGCTGTTATCAGCAACTTCCAGCTGAGTTTGCATTTGGATCATGTTAATGACCTCCGGTGTAGTAATTACAACGTGTCTTAAATTTGTTTAAAATCAAGACATTTCGATTAAATCCCACTCAAAAACAAACGAGTTGTCTCTTAAGGGCGGGCAATTGTACCAGCATTGAGGGGGTAGCGATAGGTTATTTTTTAATTAATTTGGATTGATGGGAAATTAAAGCTGAGTAATTACGGCTATGTAGCTATTTTACAGGTGGTTACAAAACAAACAAGGCACCTGTAATGTGCCTTGTTTGTTTAAAGTGTAATAAATTAACCAAATAAACCTTTTAATTTATCTTTAATTTTATCTTTTGCTTTGTCTTTGGCTTTTTCTTTTGCCTCATCGACCTTCTGCTTAGCTTCATCTTTGAGCGCATCACCAACATCTAGCTTTATACCTACATCGTGGAAAGGCCCTTTTATACGTAGTGGTATTTTAAAGCCAGTGCTGTCATCGGTAGTTCCCTGACCTTCGATAGATCCAACTATACCTGTAACCAAACGATAGTTGACCGTTGTTTGCGGTAAATCAACGTCGCCTTCACCTGATATTCTAATAAGTGGGCTGATAAGTGATAGGTCGGTATTTTTGCCAACGCCATTAGTAAAGTTAAAACTTCCAGTTAATGCTGAAAAATCTGTTTGCTCAGATTCTTCAAATCCGGTATCAAGCCCTTCAGATGCAGCACCAAAGTTACCTGAAATGAGTTCCTTACCTTTACGAACCATCTCAGCTATATTTGCACCTTTTACAGCTCCATCAGCAAACTCAAATCCAAGCTTTCCATTAAGCGCACCAATAAACGACTTTTGACTTTGGCCAGTTGTGTTTAGGTTCCAATTTAAAGACCCCTTACCCATTAGCTTGTCAAAACCTGCCGCATCCGTTAATAAAGGCTGTGCATCTATTCCAGCTAAGTCAAAGTTAGTTGATATTTTATAAGGTACTTGCTGTGCGTTTACATTGATAACGCCTTTACCTGACCCTTCATAAGCAGAAAAGCTATCTAGGCTTAGTTTTGCAACGCTATTTTTTAAAGCAACAGTAAATTGATTTGCGCCTAATTTAATATCATTTGCTTTTAATCCACTTGAACGAATCACTACATTTGCATCTAGTGAATTTAATGCACTTAAATCAATTTTAGTGTCATCCCATACTATTGGCTCTGCAGGTTTATCTTCTTGCTCTTCTGGCTCTTCTTGTTTTGCCACTGCTTCAGGTAGATACGGGTTTAAGTCAAGCATACCTAAATCAATATCAGCATTTACTGCTAAACGCTTACCTAGGTTAAGCTCGCTCTTACCTTTTATTTCTAATGCGTCTAACGTCGCAACTAAATCTTCTAGATTAAATTTCTCACCTAGTAGGTGCATTTTACCGTTTACACTAAATCCGTTAAATGCATTGTCTTTAGCGTCTAGCTCTACACCTTGCCATTTCGCAATACTTTTAACAGACTCACCGCTTAGTGCTAACTGACCTTTAATATCTTGGCCTTGCTTAGCTATGCTCCCTTCGAACGTTAAATCAACTAAACGAGAATCTAAGGTTTGTTTAACATTAAAAGTAGCACCTTCAATTGCTTTAGCAGGAGTATCTAATTTTATATCAAGATCAAAACGCTCTTGCATATAAGTAATACCCCCTTTTACTTCTAATGTTTTACGAAGTGAAGGAAGTAAAATAGCGAGTTCTAAATCGCTAATTTGTTGTTTGGCACCTGTTTGACCATCTAGATAAGTAAATGTGCCGCCATAAATAGCAACCTCACCTAACTCAATATCAAAGTTATCTGGAAGCTTTATCGCTTCACCTGATTGGCTCTGCTCTTTTGGTTGCTCTGCAACTGCATCAAACAACTGCCAATTGGCTTTACCATTTTTATCGGTTTCTAATAGAATATTTGGTTCGTTTATCACAAACTTATCTAATTTAAACTCACCACCAAATAATGAAAACCAAGGTATGTGTACAGCAAGCTGTTTCATACTCGCCATATCGGCGCGCGAACCTGATTCCATATTTGCAAAATGCACGTCGTTAAGTTCTAACTTTAATGCAGGGAATACGCTAAGTGTTTTATCACCTTTAATAGTAAGAGTGCGCCCAGTTGCTTGTTCTACCTGCTGCGACACTTTGTTAAAAATAGTATCAGTAGGGATTAGAAACGGTGCGGCAACAATTAGTGCTATACATAGTAAAAGTATTACACCTACAATTTTAAGTAAGGTTTTCATGATCGTCCTTTAAAACGTGCAAATAATGTTCTTATCATAGCGAGTGTTAGCCTTAAAATCATTGTCGTTCTGATAAAAAAGCTTTTTATTAGATATTACATTCCCATCCTGAATCGCCCCTGAAACATTTTGATACCTTTAGGTTACAAATAAATATTGACCCAATGAAACCTTAAGGTTACATTGATACCTACAGGTTACATATTGTAAAAATTTTAAATGGAAATGAGCTATGTCTAATTACGATATTAAAAGTGAAGAAAAATTTATGGGCCAAAATGCATGGTTTTCATTATTCATGGGGGTCACTTTATTAATCATTAGTGTTTACCCAATGCTTAATCAAACATCAGCCCCACTATTGTTTTTAGGAACTGCTGCTTTTTTAGGTTCATTCTTTATGTTTGTGATCAGAGGCGGGTTTACATGGAGAATGAAATACCACCTTACATATAAAGATGAGTATTTAAATACCATCGACACTATTGCCTATAAACATGTCATGCTTGGCTTACTTTTTAGTTTGGGTGGCGTGTACTTACTCTCCGATACTCTTGCTTTAGAAGTTTCTCACAGCATGATGGCTACATTTTACCTTGCTGTAATGAGTTTAATATACGGCGCTTCATTACTTTGGCAAAATCGTGATTAGGAGAGGAAATGCAAAATAACATAGCAAAGTACCGAAAAGAAGCTGGGCTTTCACAACAAGAACTTGCTGATGCTATTAACGTGTCGCGCAAAACAATAAGTACCGTAGAAACAAACCGGTTTACCCCTTCGGTAATAATTGCTCTAAAAATAGCAAAGCATTTTAATACCTCAGTTGAAAGTCTCTTTGTACTAGATAAAAATGATTGATACATGTTAAAGCGTTAGTCTCATTCTATTAGCAAAAACACCGATTTAGCTACTTCAATTACAACGTATGGAGGACAGCGCTGTTGTTATTAGCGTAATTGCGCTAAAATAGACCAGCAAAAAAATATATATCTAAACCGGAGATTCTACAAGGCATGAAAAAACTGCTAATTTCACCGTCAAAAATGACGCTAGGCGAACAAGAAAATCAAATCTATCAGAACATTCTGAAGCAATCTTCAGAATTAAGCCTTAACCTTATGGCCGTGAAAGTAGAAAACCACCCTGATGATTTTTTACCTTGGTGTTACGAATTGCTAAGTGCAAGCAGAGATCGTATGAACTACGACTTACTAGAGCCGCAGCAATTACCAGTACTTAAGAAGCTACACGATCAGCTTATTTCAGCTATCAGCTTTTTACAGGTTAAAACTTTACGTATTGCTCCGTGGCCTGTAGTAAGTGTATTTGTAGAACAACACAAAGACGTTATTGCTCTTGATGAACAGCTTCGCTTAGTAGATTACATTAAAAGCATTCGTGAACAATCTCTTAAAGATATGATTCCTGAAGATTTACTTGCGTTTAGCGGTAAGCACATGGCATCACTTGATCCAAGCACATACAACTTTGACGTTGAATGGTTTGCATCAACAAAAAGTGCGAAGAGTTTTCATCAAATGCTTGGCGATTTACCAGGTGCCTTTGACGATGCACTAGTAAATATTCCACTTGAAGGTGACATTACTCAATACGAATATCAACAATTTGTTGCTGCTTATTCAAAAATATTCACCGACAATAATGAAAAACCAACACTTGCGCCTGCAACACGACTACTTGCAATGCGTCGCCCTGATATATTTACTCCGATCACAAACAATCGATTAGATGCATTATGCGGTGCCCTTGGTGTTTCTAAACTAAAAAATAGTGATTTTGAGCGTTACTGGCAAGATATTGTAAAAGGTATTCAAGCTATGTCATGGTACAAAATGGCTAAACCTAGTAATGAGTTAGAAGAACAATTAGTTGCTATTAAAGCACTAATCCCATGTTTCTTTCACTATGCTGATGCTAAAACACCAGATAACTCTAACTACATCAAACTGTTAAGTAAGCCTAAACGAACTACAACTACGACAGGTAAAACTCAGCGTAGAGGTAAAGAGTCTGCAGAAATTTTAGTAGACCGCGCACTTGCTGCTGACGATATTCCTGAGCACATTCGCAGTAAGCGCGATTCAATTGTGAGTGAAGTTCAAAAAGGTCGTAGTGTAAACGAAACAATTAGCCTTATGCGCACTATATTTGGCTAAAAACTTCTAATTTAGCCGTACTTTTATGGTGCGGCTAGGTTAATTTATGCACCAGCAGTGTGCGCAACATCTTCCTACATACCATCTCTCATCTCAATCTATAAAATACAAGCCCATGTTTTTAATGTATAAAAATAATTTTTAATAAAAAATAATGAAGCTGGCACATACAGTGCAATTATCCCGTTAGTTAAACAATAAAAAGCCGTCAGCCTAAAGGTTCCGAATACATAATAAAAACCTTGGCGAGCAAAAATCATATAACGGGAAATGGACATGCTAAAACTAAAAAAAACCATCGCTATAAGTGCTATAGCATTAATGGGCGCAACATCTTTAACATCAACAGCCGTACATGCTGAAGTAACAGCTAATGCAGCGGCAACATCAAACTACTTATGGCGTGGTCAAGAGCAAACTGGGGGCGATGCAGCTATTTCAGGCGGTATTGATTACGCCAATGAATCGGGCTTTTATACAGGTACTTGGGCTTCAAATGCATCGTGGGCAGATGAAATGACATATGAGCTTGATTTATATGCAGGCTTTGGTGGCGACATTAACGAAAGCGTTAGCTATGATGTTGGCTATATTTATTACGCTTACCCAGATGCAGCTTCTGAAGCTGACGCAGATTTCTCTGAAATTTACGGTAGCATCAGTGTTGAAGGCTTTACATTTGGTGCTTCAGTACTTGCAACATCAGCTGCAAGTGGTGATGGTACAGACTTTGGTGATTCACTTTACCTGACAGCTGACTACGGTTTTGCTGTTGGCAGTAACGGCACTGAAATGGCACTTCACTTAGGCCACTACTCTGGTGACTTTATTGGCGATGATAATATCTTAGATTACGGTGTATCAATTTCGAAAGATGGTTTCACTTTTGGTTTATCTGATACAGATATGGATGACTCAGATATTAAAGCTTACGTTGCTTATTCTGTAGACTTTAATTTATAAGAAAGAATGTGTTACTTGCTGCGACACGAAGGGCCTTTTGGCCCTTTTCTAGTTTTATAGCTGTTTTGCTTTAAATGGTACCTTATTACATTGTACTTCTACTGTTTTAGGGTACCAAGCTGGGCCAATTTGATTCACAACCACCTCAGCTAAACCATTAGTAAACGATTTATACGTATGAACGCTTTGCCACTCCCCTTGTGGGCAATGTTTTGTTAAATCTAACGGCTCTGATCCCTCGTACAACGCAAGTGCAAAATTATGATGCCACTGTGAACTTTTTAGCGTCTTATTGCTTACTTTGCTCTGCATACCGTTATCAAAGTAAATATTTGTACACCCCGTTAAAATAATCAGTGTGCAACCGGCTGCAAATAGCTTGATGCTCATAATGCCTCCCCTAGTACTTGCTCTTGGCACCACACTTTAATGGTATGAGGCGAGTATATTCCAAGCGTAATTAAACTCAGCGCTCCATCACTAAACGTTTGCTGTGACTGCATTTGAATAACCGGTGTATTTGAACATATTTGTTTTACGTCTACCCGCTGCTCACCCACTAATCCCCATAAATAAAATGGGCGGCTATCTTCGTAATTAGCTTGGCTCGTTATTTTTGCTGTTGCCCGTGGCTGAATGGTTACCGCAGAACAAGCACTGAGGCTTAATGCTATCGCCCCTATAATTAATGGTTTCATACTCTTCCTTATAAACTAAATACCAGTAAGGTAACTTTATAAGAGAACATAAAATATTAGCGTAAAAAGCTGTGGGGAATATGTAGAAACGCTATGAAGTTTTATACAGTTTATTACACATAAAGGCCGCATAAATGCGGCCTTTAAAGTAGTCAGTTTAAGTGGTTAGTAAATAAATAGACTTTAAAACTTAGCTAAGTTGTTTTTACTGTCTTTGTCGACCAGCTTAATGTAAGGATCAACCCCTGCAAATAATGGTTTTTCTTTTACTTTTAGCTCAATAGTATTGGTACCAGATACTATTTGATGCTTTTGCGAGTAAATAACAAAGTCTTCAGCGAGTAAGTTTTCAGGGTCGTCGCTAAATAATGCAATATCAATTAGCTCATCGAGCGGCTGCTCAGTTTCTTCACCTTGTCCATCGGCATGCTGCTTAGTTGCTTCAACGCTCAGTGTTACTGTATAAAAACCTTCGCCATCAACATCAGTAACCGACACTTCTTTCATTTCAAGCTCATAAAGCGTTATATATTTAAACTGATCATCAATAAAACGTTGTTCAGCTTGTGTTGCATCTCGCTTTAAATAACTAAGTAAATCAAGTGTGGTTGGATATGGCGTTGATTGATATTTAAACTCATTCAAAAACGCTTTAAGTGCTGCATTTAAGCGTTTTTCACCTAAGCGGTCATACAAAGCCATCATCGCAACTGAGCCTTTATTATAGTGAAGATACAGCTGACCCTGCGTTTTATATAGCGGCATTTCTTCAAAGGCTTCACCTGTACGGCCCATTAAGTATTTATCTAGCTCGTACTTTAAGAATTTACGAAGCTTCTCGGCGCCAAAGCGTTTTTTTAGCACCATTAGCGCACTGTATTGCGAAAGTGTTTCAGAAATAACAGCACTGCCCTCTACATTGGCCCCCGAAACTTGATGCCCCCACCATTGGTGCGCAACTTCATGTGCGGTTACATAGTAAGGTAGGTCAACTTTATTCTCATCTCTTAGGTCTGAAATAAAACCAATACTTTCAGAGTAAGGCACCGTATTGGCAAAACTTTGCGCAAACGAGCGATACTTAGGAAATTCAATAATACGTAACTGCTTATGCTGATACGGGCCAAAGGCTTGCGTGTAGTAATCTATTGAGTCTTGTACCGATTCAATCATACGGTCAACATTCCATGCATGATCTTTGTGGTAGTACACCTCAATATTTACACCGTTATGCTCAACCTTTTTACTTTCAAGCTCTGCCGAAAGCACAGAGTAAAAGTTTATAATTGGAGCATCCATTTCATAAACAAAGGTGCGGCGTCCATCTTTTACACTCTCACTTTTTAAGTAACCTGGAGTAATCGCAAATTGTGACTCATCGGTGGTTACGGTTGCCTCGTAGTTTATAAATCCATTAGCAGGCCCAAACTCATTTTGCGTATAATAGCGGCTGTCTTCTAGTTTATGTGCGCGCTCAAGTTCAGGTAAATCGTGCTTGCGGCGCTCATACTTATCGGCAATTTGAAAATACTTTTGATAACCAAAATTTGGTAATAATTCTCCATTATTTACAAATGTACCGTTGTGCACGAGTTGAGTATCAGATCTTCTATCATCAAAACCGTCGTGTTCACGAGAAACTGAGAGCTCGCCTTCTCGTACTTCATTGGGCATTAGCGGTTGTTCAAACTCAAACCATACCATGCCAAAATCGGTTAAACGCTCTACTATTTTTCCGCCCGCCATTTTTACATCCCAGCTTTTAGATTGGCTAGGCTCGTTGATTAACACACGGGTTATTGGCTCGTTTGCGGTATTGGTAAACTTAATTTTAGCCACGGCATTTAAAGCACGCTTTTTAGGATAAATATCAATGTGTAAGTCAACATCAGTTATTATAGGCAGTGGCAAGTCTTTGTATTGTGAAAACTCTTGCTCATACCTTACTTGTAGCGCTTCGTTATCATCACTTGTTACAAACTCGTTGATTACACGGGTGTTGTAATAAATGTTATAACCCGCGCCCACAAATACCAATAAACTTATAACGGCTGCAATCTGGCCTTTTAAAGACATGTTGTAACGCACTAAAGATAAACGAGTACGCAATGATTGCGACGGGCCGCGATGCCATAAAGCAAACCCTACAATAGCTAAAAACACACTCAATGCCCCCCAATATAGGGTATACCAATGCGCGCCTTGTAAAAAATGTCCATAACCATTTATATCAGAATACGGTACGCTACTGCTTTGAGAAAAATGATACATATGATGCTCAAACCCGTAAGCACCCATTACCATTTGAGCAATGTAATACAGAATAAATAAACCCATACCTATGTATTTATTAGGGCTAATTATTTGTAAAAAGAACGCCAATATAGCCATCATAATTAAAGGCAGTAATGTAAGGTAACCCAACCTAAATAAGTACTGACCAAGCTCTAGGTTAAATTGCCCCTTAAATAGCTGCACTGCAATGGTAAACATCATGCCTACTAAATAAAGGCCACAAACTGCAGTGATTAACGCAATAATTTTAGATACCCAAAACACACTGTTATGCACCGGGAAACTGTCAACAATATCACCCATACCACTTTGGCGTTCTCGCCAAACCAGCTCTGCGCTGTAATAAGCAATAATGATAAACATGAACAAAGCGGAGGAGTTTTGAATAATGCCCACCATGTTTTGTGTGAGCGGCCAATCCGTTGTGCCATATGCGCCAATAGGTGCAAAAAGTGGTGCGAGTAACATAGTAATACTGACACCCGCTAAAATCATAAAAGGGGCACTTAATATAACTTGCTTAAGTTCAAATAAGCTGCGCATTACTAATTGCGATTTCGTATTTACCCCTTTTGACTTGTAATTTTTAGCGCTGCTAATAAGTGCTGCTTGTTTGTTTTTTACAAACGTTGAGAGAGCAAATTGCTTTTTCTGTTTTTTAGTGACTACGCGATTACCTAACTTTCCGAGGCCAAAAAACATCGCTAAACTTATTGCTACCCATAAAATACGGTTAATTAAAAAATCGCCCGAAAGCGTTAACACTTCAGTATTTTTATCACTTACAGTCCAGTAACGGGTTAAGTCAATTAACGACCCTGTGCCAAATGGGTCTGCGTAAACAACAATATTTCTAAACGCTAAATCGTCAAAATAGATACTCGCCAATTGGTAGGTTATATAAACCACCACGGCCGTTACATATACCGCCATCATGGTTTTAAAATAGACCGCCACACTATTAAAAATAGCACTGAGGACCAATAAGCTTGGCACTGCTAAATATAAAAAAGGCGCTGCGTAATATATAAACTTATTGGGGCCTACTAGCTCGCTATCGAGCCAGCCAACCAACAAGCCAAATTGAGATCCCAAAAATACGCCTAGTGGCACGCTTAAAAACACAATAAGTACAACTAAGTAAGAACCAAAAAAACGCCCTGATTGATAAGCAAGCGGGTTAACGGGCTTACTAAACACCAGCTCATCCATTTTGGTCTCGCTGTTGCGAATCGCTGAGCTTGCAACAAAGTTAACCACTAAAAACATAGCAAGCGTACAAAAGGTAACCGTTAAAACCATAATGGTATAAGGCGAGTTCATATGAACATTAGCCCCACCTAACGGAAACTTACTACTGGAGCTTATAAAAAACGCCATAAAAAAGAATATTAATGAGGTCACATAAAACGAAGGCTGACGCATAAAATAGCGCAGCTCAAACGCTAGCATATTAAAAAACATAGCGCCCCCTTATGCTACTTGGCTGTTACGATGATTAAGCAACGTAGAAAAATACACATCTTCTAGGTTTGCACTGCTGAGCTCAAAACCTTCAGGGGCTTCATTGGCTAATACATGTAATATGGTTTGCCCAGCAAATAAGCGTTTTGAAATAACAGGCAGCTGCGGTTCAAGCTCTAGCGCTTCTTCTTGGCTCATGGCTTTGCGCCAAATTTGGCCTTGGAGTTTATCGGTAAGGGCAATTGGATTGCCCTCTAATAGTATTTTACCGCCTGCCAGCACCGCCATGTTTGGGCAAAGCTCTGCTACATCTTCAACAATGTGGGTCGATAATATAACGACTTTTTGCTCGCCTAAGCTTACTAACAAGTTATGAAAGCGATTTCGCTCTTCAGGATCTAGCCCTGCGGTAGGTTCATCAACGATAAGTAAGTCGGGGTCGCCTAGTAAGGCTTGTGCAATACCAAAACGCTGGCGCATACCGCCCGAAAAGCCACTTACCGCTTTTGAGCGATGTTGATATAAATTAGTATGTGCAAGTAATCCTTCAACCGACTCTTTACGCTCTGCTTTATTATGAATTCCCTTTAAAACAGCCATATGGTCCAGTAAGTCGTAAGCACTAACACGCGGGTACACACCAAAATCTTGTGGTAAGTAACCTAAGCGTTGGCGCAGAGCCTGTGGGTCTTTAAAAACATCAATACCATCAAAAGTGATTGAACCCGAATCAGCCGACTGCAGTGTTGCAATGGTACGCATTAGCGATGATTTACCTGCGCCATTTGGCCCAAGTAATCCAAACATCCCTTTGCCGATAGATAAATCAACACCTTGTAGTGCATGTACGCCATTATCGTAGGTTTTAGATAACCCTGTTATTGATAGCATTTTTACTTCCTTGAATATGAGTAATTATTTTTATAATGTTTTATACCACAAGGAAAATAGGAACATAAGTTACTTGCTGGTTAAATTTGTAACAACAAATAAACATAATTTAAACTCATAACACTTGCCTGCACTGTATTCACTCGGTATAAAAACCACATATACTTTTTATAAGAAACGAAAAGCCATGCAAGATCACCAAAGCCAGCCGTTAAATGACTTTATAGAATATCCACATGAAGAAATGCTAAATCGTGCTAACGAGTTTTTACAAACCAGCCAACGCCGCCATAGCATTCGCAGCTTTAGCGATCGCCCAGTACCAAAAAATATTATTGAAGCATGTATAAAAGCAGCTGGCACAGCACCAAGTGGAGCGAATCATCAGCCTTGGCATTTTGTGGCTATAAACAGTAGCGATGTAAAAAAACAAATAAGAGAAGCCGCAGAAAAATTAGAGCGTTCTTTTTACGAAGGCAGAGCAGGTGAAGAATGGTTAGATGCGCTAAAACCGTTAGGTACCGACGCCAATAAACCTTATTTAGAGCATGCACCTTGGCTTATAGCTGTATTTAGTCAAAAAAAGGGCGGCGTAAGCAGCGATGATAAAAATACGAATTATTATGTGCATGAGTCTGTTGGCTTAGCTACCGGCTTTTTAATTCAAGCTTTGCACCGCAGTGGTTTGGCAACCCTTACTCATACTCCAAAGCCAATGAGTTTTTTAACCGACATATGTAATCGCGATAAAGATAACGAACGCCCATACATGCTACTTATTGCAGGCTACCCAAGCGATGATGCCACAGTACCTGCCCATGCACTTGATAAAAAATCGCTTAATGAAATAGCTACGTTTATTTAGTATTTTCTTGTCGGCAAAACCACTCATATAGCAAAGCAATGATCGACTCAACTTTTGGATCGGTCAATGAGTAATAAATAGTGTGCCCTTCTCTGCGAGTAGCAACCATATCTGCCTTGCGTAAACTTGCTAAATGCTGAGATAACGCTGACTGTGCTAAAGGTACATTTTTATTTAGCTCACCTACACTTTGCTCACCTTGTAATAAACTACATAAAATCATTAAGCGATTTTTGTTAGCCATTAATTTTAAAAACTGTTCGGCTTGCTCTGCGTTGACAGCTAGTTGTTCAATATTCATTTTTATTATTTCTCTTTTTGATACCTTTTTAAGTATAGACTTTTACATTAGTAGGTTCTAATATAATTAACATTAGACTTTACTAATATTAAGGTAATCACAAAATTAACGATGCCGTTTTATTAATCGGCGGAAGTGCTGTAGCAGTATCCGCACTATTAAGTTACTTTATATAAAGTAACTTTCAGTTTTTAACGTTATTTATAAGTATTAACTCAATTCACCTACTTATACCAAGTAGCACTCATTAATGTCTTTTTTAAGAAAAAGAGGATTTACAAACTAATGCTTACATCAATCCCTGACTTACTAAAAATTATCACACCTAACCAACGCCGTATTGACGCAGCGCAAGCAAAACTCGAGCTTGAACAAAATAAAGGTTTACTTATTGATGTGCGAGAACCTGCAGAGCACGCGACAAAATCGGCTGCCGGCGCTATAAATATTCCGCGTGGATTACTCGAGATGAAACTGATGGAAATAGAAAAAGACGCAGCTCGCCCTATTTACGTGCACTGCGCAAGTGGTGCGCGCGCAACGTTGGGAGCAGAAGCGTTAACGCGTGTGGGTTATGAAAACGTAACCGTTATTACCTGTGACGCAAACCAAATATGTAGTGTGTTTTAAACATCAACTGAATACTTATAATGATGCGCCTAGTAAAGGTAGGCGTTTAACTTTGTGATAAGTCAGTGCTAATTTAATACACTCTTTAACTGGGTATTCTGGTAATGGCTTTTCACTATTTAATACAATTGCCCGGTTACCTTCGAAAGTGAGAGTGTGGGAATACAACTCTCTAAATGTGCTTACTAGCTTTGATTGGCAATGAAAAAACAAATAACACGAGGAGCCCTTAAAGCCTACGCGAATGGGGCTGCCATTTATTGTGTTATAACTTGGCTCTCCCCACTTTAAAGACTCTTCAACAGCTCCTAAGTTTTGCTCTTGTGCTACGGTATAAATTAACTCTCGTAATTTTATAAGCTTACTTTTTGCTATCTCAGGATAATTATTAAATATATTTTTTATTTCCGTATTCATAAAAATATCCTTATAAGCTTTACAATTTTAAAACAGGCTACTTTTGCTGCCTTTCATCAAGTAAAACAAGTAGCATCTGCTCAATATTTTTAACACTATAAGTAAGTGATCTCAGTAGCTCTTTCTCACTTTGCTCTGTTGCCTGCTGCGACGCTTTACCTTGGTTTGCCAATACATCTTTTTGCTCAAGTATCGCCTCTCTAAACTCACTCGCATTAACTACACCAAGCAAAGACACTAAAGCACCATTTCCTGACTGCCCAGCTGTTTCAAAGCTTAAACGATATAATCCAAAAATTCGCATGAGCGGCCCTTGGCTTAACCCTACATCTGTTATTTTTTCAAGCGGAATAGATTTTTCTTCTTTAAATAATATGCCACGTTTAACTACCAATTTTTGTGGTAATAAGTCAGCAGACATAGCTGCGAGTATTCGCCCGCCCACTAGCCATACAATCGCCAAGACAATGGGTAACAACGGAATAGTCACCAGCGCTAGTACACTAAAAAAAGCGGCCATTAGCATCCAGTATTGCTGAACCTTCGGGTCGAAAGATGCACTTTTTAAAATATGTTTTGTCATTGTTTTAATCCTTTATCTATATAACTAAAAATACACTCTGCAAGCTTCAATAATCTCTACTCAATCTTACAAGCTAATAACAACTTTTATCGCAAGGGCAATAAATACGACTCCCAGTATTTTATCAAGCCACGGACTTTGCTTGGTAAAGCCAAAGCGATTTTTTGAAACCTCTGTCAGCAACGCCACCAGCAAATACCAACCGGTATCAATTACAAACACGGTTAAACACATAATTATGCCCACGCTTAAAGTAAGTAGCTGAGGGTCAATAAACTGCGAGAACAAGGCTAAAAAGAAAATAGCGAGCTTGGGGTTCAAAAAGGCAATAGCAAAGCCATCTTGTAAAGCTTGGCCAGCACTTACTTCACTTTTTTGTACTTCAAGTTCGTTATTGCTGGGTTTTGCTAGCAATATTTTTATACCTAAATACGCCAAATAGGCTGCGCCTAAATACACCAGTATTTGATAAACAGTCGGAAACTGCATCATTAAAGCGCCTAGCCCTAATAACGATGCACCTGCGTATAACCCCACACCAGTACCATGGCTGAGCGCGGCAAGCATTCCGTTTTTCATACTGCCGTTAAGTGAGTGCTTTAAAACCACCGCTAAACTTGGCCCTGGCGACATTGCCCCCATCATACAAATAGCCGCTAGGCTTAACCATACTGTAAATGTCATTTAAAGCTCGTCAATTTCAATAAGTAATGTATAACCGTGCACTTGCCCATAAAAACCTGTCAATGGCACTGCGCTAATTACTTTCCAGCCATCTTGATTTAATTCCTGTATGCGGTCATTCAATGCAGCTATATCTACGCCACCCAAAAAACGGGTCTTTCTAAATTCGATTACTTTTTGCATTTTAATCCTTGTGTATCTTATAAGGTGTATTCAAAATCGTAGTAGTGAATCCCTTGCTCAATACGTATTTTCATACTGCCCGTTAACCCTTCTAGCTCATGAGTGCCTGAATCGGGAATTACATTTAAAATTAGGCTGTCTTGGCCTTTATCCATAGTGCCAAAATGCTGCAGTACAAAACTGCCTTTTTTGCCGTCAAGCTCGCCTATTACTTGCTCTATGGCAACATAACCGGCACTGCCTTGTGTGGGTGTCATGGCGCTTAGCATTTCGCCTTGGCTGGTGGCATTTAAGCTACCTTTAAATGTTTTATCTATCGACATACGCCCTAAATTAACGCCGTTTTGGCCGCTTGCGTAGCCTTCAATTGGGGCTAGATTTACATTAAATTCTCCACTTACGGTTGCAGTAGTCATAACGTTTCCTTATTGGCTAATATTTAATAGTATTGATTTTTATTATCTTAGTGCCATATCTATACCTTAACCTTTAAAAAGAATCCACTATGTCAAAAACAAGCCCTAAGCCCGAAAAAGCCGCTTTTAGTAGTTTATTACCTATTTTTGCTTTTATTAAACCGTATAAATGGATGGTAGTAGCGGCGCTTGCTGCCCTTTTAGTCACCGCTGGTGTTAACTTATCATTAGGTCAAGGGGTTAAGTTTGTCATAGATCATGGCTTTATAGCTGGCTCTAAAGATCAGCTACAACAAGCTGTATTGGTGCTTATTGGTTTAATTAGTTTATTGGCTGTAGGCACCTTTAGCCGCTTTTATTTAATGTCGTGGATTGGCGAACGAGTCAGTAACGATATTCGCAAAGCGGTGTTTAATCGCATTGTTACCTTGCACCCAAGTTACTTTGAAGAAAACCGCAGTGGCGAGCTTATGTCGCGTTTAACAACCGATACAACATTACTGCAATCAATTATTGGTTCATCATTTTCTATGGCGTTGCGCAGTGTACTTATGCTGGTTGGTGGACTTGCTATGCTGTTGTTTACTAATTTAAAACTTACTTTAGTGGTTGTTGCTTGTGTGCCGTTGGTACTTGTTCCTATGATGGTATTTGGTAAAAAGGTGCGCAAACTTGCAAGCTCCAGCCAAGATGCCATAGCCGATATAAGCACCTATGCCGGCGAGATCATTCAAAATATTAAAGTAGTGCAAAGCTATAGCCACGAAGAACAAGAGCAGCACGCTTTTGCACTTGAAACCGAAAAAGCCTTTAATGTGGCTAAAAGCCGCATTAAACAACGCTCGTTTTTAATTGCAGCGGTAATATTTTTAACTTTTAGTGCTATTAGCGCAATGCTGTGGGTCGGCGGCAGCGACGTATTAGCAGGTACCATGACTGGCGGTGAGCTAGGAGCCTTTGTGTTTTACGCTATTATGGTGGCAATGTCGGTGGCAACCGTTGCTGAAGTATATGGCGAACTACAACGCGCAGCAGGCGCAGCTGCAAGATTACTTGAGTTACTTGCTGTTAAAAGTGAGATAGAAAACCCACTAAATCCACAAGATAGTAACTTACTAAAAAATAGTAACAGCCCTGCTATTACGCTTGAGAATATAAGCTTTAACTACCCTTCTCGCCCAGACGTAAGCGCACTTAATAAAATAAGTTTAAATATACTTCAAGGCCAAACTGTGGCTATTGTTGGCCCTTCTGGCGCAGGTAAAACAACCTTATTTGAATTACTACAGCGCTTTTACGATCCGGCTAGCGGAGCCATTAAATTTAAAGATATAAACATTAAAGAATTATCGCTTAATACCCTCAGAGGTAAAATGGGTATGGTAGCGCAAAACCCTATTTTATTTAGCTCCGATGTAATGCATAACATTCGCTACGGCAACCCAAAAGCAAGTGACGAGCAAGTATATGCCGCTGCCAAACATGCTCATGCTGATGAATTTATTAAACAATTACCGCAAGGTTATAACAGTTTTTTAGGTGAGCAAGGTGTGAGGTTATCGGGTGGGCAAAAGCAGCGTATTGTACTGGCACGCGCTATTTTAAAAGACCCTGAAATACTCCTTCTTGATGAAGCCACCAGTGCACTCGATGCTCAAAGTGAGCACCACGTGCAAGCTGCGCTTGAGCATTTAATGCAAAATAGAACAACGCTTATTATTGCCCATAGGCTGGCAACGGTTAAACATGCCGATGTGATTGTAGTCATGGAAAATGGAGAGATTATAGCAACGGGTACCCACCAAGAATTAGTAGCAAGTAACCCGTTGTATCAAAAACTGTGTGAATTACAGTTTAATAAAGACTAATTATTCTTCAGTGTTTGGTACTATTTGAATTTCTACACGGCGGTTTTGAGCACGGCCATTTGCACTATCGTTAGTCGCAATTGGACGTGTTTCGCCATAACCCATAGTACTTACACGCTCAGCCATGATTTGCTGGTTCACTAAGTAGTTTTTAACGCTTTGAGCACGTTCACGCGATAGGTTCATGTTGTAGCTGTCTTTACCTGTGCTATCTGTGTGGCCTTCAATACTTAGGTACGTTTTTTCGTATTTGTTCATCACTTTAGCAATAGCATCTAAGGTATCGTTAAAGCCAGACGAAATATAAGATTGGTCGGTCGCAAACGTAATATTAGATGGCATAACTAAACGCAAGTTATCTCCTTCACGTACAACTTCAACACCAGAGCCTGCAAGTTCATCACGAAATGCTTCTTCTTGCTTATCCATGTAGTTACCCACTGCAGCGCCAGCTAGTGCGCCGATAGCAGCGCCTATAAAAATACGCTTATCTTTATGGTTACTTGTTGCTTTACCTAATACGCCACCCGCTGCTGCGCCAATAGCCGCACCTTTGCCGGTGTTATTCATTTCACAACCAGAAAGTAATACAGCTACTACGGTTACGCTTAAAAGTGATTTAGTTAAAGTCATGGTGATACCCTATTCATTAAGAATTTAGCAAGAGTATGCAAATACATGTATGAACAAACTATGAAGAGAGTGTTAAAAGCAGCGCATCTTGCATGATTGTTAAACAGACCTCAAACTAATGTGCCGTTTTAATAAAAATGTCATACTACGCTGTGACAATTTAATGAATTTTACAAAGGATATTGGCGCAATGTTAATTGCTATTTTTAGACAATTTTTTTTACTAGGGTGCATGAGTTTTGGTGGCCCCGCTGCGCATTTAGGCTATTTTAAGCGCCACTTTGTAGACTCGTTAAATTGGCTAACTAACACGCGTTACGCACAACTTATTAGTTTAAGCCAAGCATTACCAGGGCCAGGCTCTAGCCAAGTTAGTTTTGCTATTGGTGTTGAGCGTGCAGGAGTACTGGGTGGTATAGCTGCTTTTGTAGGCTTTACCTTGCCTTCGTTTTTAATAATGGTGCTGCTTGCGGCTAGTGCCCATCAGTTTGACGCTGTTTACTTTGCAATTATTGCAGGCTTAAAGTTATTTGCCGTTGTTATAGTCGCTGATGCAACACTTAGTATGGCTAAAAGCTTTTGTACAAGTGGCGCGCTTAAGTTACTTGCGATAATGAGTACACTTGCCTTGGTGTTATTTCCAATGATGGGAACTCAAATAGCGATTTTAATCACTGCTGCAACAGTAGGTGCTATATGGCCTTTATTAAAACTTGGCACAGTAGCAGACGATGTTAGCAGTAAAAACAGTAATATTAATTGGATTGCACTGGGGTTATTTGCGCTCTTACTTGGGGTTAGCTTTATTCCACTAGGGCATGAGTTTGCTTTGTTTACCCCTTTTTACCAAGCGGGTGCAATGGTGTTTGGCGGCGGACACGTAGTACTGCCGGTACTTCAAGCTGGCGTACCAGCATTGAGTGATGATCAGTTTTTAAGTGCTTACGCGAGTGCACAGGCAGTGCCAGGGCCAATGTTTACTATTGCTACTTACTTAGGCGCACAACTTACTACTGAGCAACCTTTAGTGGGTGCCCTTATAGCTACACTGCTTATATTTATGCCTGGTTTTTTACTTATACTCGCATTCCAAAAGAGCTGGATTAATTTGGCAAGTAAGCCACGTTTTGCAAGTTCAATAGCGGCGCTTAATGCAGCGGTAGTCGGTTTTTTAGCGGCCGCATTGTATTCACCAATTTGGACATCGGCTGTCCATAACCTTTGGCAGGTTGCGTTAGTAATAATTACATTTGCATGGCTGCGATTTAAAAAGCCACCTATTTGGTGGCTCTTAGCTTTATTTATTGCTGTGGGTCTTTTGCAGCACTATTTGCCATCACTCTAAATGTTGGCTTATCTGTTTGTTGCTCGTTAGGAGGGCTTAATTGCCCACTAACACTTTGATATGCCCTAAGCCCAAACACTGGCAATACTGCAAGTAAATGGTCCATTATTTCGGCTTGTAGATGCTCGTACGAAATCCAGCGTTTGTCTTCACTAAAGCAATAAAACTCAATCGGTAACCCGTGGTTCATTGGTTGTAGCTCTCGTACCATTAACGTAAGCGACGTATTAATTTTACTGTGCTGCTTTAAATAGCCCTCAGCATAACGACGAAACAGCCCTAAATTAGAAACTTGAGCGGGTAATGTCGTCACTCGAATGTAATCATGCAACGGAATAGCCGCATCTATTTGCTTTCTAAATTCATCACTTACTAAACAAATACTGTGCATATCTATATTAAGTGAACGTTTAATACGTCTACCGCCCGACTCTTGCATACCGCGCCAGTTTTTAAACGAACCCGCAACTAGCATATAAGTTGGAATAGTTGTAATGGTGTTATCCCAGTTACGTACCTTTACAGTGTTTAAACCCAAATCAATTACTTCGCCATCGGCGCCGTAGTTTTCTACTTGAATCCAATCACCATAGGTTACTAGGCGATTTGCTGCGATTTGAATACTAGCTACAAAGCCTAAAATAGTGTCTTTAAATACTAATAACGTAACAGCAGCAATAGCACCAAAGCCAGAGAGAATATAAGTGGGTGACTTCTCAAGGAAAATACTTACAATTAAAATAGCACACACAATAAAGGTGATTAGCTTAACAACCTGAATTAAGCCCTGAATAGGGACTTCGCGTGCAAACTCCAATTGGTTATAAATAGAACCCGCAATACTTACAATACTGCTAAAAATAAAACCTACATGAATAATTAGTATGGCTTGGCCAACCGTTTTCAAAATTTCAGCGGTCAGCTCATTAACCGGATAAACACTGTCAAAGGTCGCCAAAAATAATACGCAGCAAAGCATACCTGCAATACGTCTATTAAGCTTATTAAGCATAGGCGACAACGAACCAATACGTTGAGGCGAAAGCTTAGTTACCACTTTTTGAATGCCTGGTAACATTAACCTACGAGTAAATAAGTAAACAATTAATAAAGAAAAAATCCCTATTGAAACTGCGGTAATAGAACTAAGAAAATCCGCATCGGGTACTTTTTCAAACCAAGGAGCTATTAACTCCTGTAGGTGGGTGTTGGTCATAGTGTTTCAATTTCCTTACTGATTTGTGGTTCAGGTAAATCTTGTTGAGCATAAATATCGGCAAGCTGCTGATCTTTCGCAACCCATAGCTCATTCACATAATGTTGAAAATTAGCTTTAAATACGTCATCGGTTTGATAGCTGCCCTGCATATTGTCATTAATGGGCGTTACGTCTATTGAAACATAAATAGAATCTAGCTCGCCTTTGAGTAAGTTCCGACAAACGTGATCTGTTTTACCGCTATACACTAAACTTGTATTTAGCATGGCATCAAATTGGTTGGCTAGCACTTCAAGCGCAAAAGCAATGCCACCCGCTTTGGGTTTTAATAAGTGCTTAAAAGGACTTTGCTGCAGATTATGCTTAGCTGGCGTAAAGCGTGTGCCTTCAACAAAATTAACGATGGTAGTAGGATAGTGACGAAAATTGCGACAGCTGTGCTTTGTGCGCTCTACATCCAACCCTTTCAATTTTGGGTTTTTAGCAAGCTGTGCTTTGCTTACCCGTTTCATAAACGGCATACCCATAGCCCACGCACCAGTGCCAATAAAAGGCACGTATTTTAATTCATCTTTTAAAAAAAACTTAGGGGCTGGTAATGCATGTAATGAGCTAAGCACGGTTATATCTAACCAACTCGTGTGATTACATATAAGTAAATACCAACTTTTTGAATTTAAATCGCCAGTTATATCAACCACAATATTAGGACAACCTAGCCACAAGCCAAACCGATTGCCATTACACCACCCTCGATAAGCGCTGTGCAATAAAGAGTTAACAACAGACAAAGGCAGTAATAACTTAATAAGCCCTAGTAAAAATACTAGCGAACCAAAAAGCATTACATTAGAAAACAATACGCAGCCCACAATTAAGCCGTTAAGCCAATTTGGTAACCACTTTTTTAGCATAACTGTAAGCTCATATTTTTGCCTTTTATTTGGGATGTTTTTCGAGCGATTGTAATGTTTGCTCTTTATTTTCCCATAAACGATTTAGCTCGCTTTGAAAGCGCACTCTAAATTCAGAATCGCCGGTGTAGTCACCAATAAGCTCTTCGCTTACAGGCCTTACATCCACGTGTACGTTGATATTTTTTACCTTACCACCAGCAAAATCCATGAATGTAGGAATGCCATTAGGGTAATGAATTGTAACGTTAACCACTTTAGTAATTTGCTCGCCCATTGCTTGCATTACAAAAGCAATACCGCCCGCTTTTGGTTTTAATAAATGTGGAAACGGGCTATTTTGGCGCGCGTGCTTTTGTGTAGTAAAACGAGTGCCTTCTACAAAGTTAACCACACTTACTGGCATCTCTTTAAATTTTTCGCAGGCTTTACGCGTGGTTTCTAAGTCTTTTCCACGCAGCTTTGGATTCTTTTTTAATTGGCTTTTACTCGTGCGAGTCATAAACGGAAAATCAAGCGCCCACCAACACAAACCTAGAATAGGTACGTAAATAAGCTCTTTTTTCAAAAAGAAGTTTAAAAATGGAATTTTACGGTTAAACACACGCTGCAATACTAAAATATCGACCCAGCTTTGGTGATTTGCAATTACTAGGTACCAATCCTTTAGCTTAAGGTCTTCAAGGCCAGTTACATTAAGTTTAGTTGGCGTAAATAACTTTTGATTTAAGCTATTAAAGGTCACCCAAATAGTTGCAAATTGCTTTGCAGCCCAGCTCATAATCTTTTGTAGAGGCTTAATAGGTATAAGCTTTATAAGCCCACAAATAAAAATAGGCACAAACCAAAAAAGTGTGTTTATTGTGTAAAAAATAATACTAAATACACCGCGAATAACTGACATTACTTCCATTCCTTTAAACATTGCGCAGCCACTAATACTGCGCTTTCAGTTGCTTACAAATTAATCTTCAAAATAGGTATAGCCTTCAAGGCCTGCATTAAGCTCAGCTAAGTAACCTTCTTTGCACTGCGCTGATACATCAAGTTTATTAACTTGGTACGCAAAGTTGTCAGCTAAAATGGCGCTATCATAGTCAACAAACTTTAATACATCCTTAACGCTATCACCTTTTATAGCATTGGTTAACACATAACCTTCATCGTTAAGCTCTACATGCACTGAATCAGTGTCACCAAATAGGTTATGTAAATCGCCTAAAATTTCTTGATATGCACCCACCATAAACATTGCAATATGGTATTGCTCGCCGTGTTTATACTCTGGTATTGGTAGGCTGGTTTCGATACCAGCGCCTTCAACGTATTCGCGGATTTGCCCGTCAGAGTCACAGGTAATATCTTGAATAATCGCGCGCTGAGTCAATGGTTGAGTTAAGTTTTCGATTGGCATAACCGGAAACAACTGCTGAATACCCCATACATCAGGCAATGACTGAAATAATGAAAAGTTAACAAAGAGTTTATCGGCAAGCTTTTCGTTTAAATCGTCGAGGACTTCACGGTGCGCGCGCGCGTTATTACTAAGCGATGCACGTACACGATGTAAAATAGTAAAGTAAAGCTGCTCTATTTTCGCCCACTCTAGCATGCTTACTAAGCCATGCACGTACTGATCGTGCGCTTCGCTAAATAAGTGCATAGCGTCGTGATAAATCTCAAGTGCCATACGCGGGTTTAAACGCTGTAAACACTGCCACATTTCATCAAGCACTAACGCGCTATTTTCAAGCGGTGGCTCTGGATTTAAATGATTGGGCGCTTTTTCTACGTCAATTACATCGGTAATTAATACCGCATGGTGAGCGGTTAAAGCGCGCCCCGATTCGGTGATAATGGCCGGATGCGTAAGGTTATGCTGATCGCACACCTCTGCAAATGCATTCACTACATTACGCGCGTACTCTTCTACGGTGTAGTTCATTGAACACGCACTGCGTGAGCCAGAGCCCTCGTAATCAACGCCTAAGCCGCCACCCACATCAACGGTATTTAACGGTACGTTTAATTGCGTAAGCTCAGCAAAGTGGCGTGCGCATTCACGCAAAGCACGGTGAATATCACGAATGTTGGCAATTTGAGAACCAATATGAAAATGCACCATTTGCATTAAGTGCAGCTTATTATGCTTTTTAAGCACTTCAACAGCACTTAGTACTTGGCCTGCCGTTAAACCAAACTTGCCTTTTTCGCCGCCCGTGTTTTGCCACTTGCCTTTGCCTACTGAGTTTAGGCGAATACGAATACCAATAGCAGGTTCTATGCCTAGGTTGTCTATTTCTTCAAGTAGTGTGGTTAGTTCTGAAAGCTTCTCTACCACAATTTTTACGCTGTGGCCCATTGCTTGACCAATACATGCTAAGCGTAAAAACTCACTGTCTTTATAGCCGTTACACACAATAGTAATTGGCTCTTTTGCTACGCCCAAAATAGCCATAAGTTCTGGCTTTGAGCCTGCTTCTAGGCCAACAAGCCCGCTTGGATGCGCTAATAGCTTACTTACTACAGAACGTTGCTGATTTACTTTTATTGGGTAAACACAGGTGTATTTTCCGTTATATTCACGATTTGCTCGCGCTTGCGTAAACGCGTTAGTAAGTGTGTCTACACGATTTTTTAAAATATCAGTAAAGCGTACTAAAACCGGCAACGTTAAACCTTGTTGCTTAAACTGCTCAGTTAATTGCGTTAAAGAAATGGCCGGTTTTGTTTGGTCGCCATCTGGGTAAGCCACCAGTTCGCCTTGTGCGTTAATATCAAAATAACCATCACTCCAATGAGCAACGTTATAAGTGGCGCGTGCTGTTTCTAAACCCCAGGTCATGGCAACTCTTCTTTAGTCAATTAGGTATAAAGGCGCATTTTAATACGTCACTATCCACTAGGCTAACAAAAATTGAACTTTCACTCACTCCTAACTAACTTTATTCGTCAAATCAGTTAAAATGTCATTGAGCAAAACGCCAAGCACTGGCAGAATTGCCCCTTTTTCATACTCAACCTAAAAAAGTGTAATAGTAACTATGGCAAATTTAGATCAAAGTAAGTGGTTTACTGAAATTAGCGACCGCGATGGCAGCGCATTTTCATTACGTATTAATAAAAAGTTAGATGAAAAACAGTCTCCTTTTCAAAAGGTAGAAATGTTTGAAACCACAGACTTTGGTAATTTAATGATCATCGACGGGTGTACTATGGTAACAACCCGCGAAAACTTCTTTTATCATGAGATGATCAGCCACCCTGCACTTTTAGCGCACCCAAACCCTAAAAACGTCGTTATTATTGGCGGCGGCGACTGCGGTACTTTACGCGAAGTATTAAAACACCCAGGCGTAGAAACTGTAACGCAAATAGATATAGACGAAGTAGTAACGCAAATGTCGTTAAAATACTTCCCAGAGCTTTGTGAATCTAACAACGACGCCCGTGCAACGGTTATGTTTGACGACGGTATTAAATATATGCGCGAAGCGGCTGGCGAATCCATTGACGTGGTTATTGTTGATGGCACCGATCCTGTGGGCCCAGGCGAAGGTTTATTTAATCATGCATTTTATACAAGCTGTTTAAATGCACTGCGCCCAGGTGGTATTTTAGTGCAACAAAGTGAATCACCACTTATGCATATGCCATTATTAGTTGAAATGCGCGAAGCAATGCTAAGCGTAGGCTTTAACGATTTACAAACACTGCCATTCCCGCAACCAATTTACCCAAGCGGTTTATGGTCGGTAACACTTGCACGTAAATCACAAGCATTTGACGGTTTTAGAGAAGACGGCGCAGCACAAATAGCTGAGCAAAGTGAATACTACAACAGCGGTATTCATCATGGTGCACTCGCTACACCTAACTACATGAAACGCGCTTTTGATAAAAAATAATACTAATTCACTTTAGGCTTTGTTGACTTCTCAAGGTTAAAATCGCATTAAAAAAGGGACTTTTAAAGTCCCTTTTTATATTTATAATGACTATTCAAACTGAGCTCGAGCTAACAAACAACATAAGTACAGTTATATTTTAAAACCTTAAAGAGCTATCTAACCAAATAATCAGCTTATTTAAACTTTAAATCGATGCACTAAATGATTTAGCTCATCAGTCAATTGTTCCATTTTTTTAGATACATCCTCAGTAGTTCGAGCAAGCGCCCCCCCTTCTAAAGTTTGATCGTTTAATGATGATAGGTTTTGACTTATTTCATCTGCAACCGTTGTCTGCTCTTCAGTCGCTTGCGCTGTTTGCATCGCCATATCATTTACTTTAGTAGACGAGCTTTGCATTGCATTAAGCACATCATTAGTTTGACTAAACGAGCCAACCGCATCATCTGCAAATTGCTTACCTTCATCTATCGCTTTAATTGATTGTTCTACGCTCGTTGCAAATTGCTCTATCATTTTTTGAATATCGTTTGTGCTTACTTGCGTGCGTGTAGCCAATGTTCTTACTTCATCTGCTACCACAGCAAAACCTCTGCCATATTCACCAGCTCGCGCGGCTTCAATAGCAGCATTAAGCGCCAGCAGATTTGTTTGCTCTGCAATTGCACGAATAACCTCAAGTACTTTGGCAATGTTATCAGAACTTTGTTGTAGTTCTGTAGAGCGCGCCATAGCTTGCTCCATATTTTGCGACAAAGAAATAATACGAGAACTAGAGTGCGCAACCGCTGTTAGTCCTTGCTGAGCTAAATTTAACGATTTATCAGCTTCTGTTGATGATTGCTGAGCAACACCTGCAACTTCTCTACTTGCTACACTCATCTCATGCACTGCACTTACTATTGACTCAGAGGCTTGGCTGAGCGTTTGATTTACAGCATTGTTTTTATTTGCAACCTGACTTAACTCACCTCCTAATTCACTTAGTTCTTTTGATTGCTCTAAAATATCGCGAATTAATTGCTGTAAGTTGTCGAGAAAACGATTGAACTGCGTTGCAAGTTCAGAAAATTCATCTTTAGACGTTATAGCGATCCTGCCAGTTAAATCGCCATCACCAGAGGCTATATCGTTAATACGAGAAGTTACATAGTTAATTTGCTGTGTTAATTGCTTAGGAATAAGGTAACTAAACCAACACGCCACTAATAAAATTAATATGACAAAAATAAGCATAGTTAACTTAGTTGAAGCAATTGTGTCTGATAGTTTTTGAACTTCTTCAACCGATGTTTGCTCTGCTAATTCACCAGCTTGATCAAGCGTAGCTCTTAATTCGTCAAATGCTTTTTCTGATTGAGACTGTTTTTTTAGATTTGTTTTATCATTCATATAGGCCAGTGAAGCGTTTAACCAAGTATTATAAGCACCATCAAAACCGCGAAGCCCATTTATAGCTTTTGGATAATCCGATAACAAAGTTAAGTACTGCTCTAACCTTTGTGTTACTTGCTCGGCATTTTCTTTATGCTTTTGCAAATAAGCTTCTTTATTGTCGTTATGTGCGACTAAATTTAACTCAGCAACCTTTGCTTGATACAAATCCCTGTCGGCACTCAAAGCAAGAGACACAGCCTTAATAAATTTATCGGATTGCACATCTAATGCATTTTTTTGTAAGTTAATTAAGTATGAATACCCAATAATTAACGACAAGATAGCAATACCTAAAATAACAATAGGAAAAGAGACTTTGACGCGGATACTATTCAAATTCATTAATTACTCCAAAAAAAAACATATTTAATACCTACCTTTTTGATAATAAATCTAGTTTATAAAACCTAAAATCGCCATTGAGCGTTTAGCATTATTTGCTGCTGCGAGATTCGTTCATTAAATCCAATTGGCTCTCTATTTTTTGCAACACTTTTAAGTGCAGAACCTTCAACCCCTATTTGTAGTTTATTAGTGAGCTGGTAGCGCCATGTTGCGGTTAAACCTTCCCCATTGCTTGCATTAGGATCAAACGCAGTGGTGTCGTTATCTGTCACTTTAAAGTAATCGTAGCGTACAGAAACTCGATGCTTGCCTTCTTTATGGCTTAACATTAAATAATGGCTGTAAAAGGCATTATCTATTAAAGCATTAGCGCCCATTTCGGTTTTACCATTAAGTACCTGTGCTATAAAGCGGGTTTTATTATTAAACTTATAAAGCCAAGCGGCGCTTGTAAAGCGAGTATCCCAAGCATACTGCCCTGAACTAATATTAAGTGTGGTTGGGTCACCGTTATTGTTGTAATAATAAATTCGAAATTGTGATTTTTTTAAGTAATCCCAGTGTACGCCAGCGTAATAGCCAAAACGTCCGTCTACTTCTTCAAACGGTAAAACCTGATTAGCTTGCCAGCGTAATTCATACGTATTTAATGCCGCTACAGGCGCAAATTTAACACTTTCGTTAAATGTAGTTTGCCTATCGTGTAATGCAAAACCACGCCAAGCAAGTAAAGTACCGGCAGGGTCATTGCCTTTAAATGTAGCACCTACAAAACTAAAGCTATGAGCGCTGTTAAAACGTTTTGCTGGGCGCTTAATAGTTACCTCTGCGCCAACAGTGCGTACTTCCTCGCCTATCCAGCTATTAATAGCTGAGTTTGTATAGTTATAAGGAGAAGTCCATCCTATATCAGGGTTTTCAAGCGACATAAGTGGATAAAAGCCCCCTACACGCACATGCCATTTATAGTTGCTGTTAGATAGCGGCTGATACTTTATATAAGCTTGCGTAAAACCAAGGCCAACGTCAGGATCTTGATTCGCATTTAACACCCCATGAGCCGACCAACTAGATGCTAAATCAACATTAAAATCTAAAATACCTTGGGATAAAATAAGTTCGTCGCTTTTAGTATCGTGCCGATATAGCCCAAGGCCGCCCTCTTGGAAGCTACGTGTATCGTCACCCTGCACGGCTCTAATTTGTATCAAGCCTTTTACTTGTGCATACAATGCATTACTAAAACATAAAGCACCGGCTAAAAATATCAGCCTCGTTAAACGATTAATAGTCATCAAATTCATCCGTAGCAAAGTCAATTTGCTCCGCAATTTCCTGCTTTACTTTATAAGTGATCGGGTTAGTAGCCACAGTAATAGTTTGAGATTCAACCTTACTAATATCACTAAACCCAGAATGCCAAACACTTAACGTGTATTCGCCTACATTGGCATTTAAATCAACATGACCATTTTCATCAGTGATTGCAAAAATAGTACTATCGACCACCACAATATAACCTAACATCCAATCATGAATATTACAGCCAAGCTCAACAACCCCTGTTTGATCAAAAGTAATGGGCGCTTTTGGGTGCTCCTTATATAGCTTTAATTCAAATGTTTTAGCTTTAGAAAATGAATAAACATGATGCATGATTGAGTCCGCATTCGGAAACTCTACCTTTGCATTTTGTGGGACAACTAAAATACGCGGCTTAAATTCTCGATTTTGCTGGGTCATCGCATAAGGTGCTTCTGGAGGAATAACGTTAGAGGAATCCCCTGCAGTTAGCCACACAACAGCATTAGGTAATGGGCCATTATTAGCATTTTTAATTGTAATATTTGCTGCAAAAACTCCAGTACTAGCACTTAGTAAAAATACACAAAGTAAGCTTTTTATCATTTTCTTGTCGCTATTATCAATTTGTTTACATTATAGACCGATTAAGCCACCAAATTCTTTCTATTTTTTAAAACATTGAATACGTATGTAGGCAGTCGTATTAATCATCAACAGTCATTATCCTTAAATGTCACCACCGACTCATCTAAGGACACACCATGAGAATCCCTGCACTTGTGCTTTTAGCCTTTGCTAGTAATAGCTACGGACAAACTGTAGAGCTAAAATCGCCAGACACACAAATAACAGTAAGCATCTCTGACGAAAACAACACGCCAAGCTACGCAATAAAATTTAAAAACAAAGCGGTTATAAACAAATCTTTACTGGGGTTTGAATTTAAAACACAAGCGGCCTTTAGCGACGGTTTTAAAATTAAAAGCATTGAACAACAAAGCGTTAACTCGCAGTGGCAACAACCTTGGGGCGAACGCCAAAACGTTGTTGACGAATATAACGAAGTAGCCGTTACCTTTACAAAAAACGAGCCAAATAAAGGTACCTACACTATTCGATTTAAAGCATTTGATAGTGGTGTAGGTTTTAGATACGAAGTGCCACAACAAACCGGCTTCGAACATACAGAAATAACCAAAGAGCTGACTGAGTTTGCAATAAACAATAGCCATGATGCAACAGCATGGTGGATACCTGCTCGTGGCTGGAACCGCTACGAATATGTTTACAACACTACTCCACTTAACGAAGCTCCACTAGCTCACACACCATTTACGTTTAAAACAAGTGACGGTACTCATATTAGTATTCATGAAGCCGCTCTTGTTGATTATGCGGGTATGGTGCTTAATCAGCGCCGTCCAGGCACATTTACAGCAGACTTAACCCCTTGGTCAGATGGTATTGCCGTTAAAAAGCAAGGCGCTTTTAAAACACCATGGCGCACCATTCAAATAGCCGACAGCGCTGTTGGCCTAGTTAATTCAGATATAATACTAAATTTAAACGAGCCTAATAAACTCGGTGACGTGTCGTGGGTTAAACCTGGCAAATACGTCGGTATTTGGTGGGGTATGCATATAAACACGCAAACTTGGGGTAGCGGTAAAAAACACGGCGCCACTACGCAAACCACAAAATACTATATGGATTTTGCAGCGCAGTATGGTTTTGATGGCGTACTCGTTGAAGGCTGGAATATTGGCTGGGATGGCGATTGGTACTTTAATGGCGATGTATTTAACTTTACCAAACCGTACGATGATTTTGATATAGCAGCGCTGACTCAATACGGCAAAGAAAAAGGCGTACAGCTCATTGGCCATCACGAAACATCAGGCAATGTAAGCAACTACCGAGACCAAATGGAAGATGCCTTTACACTTTACGAAAAGTCAAACGTCAGCCAAGTAAAAACAGGTTATGTAGCCGATGGCGGAAATATAAAACGTATAGACAAAAACGGTATTGCGCGCCATGAATGGCATGACGGCCAATTTATGGTTAACGAATACCTTCATAACGTAAAGCTTGCGGCTAAACATAAAATTAGCATCAATACTCACGAGCCAATTAAAGATACAGGCCTGCGCCGTACTTACCCAAACTGGATCGCGCGCGAAGGTGCACGCGGGCAAGAATATAATGCATGGGGTTCGCCTCCTAACCCACCAGAACACGTACCAATGCTTGCCTTTACCCGCATGCTCTCTGGCCCTATGGACTTTACGCCAGGTATTTTTGATATGAGCTTTAATGGTTTAGGAGGCGATACAAACCGCCCACAAACTACACTTGCCAAACAACTTGCACTTTATGTTGTGTTGTATAGCCCAATTCAAATGGCTGCCGACTTACCTAAAAACTATTTGGCTAAGCCCGACGCATTTCAATTTATTCAAGACGTACCAACAGATTGGCAGCAAAGTATTGCCCTTGATGGCGAAGTAGGCGACTTTATTGTATTTGCCCGTAAAGAACGTAAAAGCACTAAATACTCAGGAAACGATTGGTACCTAGGTGCTGTTACTGACGAGAAAGCCAGAACAATTCAGGTAAAGCTCGACTTTTTAGAGCAAGGCAAGAAGTTTGAAGCACAAATTTATAAAGACGGTAAAAACGCAGAGTGGAAAAACAATCCGTACGATATAGCTATCGAAAAACGTATTGTAACTGCAAACGATAAACTTACGCTTAAACTGGCCACCAGTGGCGGTACTGCTATTCGCTTTAAAGCACTTTAGTACAATAAAACCCCTGCATTTATTGTGCAGGGGTTGATACCTTGATTGGCAAATATACTTGTGCACTTAAACCGCCTTCTGGGCGGTTTTCTAGCTTTACTTTACCGTCGTGCATATCAACAATGCGTTTAATAATAGCAAGGCCTAAACCACTGCCTTCACTTCCGCGAGCTGCATCGCCTTGCTTAAAGGGCTCAAACACAGACTCTAATTCGTTTTCAGGGATCCCAGGACCACTATCGTTTACAGCGATAACTACATATTTTTTGTTTGAATTAAAGTAACTAAGTACTTCAACATCGCCCTCAGAATAACGCAGCGCATTACCAATCATGTTGGTAATTACACGTTTAATAGCTACAGAGCTTAAGGGTATATTGCCTATATTTGGATTACTTTTAAACGTAATAGTACGTTGATGCTGAAGCTCAGAATTAACAACCTCGGCAACTAAAGCATTTATATCTTCGCAACTTAGTTCTTCACGTTTATGGTGGCGTAAATACTCAATAAACTGATCGATAATCCCGTTCATATCTTCTATATCGTAAATAATACCTTCACGAAGATAGTCATCTTCATCAACCATCATTTCGGTGGCTAAACGGATACGCGTAAGCGGCGTACGTAAATCATGCGATACACCAGCCATTAGTAAACGGCGGTCGTTTTCAAGTGCGGCAATTCCGCGCGACATTTGATTAAACGCGCGCGTTACTTCTATTACTTCTGTTGAGCCTTCTTCTTCTAATTTGGTAGAAAAATCGCCTTTGCCTACTTTTACTGCAGCTTGTTGCAGTGCTTTTAATGGCCTATTAAGGTGCCTTGCAAACAACCACCCACCCAGCACACTTAAAAAGCCAATACTTGATAAGTAGAAAGTTAAAAACTCTAAGTTATTCTCTTTAAAGCCTTTAAGCGGTACTTTTACCCAATAACCTGGCGCTTGCGGTGCTTCAACCCAATAAATTAATGGATCAGTTTGGCTAATACGTACACGAGAATAACCACCAAGTTGCTCAGTCATGCTGCGCGATAGCATAGAATATTCGCGGCTTTGTCCAAGCCCTTGACGCATTGCTTCGCGCTGCGTCATTACTTCAATGCCGGTAATTTCAAAAAACTTCGCAGATACTTCGTCGTTTATTTCAACGCCATCTTCCCAGTCAATAAATACCGTTTTAATTTGCTTAGCAAGCATCAAGTTAACTTGCTCAATAGTTGGTTTTACAACATAAAAACTAACCGTAACATAAGAGACTATTTGATTTATTAGCAGCAAAGCCGCCACTAAAAAAACAGTTTGCCCAAAAGCACTTCGCGGAAACATGCCCATAAATATTACTTTTCACCATCGGGAACAAACACATAGCCCAAACCCCAAACGGTTTGAATATATCGCGGATTAGCAGCATCTACTTCTATCATGCGGCGAAGTCGCGATACTTGCACATCAATACTTCGCTCAAGCGCACTGTAATCGCGGCCACGCGCTAAGTTCATTAGCTTATCGCGGCTAAGTGGCTCACGCGGATGCGAAACAAGCGCTTTAAGCACTGCAAACTCACCACTGGTAAGCGATATTGTTTTATCCCCTTCACTCATTTCGCGCGTTGCTAAATTAAGCGTAAATTTACCAAAAGCGATTAAGTTTTCTTCAGCTGCTGGAGCACCTGGCACTTCTTTTGCGCGGCGGCGTAAAATTGCTTTTATGCGAGCAAGTAGCTCACGTGGATTAAATGGTTTTGGAATGTAATCGTCAGCGCCAAGTTCAAGGCCAATAATACGGTCGACTTCGTCGCCCTTTGCAGTAAGCATAACAATAGGAATTTCATTTTCTTTTTGGCGTAGTCGGCGGCAAATAGATAAGCCATCCTCGCCTGGAAGCATTAAATCGAGAACCATTAAGTGAAAGTTTTCTCGCTCTAGGAGTCTATCCATTTGCTCCGAGTTTCCTGCGGTTCTAACAATAAAGCCTTGCTCTACTAAATAACGTTCAAGCAAACTGCGTAAGCGCATATCGTCATCAACAACTAATACTTTTGTGGTCTCGTGTCCCATAATCTCGTTCTTATTTTTATATCCAATTACTAGTTAATATAAATGAAAAACTTAATAATCAAAAACTAATTACTTGCTTAGATTGTTACTGAACATTTCAAAGCTTCCTTACTCGTACTTTATTACATTTTACGCTCGACAAGTTTTGGCAAATTTAATAACGTGCACACCATTAGAGTTAATAAAGAATTGGCCATGAAAACAAATTTAGTTACCCGCGAAGGTTACTTGCAATTACAACAAGAACACGATCAACTATGGAACGTAAAACGCCCAGAAGTAACAAAAATAGTAAGCTGGGCAGCCAGCCTCGGAGATCGCTCTGAGAACGCAGACTATCAATATAACAAGCGATTGCTGCGCCAAATTGACCGCCGAGTACGCTACTTACGCAAACGCATACCAGATTTAAAAATTATTGACTACTCTCCGGTGCAAGATGGAAAAGTATTTTTTGGTGCATGGGTTGAAATTGAAAATGAAGAAGGTGAAGTTAAAAAGTTCAGAATTGTAGGTCCTGATGAAATTTACGACCGTAAAGATTACATATCAATAGACTCACCTATGGCGCGTGCGTTGATTAAAAAACAAGTGGACGACGAATTTGAAGTGACCACTCCTCAGGGAAAAAAGCAGTGGTATGTAAACAGTATCGATTACCAAAAAAAGAAATAAAAAGTTTTGATTCAGATCATGTTAACTTTTGATTGTGTAAATTAAAGCAATAAGCTATAACTGAATTATTCAAGTTGATTTGTTTAATTTGAAAGCAGTTAATTAAGGTCGTGATTATGTCAAACATAGTACAGCGCATATTTAGTAATGCCGTATTGTTTGCACTTTTAATGAGTGTAAGTTTGACGCTGCATGCCAGCAACACTGACGTAAACCTTGATAACGCTAAACTATCTAATCACTTTATTACTTGTGATATTCCTGACCAAGCAAACCTCGATTTTGACGTGGACTCTCACGTTAACACTATTACCTTTAGGTCGCCTCAACCACTTCCTAATGTCGTAGATTCTTTTTATAAGAGCACTAATCTAAACAGACCTTTTAGCACTGCATACCAACGCGGACCACCTAGCTATTTAATTTAATTCATTATTTTACAACTTAATTAAATTTTATAACTACTAAGGTGATTACTATGTCTAACTTTAAAGAATTACGTACCCAAAATATTTCTCATGGCGTTATTGCTAGCACATTTGCAGATGATCAACCATTAATCGATTTATCTTCTCCAGCGCTAAAAATGGTGAATAACTTTACTCAAAAAACACCTATTCGTGCAGAGCATGGAACAACGATTACAGATGCACTTAAACAAGTAAGTGCACAACAATCTGACTTTGTTTTAGTAACAGACGAACACCAAAAATTAATTGGCCTAGTTTCTAGCGCCGATTTACAAAGCTCTAAAATTACTATTATTGCAGAGCGCTTAAATATGCAACGAAGCGAAGTAAGCTTACGTGACATCATGACACCAGTTAACCGCCTTACAGGTGTAAGTATGCAAAGCTTAAGCTACGCATGCATTGGTGATGCGCTGCAAACGATGGAGCATCAGGGCACAATGTTTTTATTAGTTACAACAGCGAGTAACGAAATTTGTGGTTTAATTTCAGCTCGCCAAATAGCTAAAACATTACATATTCCTGTACATATCTCACCTATTGCTCACTCTTTCAGTGAGGTATTAGAAAACATTGAGCACCCTCACTAGGGCGCTCTTTTAGTTGAATTGATTTGCTCCCGACCCAACCATCTTAAAGCAAGTAAAATAGCTTGCTTTAAGAGCTTTTCATTACTACCTCCTGTGATATTATTCAAGCAATTAACAGCGCCAGTAACACGCTTCTGGTCTTATTTTATTGTATAAAAAGGTTTTTGCATGAGCGATATCTCTGCACGTTTAGCCGGTGAGTTAAACGCACAGCAGCAACAGGTTGTTGCTGCAACAAAGTTACTTGATGAAGGCGCAACTGTTCCTTTTATTGCCCGCTACAGAAAAGAAGTTACAGGCGGCCTAGACGACACCCAATTACGCCTTTTAGAGCAGCGTTTATCGTATTTACGTGAACTAGAAGAGCGCCGTAGTTTTATTTTATCGACAATCGAATCGCAAAATAAACTAACGCCAGAGCTAAGTGCCGATATAACTAATGCACAAAGTAAAACAGAACTTGAAGATTTATACCTACCATATAAAGCTAAGCGCCGCACTAAAGGCCAAATAGCAATTGAAGCTGGTTTAGAGCCTCTTGCAGATGCACTATTTAAAGATGCTAACCTTGACCCAGAGCAACAAGCGGAACAGTTTGTAAGTGCTGAAAAAGGTTTTGCAGATACAAAAGCAGTACTTGAAGGCGCTAAATTCATCTTAATGGAACGCTTTGCTGAAGACGCAAAATTACTTGCTAAATTTAGAAGCCACATTAGCCAAAATGGCGCAATTGAAAGTACTGTGATTAAAGGCCAAGAGCAAGCCGGTGCAAAATACCGTGATTACTTTGAGCATCAAGAACTTCTTAAAAAAGTACCTTCTCACCGTGCGCTTGCAATGCTTAGAGCTCGAAATGAAGGTGTACTTCAGTTAAATATAAACCCAGAGCCTAGTGCAGAAAATTCAGCACAATTATGTGCAAACATGATTGCTGAGCATTACCGTTTAGATATTAAATATAAAGCGGCAAGTCCTTGGTTATTAAACGTTGTTCAATGGGCGTGGAAAGTTAAGCTAGGGTTACACCTAGAGAATGAGTTTTTTGCAGCAATGCGCGAAAAAGCTGAAGCCGGTGCAATAGATGTATTTGCTAAAAACTTAAAAGATTTATTAATGGCTGCACCTGCAGGCCCTCGTACTACTTTAGGTCTTGATCCAGGCCTTCGTACTGGCTGTAAGATTGCCGTTGTTGATAGCACAGGTAAATTACTAGCTACACAAACTATTTTCCCTCATGCACCACAAAATCATTGGGATAAATCAGTGCGTACGTTAGAGCAACTTTGCCGTCAGCATAAAGTTGAGCTAATTGCGATTGGTAATGGTACTGCATCACGCGAATCAGATAAGTTGGTTGCAGAGCTTATCAAAGCAAACAGCGAACTTAAACTTAGTAAAATTATGGTTAGCGAAGCAGGTGCATCGGTTTACTCAGCTTCTGAATTTGCAGCTAATGAATTTCCAGATTTAGATGTTTCTATACGAGGGGCTGTCTCTATTGCACGCCGCCTTCAAGATCCTCTTGCTGAACTTGTTAAAATTGAGCCAAAATCAATTGGTGTTGGCCAATACCAACATGATGTATCGCAAAGCCAATTAGGCCAGAGCCTTACTTCAGTAGTTGAAGACTGTGTAAACTCAGTAGGCGTAGATTTAAACATGGCCTCGGTACCCTTACTTACACGCGTATCTGGCTTAAACAAAACATTAGCGCAAAATATCGTTAATTATCGCGATGCTAACGGCACATTTACTAAACGTAGTGAGCTTAAAAAGGTTGAGCGTTTAGGGCCAAAAGCATTTGAACAAGCGGCTGGTTTTTTACGTATTAACAATGGTAGCGATCCACTAGATAACTCATCAGTACACCCTGAAGCTTATCCTGTTGTTAAACGCATTTGTGAACGCAATAGCTTAGATGTCAGTAACCTAATTGGTAACAGCGACTTTTTAACTAAACTTGCTGCTAACGATTACACTGACGAAAAGTTTGGCTTACCAACCGTTACCGACATTATTACTGAGCTTGATAAACCTGGTCGAGATCCTAGACCTGAATTTAAAACAGCTGAGTTTAAAGCCGGTGTTGAAAAAATTAGTGACCTAAAACCAGGTATGATTTTAGAAGGCGTGGTTTCAAACGTTGCTAATTTTGGTGCGTTTGTTGATGTAGGTGTTCACCAAGATGGTTTAGTGCATATTTCAGCAATCACGAATAAATTTATATCAGATCCGCGTGAAGTTGTTAAAGCTGGTGATATTGTAAAGGTTAAAGTTGTTGAAGTAGACGCTGCACGTAAACGCATAAGCTTTACTATGCGCTTAGATGACGATATTGACACAAGTAATAAGTCAGCAGCTCCAGCTACGCAAAAGCCACAAGCACGTGCTAATAATTCGCAACCTCGCGCTGCAAAGCCTAAACGTGACAACGGTAATGCGTTAATGGGCAATGCATTTGCCGATGCGTTCGCTAATGCTAAAGTAAAAAAATAATACTTGTACAACTAAGCTAAAACGAAAAAAACCGCGTAAGCGGTTTTTTTGTGGTTATGTTTTGCTAAATTATTAACTTAACGCTGAAAAACTACTTTGGCTCGCTGGCGATGTAGCCATTTGATAAAAGTTAGCAATACGCCCCGCCCGTGCTTCAACATCGGCATCACGTGTTTGCTCGTCACTTTTAGCTGTTTTTGTATCGCTGCTTTCATCGCTAGAGAATGACGCTTCAAGTTTACTTTTTGCGTCTTCGTCGTCTTCTTTTTCAGGTTGTGCAAGCTCAGCTTGAGCCGCTGCTAGCTTTTGCGTAGCATCTGCAGCAATAGAGCGATCAGCTCCTGAAGGCTCTGCAGGCGCTAATGCGGCAGCGCGTACCGTTTGCATTTTGTCTATAGTCGCTTGCGGGTCACCCGGAATTTCTGATACATCTATTTGTACTTCTCCGCCAACTGCGTAGTTAGTACCATCTGGGCCACGTTGGTATTCATAGCTTGGCGAGCCAGCATATTGCCCGCCTACAGAAGCGTGTGCTTGTTCGTGTATTCGTACTTCAGTATCCCGTGCTTTTAGTTCTGTAATTTGTTGTTGTTCTTGTTCTAATTGCAGCTCTTCTTGCTCAGATTCTTTTTTCTCAATTGCTTCACTTTCTTGCTCAGTGCCCTCAGGGTTTTCTGAGTTTCCATCGCGCTGCTGAACTGACTTTTCGTCTGCTATTTTTCCCGTTGCGCTATACGTCGCACCATCGCTACTACCTGGCAATTTTGCTTTTTCAGCATCACTTTGCGCTTTGGTTTCTGTGTTGCTTGCGCTACTAGATGCGGGAGCCGGAATAACTTCGCGTAGTTGGTTGTCACGCCGTGCGGTTTCCGTATAAACATTTGCGGTGTTTATATTGATAGACGGAAATGGCGTGACAATATTCATAATACTAAACTTTAATATCGATTAACGTGCCAAGTACATCATCGGCCGTTTGAATTGATTGCGTATTTGCCTTGGCATTAAACTCTTCAACTTTTAAGTTAACAAGCGCTTCATCAACACGAGCTGGTTGTGCTACTGGTGCAGTAATCGCTTCTTCAGGGCGTGCTGCCGTAAGCTGACGTTGCTGCGCTAATTGCGCGTCATCTTGTTGTTCTATACTGGCACGGTTAATCTCAGCACTGGCTTTTTCAATACCTTGGCTAGCTCGGTTAAACCCTTCTATACCACTATTAAATACTGATCCGATTGGCATATTAAAACCTCCACCAAATAAACATTGTTTAATTATCGCTCAGGTTCTGCTCAAAATAAAGCTTTAAACAGCGCTATTCTTAGCTCTATTTTAAAGCATTGATTTAACGACAGATAAAAACTCACTTTTATGAGAAATAAATGGTGCATGAGATGCTTTATCTAGTACTTCATATTCAAACTCAGTATTTAGTGCTGACATTTTGCTAATTGCTTTATAAGGTACTAAAGCATCAAGCCGGCCAAATACTCCTCTAATAGGGACTGGGCAATGAGTAAATAAGTCACGTAAATCGTCGTTTTGTAAAATATCTAAACCAGCACTCAGGGCATCGCTTTGGGGTGCGCGGTACTGATTTAGCAATTGTTTAAGCTGCTTTATATCATCACGCGCCGACTCGCTACCCATTGCTTGAATAGCTAAGAAGCGCTCTATTGTTTTTTCTCGATGATTAACTAACTGCTCTTTAAACTGCGCCAATACATTCGCTTTTATTCCAGGCCAGTTATCTGCCTCAGCAAAAAAAGGAGTCGATGCTATTAAAATAACTTTAGATACTTTTTCAGGCCAATGTTTAGCAATATAAAGTGCAAATAATCCACCTAACGACCACCCCATTAAAATGCTCTTTGGCTTTAATTGCTTACTTAAAATTTCTGCTGCATCATGCAAAGTATAAGGGCTTGGGCAAACATGGCTATTACCAAACCCAGGTAGGTCAAGGCTACGTACATTTCCTGAATATAAAAACTCAAGTTCTGGCTGTACTAACTGCCATACGCCCTGATTCATTCCCCAACCATGTAATAACACTAACTCATTTTGCATATTTGCCTAACCTTTACCAAACTTAAGCTCATCATAACGTTTAAAAAGGCGATTGCAATGCAAGGAGCGAGTCTGTGAAACAAGCCGTTTTAAATTGGTTATTTCCCTCTTATTGCGTGCAGTGTCAAAACTCGATTGCGACCTCTTTAGGGCTATGTGATTATTGCCTTGAAGATTTACCATTGTTTGATTTTAGTAAGCATACGAGTTTATTGCATCGACCTGATATTATTGAGATGTTTCCTAATTGCGAGTTTGATAAATTATTTGCATGCGCTTTTTATCAGCCTCCCTTTGAGCATTGGCTTAAAAGGCTAAAATTTAATAATCAAATTCATTATAAAAAGGCATTGCAGCAAATTATACAAAAACAGTTAACGCAGTTTTTTGAGCAAAGCCCTAACTTGCCAGATACCTTTATTATTTTACCTCTTCATAAAAGCCGCTTTATTACTCGTGGATTTAATCAGGTAAGCCAAGTTTGGCAACCCTGTTTAGCTAATTACGCCCCACTAAGTAATGTTCTTATTCGCGATAAAAAAACACAAGCTCAGTCGGAGCTATCCAAAGCAAAGCGTATAAGAAACTTAAAAAATGCCTTTATTTGTACACAGGATATGGCCGGTAAAACAGTCGCTATTGTTGATGATGTGATGACGACAGGGGCAACATTAAACGCAGCTACTAGTGCACTAAAACAAGCAGGCGCTAAACAAGTGTGGGCTTTTACAACTTGCTTAACGCCTATTTAATTATTAAAAAGTATTAAACCAATCCGCAATAATACTTAATCATTTTGCGGGCTAAGCGTGTTGCTACCTGTGTTAAAAAATTCTCATTTACGACTGCATGGATGCAGAAGGTAGAGCAATTGCCGAGAACAACTAATTAGCGAATTTTTTGCCTAGCTATCAACACGTTTTTCCATCCTCAAAATAGATTACTTAATTAAGCTAATTGGTATTATTCGCCATTTGCACGAAACGTATGACCAAAAAATAACGCATTGCTTAGTAGTCGACTAGTCCCATACCAGTAACCCCTAAATACAGGATCGTCGGTCATGCCTATTACTGTACCTCGTCCATATGAGTGCGCAATTAAGCCAGCACCACCAGCAACTTGCTCAACATTAACAGCATCGGTAAAACCCGCTAACAATGGCTTTTTAGTATAGGTAAGTACATTTACAAACGGTGCATCGGAAGCTTCTAGCAACCAAGTACTGTTTTTGAATACGGGCAATGTATTGCGTTTAAGTGAAAATGTAAGTGGGTGAGTTAAATCTACATTAGTATTAAAAATAGCTCCTGCAATGCGTTGACGTCCTGCTAAATGGTCCTTATCGCCATAACTTAAACCTGTCGTTTTAAATGCACTCGCTACATCTTGGCGTGATAGATAGCTTGCTTTGAGTAATTGCTGATCAGCTAAAAATTTAGCGCCGCCTTTGTGACCCCAAATAACGCCGCCTTTTCTTATCCAGCTTTTTATAGCCACTTTGTCGGTATCAGATAAGCTGTTGTAGTTACCATGAGCAAGTACTATATGGCTGTAATTACTGAGTTCAATAGAGTTTAAACGCTCCATTTCAACAATTGTTGGCGCAACACCTACAAAGCGATCGAGGTAATACCATACTTCCCCAGCTTCGTACTGGCTTACGCCTTTACCACCTACCAATAATACTTTTGGCTCGCTAACAACCGCCATTGTACGAGACCCTAAATCGGCTCCTTTGCTTGTAAGCCCTGAGTTAATAGGCTTGATTGCAATTCCAAACTCGCTTTGTGCTTTATTTAATATTCCAACCCAATCATTATTCGTTTGTAAGCCTGCTGGCACAATAATACTACCAGCATCAAAGCTTACTTCACTTGAGTTTGATTTGGCTGTTAATGGGCTTAGCGCTACACGCGCTTTAATACCTTGCTTTAACAGGCTGTTTAGCATTTTAGGTGCTAGGTAATCATCCCACGAAAAGCCAAACGCATAGCCTTGCTCAAGTGAAGCAAAAGAAGGTTTTACCGCTTTTTGCCACGGTGTACTTGCAACCTCTAAACCCCAACTGCTTTTCACTTTTGCAAAAGGTAAGTTAAACGCATGCGCTAAAGTCCAGCCAGATACGTCATAAAAGGTGTTATCAGCAAAGTTTTTTTGCTCGCTAAAAATAGCTTTTATTAGGCGGTACTGTGGCTGGGCTAAGGGCACAAAGTAGCTATTGGTTGTATAGTTGTTGCCATTTGCCTTGAGTGATTTAGTAAGCGAAAAAGCATCTATTTGATGCTGTTTCAACAACCCTAAAAAATCTTTAATACGAGTGTTGTCATCCGCGCCCTCAATAACATAACCTTCAAAACTTTCATCACTGGCTAAATCAGTAGCTTGATTATAAAACTTAGCTTGGTAATCAAGTAATGCTTGGCGGTTATCAACAGCGGCTTTAAAGGTAGATAAACTCGTTAATAGTTGATTTTTAATAGTAAAGGGAAAGCTCAAAGGTCCATTTATAGTGTCTTGGATATGCCCGCGAGAACTTGCTTGCTCAAATAAAATGCCTATGCCACCATTTACATCGGGATAGGTTGAACCTTTACCGTAATAGAAGTCGTCAAAGCTTTCTTCAGTAAAGTACAGTGCGTTGTTTTCATCTAACGTTTTTGCGTGATAGTTAGCAATCGCTTTAGTTAACGTTACATTTTCATCCGGTGTTATTGGGTGTTTACGACTAGGGATACCTGGCTGAAAAAAGTAACTGCTGTTTGGTCCCATTTCATGAAAATCGGTTAAGACATTTGGTTTCCACTGATGAAATTTAGCAATACGCGCGCGCGATTCAGGATGTTGTAGTAATAACCAGTCACGATTTAAATCAAACCAGTAATGATTGGTACGACTGCTTGGCCAGTTTTCAACATGTTCACGAGTTTTAGGGTCGCTTGATAAGTTCATACCTCGGTTACTGTTGGCCCAATTAGCAAAACGAGCAAGTCCGTCAGGATTAAGCGAAGGGTCGAGTAAAATAACCGTGTTATTTAATAACTCATCTATTTCAGCGCCTTGTGCAGCAGCTAAGTAATACGCCACCAGCAAAGATGAGTTACTACCTGATGACTCATTACCATGCACACTGTATCCCATCCATACAACGGCAGGCTGTTTTGTAGAATTAGCATCTGATCCATCGTTACTTAAGCGTGCTAAGTGAGCTTGGCGTGTCTGCTCTATGCTTGATAACTTATCAGCTGCTGTAATTGTTAGCATGACAAGGGGGCGTTGTTCATGTGTGCGGCCAATCACTTCAAAATTTATACGGTCGCTTTTATCAGCAAGTATTTCCATATAACGTACGAGCTGATCGTGTCTCACGTGCCACTCTCCTACTTCGTAACCGAGTACTTGCTCAGGAGTAGGAATTGAAGGGTCAAATTTTACATCTTCTTCAAAATAATACGAAAGTGGCTTAGCTACACTTGAAAAGCTAAGCAACACCACCATTAATGTTAATACCAAACGCATATAAATCACTCAAAAAATGTTCGTTGTTTGCACGCTACCATTGCTTAAAATAGATGCCAACTTTTTACGCTCAACACTAGCCGCAACACGATGAGCGGAGTATGATACGCAGTATCCGAGTAATTTAGTCAAGTATAGATGGTTTTATGATTTCTATTTCCGAAACAGCGCAAGCGCATTTTGCTAAACTATTAGCAGATCAATCACAACAAACCAATATTCGTGTGTTTGTTGTAAACCCTGGTTCATCACAAGCGGAATGTGGTGTGTCTTATTGTCCAGAAGACGCTGTAGAAGCGAGCGATATTCGCCTAAACTTTAACGGTTTTGATGCCGTTGTAGATGCAGAAAGTGCTCCATTTTTAGAAGAAGCTGAAATCGATTTTGTTACCGACAAAATGGGTACTCAGTTAACGCTAAAAGCACCAAATGCAAAGGCGCGTAAAATAGGTGACGATGCATCGTTAAACGAACGTGTACAGCACATGCTAGAAACCGAAGTAAATCCACAACTTGCTAACCACGGTGGTCAAGTAAGCCTTGTTGAGATTACAGCTGCAGGTATAGCTATACTTCAGTTTGGTGGTGGTTGTAATGGTTGTTCTATGATCGATGTAACACTAAAAGAAGGCATTGAAAAAGAAATGATAGCTAAGTTTGAAGAAATCACCGGTGTTGCTGATATAACAGAACACGAAGCGGGCGATCACTCTTACTATTAGGCCTTGTAAATGCTAAAGCAGCTTATCTATCGCTTAGGGAGCAATCCTAAGCTGAGCTTAAAGCGCTTTTTTCGCGGCTTAGCACTGTTTGTGCTAGCCGTGATATTCATATCTATTGGGTATTACACCCACTACAGCTTACAAATAATTGGCGTTATAATTTTACTCCCCGCATTATTTTTTGCCGGTTGGGGCTACTGCGGTATTTTTGCCAATCGTTTTTCACAAGTTTTAAAAGATATGGGCCCTAAACACCATGACCCCGATCTCTGGAAATAAACCATTTATTTAATCTAATAGCTGATTATTTATTTTTAAGTGGTGATATTTAATTATTAATGTAACCCCGCGCATTAACATAAAACAGCTCATAGCCAGCCATAACCCGTTATTTTGCAAGTCTATAAACACCCAAAACACACCAAAAAAGCCAACTCCAGCTGAAAGTATCATACTGTTACGCATGTTCTTTGCTCGCGTAAGCCCTACAAAAACACCATCAAACAAAAAGCAACTCATGGCCAAAATTGGTAATACTACTATCCATGGTAAATAATGCGTTGCCTCTTGAATAACCTCTGGCACATTGGTTAAAAGCTTGATTATGGTGTTGCCAAATAATGCAAAAAATAGGCTATATAACACACCAAAAAGCATACCCCAAAATACGCTTATTTTAACCCACAGCTCTATGTTTTTAACACTTCCTTGGCCTTTCGCTTGCCCTACTTTTGCCTCAGAGGCGTAAGCAACGCCATCAAGAGCAAAGCTCACCAACATTAAAAAATTAAGTAAGACAGCATTAGCAGCTAATGTAGTTTCGCCTATACGCGCCGCGTAAAATGTCATAAAACTAAAGCATAATTGCAGTATTAAAGAGCGAATAAATATATCTCTATTCAAACTCAATAATTCAGCCATTTTGCTAATACTCAACCAATTCGGTACATTTAGATCAATGTCTTGTTTTTTAGCTAGTTTAGCCACTAAAAACAGTGCAAATACTAGTGCTGTATAGTCAGCAATAAGTGACGCCCATGCAGCGCCTGCAACTGCCCAATCTAAATAAACAACAAAATAAATATCGAGCACTATATTAACGATATTAGTGACGAGTAATAAATAAAATGGACCTCGACCATAATGCACACCAAGCATCCAACCCAGTAACACTAAATTACATAATGCTGCTGGAGCACTAAAAATACGAATGCTAAAATACTGATAAGCTTGGTTAAGTACGTCGCCATTGGCTGCGGAGAGGTAAGCAATAGCGTGCTTTATTAATGGGGATAACACAATTAATAGCACGGCCACTGCGCTTGCAAGCAATAGGCTTCGTTTAAGTAAAGCGGCAAGTTGGGTTAAATCGTTTTTTCCGTATGCTTGTGCCACGAGTCCCGTGGTGCTCATTCTTAAAAAACCAGCAAGCCAAAATAAAATAGATATAACTGCAGAGCCAAGGGCAATTCCAGCTAAGTAATGAGCGCTTCCTAAGTGCCCAATTACAGCAGTATCAACAATTCCTAACAACGGCACTGTGATATTTGATAGTATCATCGGACCCGCTAACAACAGCAAGCTTTTATGGTGTGCCTTATTATGTATAAGAAATTGTTTCATTTAGTGTTATTTATCCTCATTAGTGTATCTGTACGGGCTCAAGCAGCCATTATTTTACAGTATCATCATGTTAGTGAAACCCTACCCGCTGTCACGAGCGTTAGCGCCAATACATTTACGGAGCACTTAAGCTATTTAAAAGAGCACAACTTTAACGTTATTCCTCTTAATGAGTTAATTAGCGCGCTTCAACAAGGTGAAACTTTACCTGATAAAACTCTCGCCATCACCTTTGATGATGGCTATAACAATAACTATGAACAAGCCGCACCTATTTTAGAAAAGTTTGGCTACCCATACACTATCTTTGTAAATCCTAAATTAATAGACGAAGGTATGAGTTACGTAATGGGGTGGGATAAGCTCAAAGAATTATCTAAAAAAGGGGCATTAATAGCCAATCATAGCGGACAACATGATTACTTACACCTTAAGCTTGAAAACGAAACCGATGCACAATGGCAATCACGTATTAAGCAAGATATTCTTAACTCTCAAAAGCGCATAAAAGAAGAAATAGGCCACGACTATAAATACTTAGCATACCCGTATGGTGAGTTTAATAACGAGCTGCAAGCACTCGTGACAGAGCTTGGTTTTGTGGGTATTGGCCAGCACTCAGGCGCTGTAAATAAAGATTCTAATTTTAGCCGCTTGCCGCGTTTTCCTGCATCAGGCTTTTACAGCAAGCTAGAAACCCTTATTACTAAGCTCAACTCACGCGCGTTTAATATCACCAATTTAACTTATCAAGATAGCGTTACACAGCAAAATCCACCCACGCTCACAATGGAATTTAAGATGGGTGATTTTCATAAGAGCCAATTTGCCTGTTATGTATCAAGCGTAGGCCAAGCAGATTTAAAATGGATAACTAAAAATACTGTCGAAATCACCTCACCAAAGGTGCTTAATAAAGGGCGTTCTCGTTTTAATTGCACGGCCCCTTCTATTTCAAGCCCTGGTGATTACTTTTGGTTTTCGCAGCCTTGGGTAATTGAAGCATCTAAACCTTAACGGCCTGATGTAAAAGACGCTGGGTTATTTTATCCAGCGCAACTATCTCGTCAGCTGCATTTAGCTCAGCAGCTGCTTTAGGCATACCCCATACCACAGACGAATACTCATCTTGAGCCAAGGTATGTGCTCCGTTTTGTTTTAGTGCAAGTAAACCTTTTGCGCCATCACTCCCCATTCCTGTTAGTATGGCTGCAACTACGTTTTTAGCCCCAGTTTCAACTAATGAGTTAAACAACACATCTACCGCAGGTTTATGTCTGTTCACCGGCTCGCCATCATCAAGCTGGCAATACAAGCTAACACCTCGTTTTTTAATACTTAAATGAAACCCACCCGGTGCTATATAAGCCCAGCCTGCGCTAAGCTTATCGCCATGTTCAGCTTCTTTCACATTTATCGTGCATGTACGATTCATTCGCTCAGCAAATGAAGCGCTAAACACAGGAGGAATATGCTGAGTAATTACAATTGGCGGGCAATTTTGTGGCATTTTAATAAGCACTTCTTTTATAGCCTCAGTCCCCCCCGTTGAAGCACCTATCGCTATTACTTTATTAAGTAAAAACTGAGAATGAGTATTAATAGGCTCATTTGTGACGACCGTTTTTTTATAGCTTCTTACTCTTGCTCCAGCAGCTATTCGCACCTTTTGTTGGACAAGTGATGCATATTGGCTCAATTGCTCTCTTACGTTATTAGTAGGCTTAGCTATAAAATCAACAGCCCCTAATTCGAGCGCTTCTAGTGTGATAGGAGAGCCTTTTTGTGTTAGTGTTGAAATCATCACTACTGGCATTGGTCTTAATCGCATTAAGTTTTTTAAAAAACTAATACCATCCATTTTTGGCATTTCTACGTCGAGCGTTAATACATCAGGACTGAGTTTTTTTATCATTTCGCGAGCTTCGTAGGGATCCTCAGCACTCCCCACTACTGTAATGTCTTTAGCTTGTTGTAATATTTCAGTGAGTAAACGCCTAATTAAAGGGGAGTCGTCAATTATTAATACTTTAATCATGCATACTCCTAAAACAGCTCTATATCGGTTACTACTTCTTGCTTTTTAAGGTTTTGTAAGTAACGGACTTCGCGTTTTTCAATCGTATTATTATGTAGGTTTTTAAGTTTTTTCATATGAACTTTACCAGTGTTCGGGTGAAAAAATATTTTTCGCGGCCACGGCCCCCCCATATCATGGGCAACTAGATTTAATGCCTCTTCTTTAATATACGCTGCTGCAAAACTAATATTACCCAGCCCTATATCAGTCATCGCACTAATAATTTTCCCCCCGCCAAAAAGTTTTACTTTTAGGTTACACCGAGACGCGCCATTTTTTAAAACTTCGTTTATAAGATACTCCATAGCCCAATTACCGTAGCGACAACTTAAACTATGCGCATTTTTAAGTTCTACTCCCTTTTGAATTGGTAACATAAAGTGATTCATCCCGCCAATACCAAGTACTTCATCGTATACACAAGCCGCAATACACGAACCCAGAACTGTAGAGATCAGTTCATTATTTTTAGAAACATAAAACTCCCCCGGAAGTACTTTAGCAACAACGCTACCTCGGCCCGAATCCCAGTATCGTTTAATATGTTCAAAGTTAGGTAATACCGGCCTAAACTCAGCGTGCATTTTGTCCCTTTTGGTACATAGTTTTCCCTAAGTTTTTGAATTGTGAATGCTCTTTACCCATACTTTCTGAGTGACCTAAAAACAAATAACCTTGTTCATTTAATATATTGGCGTAACGCTTAAAAAGCTGATCTTTTGTTTCTTTATCAAAGTAAATAACAACATTACGACATAAAATAAGATCAAATGATCCTTTCATTGGCCAGTCTTGTAATAAGTTTAAACGCTTGAAAGAAATAGACTCTTTTAGTTTATCTCTAACTTTATAATTTTCACCGTCTTTGCTTTTTAAAAACCAACGCTTAAGTTGCACGTCATCTAAGCCATTAACATTCGCTGCGGTGTAAATACCTTTTTGTGCTTTTGCCAATACATTAGAATCTAAATCGGTTGCTAGTATTTTTACATCCCAATTGCTCGGAAATGCGTTATTTAAAGTCATCGCCAAACTGTAAGGCTCTTCCCCTGTGGAGCAACCTGCAGACCAGATTCTTACTCGCTTACTGTTTTTATTTGCCTTTAAAAGAGCAGGTACAAGCTCAGATTTTATAAATTCAAAGTGATGTATTTCACGAAAAAAAGACGTTAAGTTCGTTGTTATTGCATTAATAAAGGCATCAAACTCCTGATCTTTATGGCTATTTAAATACTCTAAGTAAGCTTTAAAATCAGTTAATTTACGCTCCCTAATACGTCTTGCTAAGCGTGAATAAACCATCTCTCGCTTATGATCCCCTAATACAATTCCACATGCGCTGTAAACTAAACTGGCAATTTCCTTAAAGTCGCGGTCGGTACACAAAAACTCTTTCATTGTCCGCTCCCAATTAAACCTAACGCTAACAAGTAGTGCCTCGCTGTAACTATTTATTAGACGAGGCATAAAAAGGCTAAATATTAAAACTCTTCCCACTCATCAGCTGAGTCTACAAAGTTATCGCCCCTTGGCTTATTACTCACAAAACGACTTTGCGGCTTATGAGATAGTTCAGGGGTTCGCATAGTTGATGACATCATTGTCATCTCTTGCTGATCTACTGAGAAAAAGTTAAGTAATCGGCGCATCTCATTAGCTTGCTCAGCCATAGACTCACCAGCAGCAGAGGCTTGCTCTACTAGAGCGGCATTTTGTTGCGTCATTTCGTCCATTTGAGAAATAGCTTTGTTAACTTGCTCAATACCCGCACTTTGTTCTTCAGATGCCTCCGTAATATCAGAAATCATTTGCGTCACTCTTTGCACCGACACAACAATCTCTTTAAGTGTAGCGCCCGACTCATTAACTAATTGAGAGCCATCAGCTACTTTGCCTACACTATCTCGTATTAACTCTTTAATTTCTTTCGCTGCGCCCGCAGAGCGCTGCGCTAAATTACGAACCTCACCTGCAACAACCGCAAAGCCTCGACCTTGCTCACCCGCTCTTGCTGCCTCTACAGCGGCATTAAGCGCTAATAAATTCGTTTGAAACGCGATTTCGTCTATTACACCGATAATATCTGCAATTTTTTTGCTCGACTCATTAATTGCCGACATGCTCGTAACTGCTCTATTAACAACTTCACCACCTTGAATCGCTTTTTCACAGGTTTCTTCTGCCAAGTCGTTTGCTACTTTTGCGTTATCAGCATTTTGACGAACGGTACTGGTCATTTCCTCCATACTTGAAGCTGTTTCTTCAAGTGACGAGGCTTGCTCTTCTGTACGTTGGCTTAAATCAGCATTACCTTGAGAAATTTCTTCTGCACCACTGGCTACTAACGTTGCCGATGAATTTATGCGATTAATCACTTCTGTTAATTTATCTGCCGTAGCATTTGCGTCGCGTTTAAGTTTATCAAATGAACCTTTGTATTCTTTTTCAATACGTTTTGATAAATCACCACTTGCCATCGCATCGAGCATATTGCCAGTGTCGGCAACGGCATCATCAACTATTTTAACTAAGCTATTTAATCCTTGAGCCAAACGTAAAAAGAACCCTTCCTTCCCGTCTTCTGCAACTCTTGTATCTAATTCGCCATTACCTGCAGCACCAATAAGCTCAGCGATTTCTTTTTCAAGCGCAACTTCATTGGTTCTATCTTCCCACTCAACAATGGTGCCTAAATGCTTTCCGTCTTGACTGATCCAAGGTGAAGCAATCAAGGTAAAAGTGACACCTGCTAACAGTAGCTCGGCTTTATAGGGCTTATCTAGGTTTTTTAATAAATCACGTTGATGATTAGGGTGCTTATGAAAATCATCAACACAGGTGCCAATTAAATTATCAACAGAAAAGCTCGGCAATACGGTTTGTAATTCTTTTTCGCGGACTTTTAGCATTTGCTGAACACGGTCGTTCACAAATACTATATTAAGGTTTTCATCAGCAATCATTACGTTTGCTTGGCAAACTTTAAGCGCATTTGCTAAATCGGCTGCTTTGCGAGATGCTTTTTCAAGCTCTTTTTGTTCAGTAATATCAGATGCATATTTAATCACTTTAAACGGCTTGCCGTTCATATCATAAATTGGATTATAAGATGCTTGGATCCAAACCTCCTGACCCTGCTTTCCTATTCTTAAATATTCCCCTGAATCAAATTCACCGCGACCTAGTTTGGCCCAAAATTCTTTATATTCGATACTATTTGCAAGTTCGGGATCAATAAAAAGCCTATGGTGCTGACCTTTAATCTCGCTAAGTTGATAGCCAAGCGCATTTAAAAAGTTATCATTGGCATCAATAATAGTGCCATCTAAATTAAATTCGATAACCGCTTGAGATTTACTTATAGCACTAATTTGCCCTGAAGCTTCTGCTGTTATTAACTTTTGCTCAGTCACGTCGGTGGCAAACTTAACTACTTTTAATACTTGCCCTTGCTCATCAACAATTGGGTTATAAGTTGCTTGGATCCATACCTCAGTTCCACCTTTAGCATTACGCTTAAACTCATCTGAGATAAACTCGCCATTACGCAGGCGTTGCCAAAAGTTTTTATAATCGTTGCCCTGAGCTTCATCTGGGTCAACAAACATCGAGTGATGCTGACCTTGAACCTCCTCAAGACGATAGCCCATCGCGTTTAGAAAATTCATATTTGCAGTAATTATTTTTCCGTTAGGTTCAAATTCAATTACCGCTAATGATTTATTCAATGCGTCTACAATTAAATCATTACTTGATTTTGACTGCTTTGGATTACTAAACCATCCCATGCTCATCACCACCTTTAAGTTTATTATTCATTTAGTTTCTATTTGCTAAATATTCATTGTTTTTTGCAGGTCAATTAGCGCTACCATTTTTTCACCAACATTCACCAACCCAGCTACATATTCACAATTACTCGATTCAGACAAACTAGGAACTGCTTTAGCATCTTGCTCCGCAATACTGTAAACATCAGAGACGGCATCAACAGCAACACCTATAATTTTACTACCTAGTTCAAATTCTATTTTGACAACGATAACCACCGTTAATGGTCCATAGTCGACACTTGGTAATCCAAAGCGCAACCGTAAATCAATAATTGGCACTATTGTTCCGCGTAAATTAATAACGCCTTTTACAAATTTTGGTGCATTGGGCAGTACTGTAATTTCTTCCCAACTGCGAATTTCTTGTACTGTTAAAATATCAACGCCATATTCTTCATCAGCCATAATAAAAGTTAAAAACTGTTTTACACCTTGCTGTTGCTGAAGATTTAATTGGTTACTTAACTGGCTTTGATCTGAGCTCATAACGCCTCCAAAGTGGCTTGCGTTTCAATAGTTAGTTCTTGGCTACCTGGCTTTTTTAAGCCTGAGAGCTTTATTAAGCCGCTAATGTCCACAATCAGCGATACACGCCCATCTCCTAAAATGGTAGCACCCGATACGCCATCCACTTTATGGTAGTTTGCCTCTAAACTTTTAATAACAACCTGCTGTTGAGACAGTAAATCATCAACTAATAAACCCACCTTTTGGTTATCTGTTTCTACAACAACAAGCAGCGTTTTATCGAGTGATTCAATAGCATTTTTATGATTAAAAATATCGTAGAGTCTTAATATAGGAATGTATTCGTCTCGAAGCCTCAATACATCAAGGCTTTTACCCACTCGACTCACTTTTGCAATATCAATTTGCAGTGACTCCACAATAGAAATGAGCGGAATAATATAAGTATGCTGAGCCACCTTAACTAATTGCCCATCTAAAATAGCGAGAGTAAGGGGTAATCTAATAGTAAACGTAGAACCAACACCGGGCGCTGAGGTTACTTCCACTGACCCATTTAATGATTGGATATTTCGCTTAACAACATCCATCCCAACTCCACGTCCAGATAAGTCACTTACCTCATCCATTGTCGAAAAGCCGGGCATAAAAATAAGCTCATTTATTTCATCGTCACTGAGATGGTTATCAGCTGAGATTAATTCGTTAGCGATGGCTTTTTCTTTTATTTTTTTTGTATTTAACCCTTGCCCATCATCCATTATTTCAATAACGATGTTTCCACCCTGATGAAATGCATTTAAGGTTACTGTGCCAACGGGGTCTTTACCTGCCGCCAGTCTTTGCTCAACAGTCTCTAACCCATGATCAAGTGAGTTTCTTACTAAATGCACCATAGGGTCAGATATTTTTTCCATTACTGTTTTATCAAGCTCGGTTTGCTCTCCGATCAGCTTTAGCTCAACCTGCTTATTTAGCTTTTGTGCTATATCTCGTACTAATCGAGGAAAACGACTAAATACAAAATTAATTGGGAGCATACGAATACGCATCACATTTTCTTGTAAATCACGCGTATTATGTGCAAGTTGTGCTAAGCCTTCTTGTAGTAAAGTGATTGTGGCTGGTGTGATTTCTTGTTCGCTGAGTTGATTTAGCATGGCTTGTGTAATAACAAGTTCACCTACCATATTTATTAACGAATCAACTTTATCAATGCCAACACGTATAGAGGTAGATTCTGGTGCACTTGTAGGTTTTTTATCTTTATTAGCAACGGGTTGCTGTGGCTTACTTGGTAACTCAGCTACTTTTATTGAATCGGGTTCTTCAAGCTCAACAGCTTTAGGTATCTCCTCTTGATTAGGTTGTATTGGCTCATCATTGCCAAATAAGCCGCCACATAATTCAACTTTTATATCGGCATCGTCTTCAACCCATTCAAACACTTCTTTTATGGCTTTTTCATCATGGCTAGTGCTTAAAAAAAAGCGCCAATGTAAAAAACATTCATCACTACTTAAATCGGTGATTTCTGGAACTTCATCGTAAAATACTGTGGTTTCTAACTCACCTAGCTCTTCAAGCTCACTGATCATATACAGTGGCTCGTTTCCTGTTTTAAATAAATGATGATGAGGTTTAAAGTCTATTTGATAGGTATTACTACTTGTTTGCTCTTCACAGCTTTGAGGTTTATTCTCATGTGTTTCGTTTTTCATTCCAAGTACATGTTCAAATTGTACTTTTAACAAATCTGCTTCGGTTAAATCTGGCTCTTGTTCACCTTGAAGTGCAGCAAGTAAAGCGCGTAAGCAATCCACAGCTTTGAGTAATAAATTAACATGCTCGGTACTAAGCTCTCGTTCACCTTGGCGAATTTGATCTAGTAATGTTTCAAGTACATGAGTAAAGTCAGCAACGGAGCTAAAACCAAATGTCCCACTGCCTCCTTTTATTGAGTGAGCAGCTCTAAAAATAGTGTTGATAGTTTCTAAATCTTCCTCACCTGGCACTAAGTTTAATAGCTCAGCCTCCATGGTATCTAGGCCTTCAAAACTCTCTTCAAAGAAAACTTCAAAAAATTGACTTAAATCTATACTCACACTGCGCTCCTTAGCGAATAACTTTTTTAATTACCGCTAGTAGCTGATCGGGATTAAATGGTTTAACAATCCAGCCTGTTGCCCCAGCAGCTTTACCTTCTACTTTTTTTTCTAAACCCGACTCAGTTGTAAGCATCAGTAATGGTGTAAATTTATAACTAGGCAAAGTACGCAGCTCTCGTATTAATGTAATTCCATCCATTATTGGCATGTTTACATCTGAGATCACGGCATCAAAGTCTTGCTGCTTGGCAATAGCGAGAGCTTCACTGCCATCTTTAGCTTCGGTTACATCAAACCCTGCGGTTTTTAATGTAAAGCTCACCATTTGACGCATCGATGCTGAGTCATCAACCGCTAAAATTCTTTTCATATATACCCCTAACTTTTACTTTCGGTTGTTAAGTATTGGCTTAAGCCAAGTTTATTGATTGTATGTGTTAAGGCCTCGCTACTGCCTACCCAAATGATTTTGTGCTGTATGGTAAGTAGGTGTTTTTGTAAGGCGCATAAAAGTTGAATTGAGGCAGTATCAGCAGAAATCACATCGTTAATATCAAGACAGATATCATCGTTGCTATTGAGTTCGTGCAGTAAATCTTGATGTAGTGTTTCAACTTGCGTAATAGCAAGTTCGCTTGGAAGTTTTAGCATTTAGTAGGTGCATTCCCTGTCAATTCAATTCATAACAAAAGCTTAGCCCTAGTTATTAAAATTGCCATAAAATGCTTAATTAAATTTAAATCGTCGTTAAAAAACAAAAAAAGGAGCCTAAAGCTCCTTTCAAATTGGTAAAAAGTAAAAACTAGTTTTTGTAGTAATCGGCTATTTTTTTAAACTCTTTCGTTAAAGTCGTCGCATTAATTAATGGCACACTACCTTGTTTGAATTCTGGTTTAAAAATAGCTCTAACCGCTCCATTTTGATCAACCATAGCGACCGAAGCACTATGATCAACTGCATATTCTGATTCACTACTATCGCTAATGGCGTAAATTAAACCAAGCTCTCTAACAACAGGAAAAAGGTGTTTATGCTCCCCTGATACAGCTAAAAAGTCAGGATTAAAGTAATCTATATATTGCTTTCGTTTAGCTGGTGTATCGCGTTTTGGATCAACCGATAAAAACCAAATTTGCAGCGGATAATCTGCTTGTAAGTTTTTATAAACAGCATTTAACTTAGCAAGTGTTAATGGACAAATATCTGGGCAGCTTGTGTAGCCTAAAAATACTAAATTCCACTGTCCTAAAAATTGTTGCTTAGTCACTAATTCGCCGCGCTGATCGTTTAGCGTAAAATCAGACAATGGCTTTGCATTTTCGTAAACTAATGCATCTACATCTGGTGGACTATTTTCATTTGAACATGCTGATAAAAACAAAACTAAAACAACAATTAATCCAAGCCATAACTGCTTCATAAAGTGAGCCATTTATCTATAAATAAGATTACAAAGAGTACCATTAAATGAATAATCGAAAAACGAAATAAGTCCATTGCAGTCTCATCATTTCCAGCAATTTTTAATTTGACGGCTTTATATATAAACACTGCATTTAATACACACGCACCTATTAAATATATTAATCCAGACATACCAATTAAATAAGGTAATACGCAAACTACAGCGAGTAAAACAGAGTAGGCAACGACGCACGTTTTACAAAAGTCGATTCCATGGGTTACTGGTAACATAGGAATTTTAGCGCGTTCATAATCACTTTTTCGCGCTATAGCCAGCGCCCAAAAGTGTGGCGGAGTCCAGGTAAATATTATCATTACAAGTAACCAAGGGGCTGCTGCCATTTGGTTTGTTTCTGACACCCAACCTAATAATGGAGGCATTGCGCCAGCCAACCCACCTATAACAATATTTTGCGGTGTAGCACGCTTTAAAAATGATGTATAAACAAATGCATAACCTACCAATGCAAATAACGTTAATATAGCGGTTAAGGTATTAGCCCACACCATTAGCATAATAAAACCCGCAACCCCAATAACAGCTGCAAAACTAAGCGCATGTGTTTTACTTAAACGCCCTTTAGCCACAGGACGATGACGAGTCCTTGCCATTTTTGAGTCTATCTCACTATCAACCACATGATTAATAACCGCTGCAGCAGCAGAAAGTAGCCCTATACCTAACAAGCTAATAAACTGTACAGCCATACCGCGCCCTACATCAGGAGCCAGCGCTAAACCAACCCAAGCTGTTAGTACCAGCATGGCTACCACTTTAAATTTACTAATTGCTAAGTAGTCTTGCAGCAAATTATGAGTACGCGAAATTAGCGATTGAGTATTAACGGGTAGCAGTATTTTTTTATCAATTATAAGTGCCATTATATTTCCCCTTTATGTGCGTGATTTTAGGTAATAACACAACCTAACCATGCTTAATAATAGTATGGCAGCCATCAAGTTATGCGCCAGTGCAACTCCCAACGGAATATGCCAATGTACTAAAATAAGCCCTAAGCTAATTTGGCAAAGCAGGGTAAGCAATACGCTCACCACGCAATTTTTAATTTTTTTAGAGTACGCTTGGCTGTATATTTTCCACATAATTAGCGCCAGAACGATGCAAGTAACCAGTGCCCAAATGCGGTGTAATAAATGAATAGACATACGCGCTTGCTGCGATAACACACCAAATTCATAATTACTGTGCTCAAGTGGTAATTGAAATACGCTACTCAATGAAAACGGTTGTGCGTAATTACACAATGGCAAACCACTACAATGAGGAGCGGCGTAATTTGCAGCCAGCCAACCACCAAGTGCAATTTGGATAATCAATACACCGAGCGCAACTAAACTTAAACCAAAATAGCGTTTTGCGCCGCTATCGCCACCCATAATAGGTTTTGCGGTTAGCCGTAAATATAAAAGCGTTATAAGTGACAAAATACTAAAGCCACCTAATAAGTGGCCCATTACAATAAGCGGCTGAAGGTTCATGGTTACTGTCCACATACCAAGGGCAGCCTGAAACACCACTAGTAGAAGTAAAGCCAAAGGCAATTTAACTGGCGTAGTTGGATATTGGCGCTTTAAAAAAGCCAACACAAATAAACCTAAAATAAGTAAACCTAAAGCACCTGCAAAGTAGCGATGAATCATTTCTTTCCACGCTTTTGCGGTTTCGAACATCATATCGGGGTAGCTTTGAGCTGCTAAGGCTATGTCAGCCTCATGCTTAGGTACCGTTAAAAAGCCATAACAACCAGGCCAATCGGGGCACCCTAATCCTGCATCACTTAAGCGGGTGTACGCACCTAAAGCAACTACAATCAAAGCGAGTAATCCTGTTATTAATACTAAGTTTTTATAATTTTTATACATCAGATACTCCAACTTAAGCTCAACTTAATTAGCTAGAACGAGAATAGTTAAGTAATTTTTTTAGATCTTTTAATAACCCTTTTTGTACTAAACGGTTTTCTTGTGGCTCGACCTTAAAGGGATATTCAAGTACCACTAACCCCATATGATCAATTAAATATAAACTTGCAGGGTTTAAACTCTGTTGTTCGGTAATAATTTTCCATGGTAGATTTTTATTGTCGGGGCTTCCCATTACAGCCATATCAACCTTGCCTTGGTTTTTACCAAGTGCCACATATAAGTTATTAAGTGCATTGAGTTGTTCGCTGCATGGGGTGTTACATTCGTTTGAATAATTAAGTGCGATAGTCCATTGTTTGGGATTATTTTGCGGCCAATTTTTAAGTTTTATTTCTTGGCTTAAAAACTCGCCATTATTAGTAATTGCAGTAGGCAACCAATCAAACTTTAATGCGCCATATGCCAAAATTAATGGGATAGCGCAGCAACCCACAAACAACAAAAGGGGATTATTTTTCATTATGTGTCCTTTTTTTACTCGCAAAAATAGCCACAACAGCACATGCAACAGCAATTAAAAACCATTGCAAAGCGTAGGCATTATGCTTTTGAGGGCTCATAACAACGGCCTCATAATGAGGTGTTGCAATCTCATCACCAGTACCTTGTCTGTAAGCCATAAAATTAATTAATGATTGCTGGCTTTGAGTGCTCAGCATATTCAAGTCGATAGATTGGATTCTTGTAGGTAAGTCGTTATTTGTAGTTTTATCTTCAAGCGTAAAGCTACTTAGGTTATTTTCTTTTATTTGCGCTTTAAGAATAAAAACACCTGTAGGCAGAGCAACCTTTGGCAGTGTATCTCTAGATATAGGCGCTTTTACCCATCCTAAATTAACTAAAATCACTTTTTCTTCGGTGTCTGGCTTTAGTAAAGCAAGTAGGTCGTACCCTACTTGTCCGTTATAAACTTGATTATCTAAAAGCCAATATTGGTTTTGTACAAACCGCCCTTTTAACTCAACCAATACACCAGTTTTGTTCCAGCTATCAGGCAAGTTAAGTAATTGAGACCAGCTCATCACACCACGAGTCTGTTGCTTAGCAATGGCGGTTAGTTGTTGCTGCTTTTGCTCACCTCGCTCCAACTGCCAAAACCCCAATCGCACACACACAAGTACAACAACCACAACCATACAAAGTGTGATTAGTGAGCTAAGCTTTTGTTTGTGCCATAAAACTAACTGCATAAAGGGTCAACTCAGTGATTATTAAAATTATTATCGTACTGTTGTTAATATTTATACTTTTTAACTTATTTAGAGCATTGTTTATTATGGTGTCAGGGAAAACAGGGGGACGACCTATGTCTCACTTTTTAGGTCGTCGCGTATTGTTTTCGTTCGTTGTTTTAATTGTTGTTATTGCAGCGCTTAAACTTGGTTTTATTAAAGCGAATAATTCGCGAATAAACGCTACAGCACATATACAAATACAAACAAACACAGCCACACCACATCAACAAAGTGCCAATACCAAGCAGCTGCTTGAAAAGCAAAGTGCTTATCTTTAGTAAAGTGCCCTTTTAATATCCGTAAAAATATTACAAATAAAAGTACGGTTCCTAGCGTTACATGCATGCCATGAAAACCAGTCAATAAAAAGAACGTATTACCGTAAATACCCGCATCTAGCGTTAGATTAAGGTCATTATATGCATGCATGTACTCCTCAACTTGCAGCCCTAAAAAGCAAACACCCAGTAAAATAGTAGCGCCTAAAAAAACCTTAAGTGGAGTACGTTTATTGTTTTCCATCGCTACGTGGGCAAAATGTAAAGTAACTGAGGAAGTAAGCAGTATTAAGGTATTTATAAGTGGTAAGCCTTGCCAGCCCATAGCCTGAGTAGTTTCGCCAGCAGGTGTTGAAACTAGCGGCCAAACAGCTTCAAAAGTTGGCCATAAAACCTCGTTAGTCATTGCATTATTGCCTGCACCTCCAAGCCAAGGTACCGACAATACCCGTGCATAAAAAAGCGCACCAAAAAAGGCCATAAAAAACATAACTTCAGAAAAAATAAACCAGCTCATACCTTGTCTAAAAGAGCGATCCATTTGTGCTGAGTACAAACCTTGGTCCGATTCACTAATTACATTTTTAAACCAGCTAAACAACATATACACAAGCACAGCAATACCGGCATAAAGAAGATAAACCCCGCTACCACCTTCTTTACCTACACTCATAACAGTCAAGCCTGCCCCTACTGCAATAAAAAACAATGCAACTGCACCTACAATAGGCCACGGGCTTTGCTCAGGTACGTAATAATGCTCATATTCTTGATTCATTTTATTTACTCCTAGTTTCACACTAGTTTAAAAAGCTAGTTATTACTTGCCACCAGCTGTTCACTAATATCAAATACGGTATAAGATAAAGTTAATTCTTCAATGTCGCTTGGCAATGCGGTATCAACATAAAAAAGTAATTTAAATTCAAGCTCTTCCCCTGCTTTTAGAGGTTGCTGATCAAAGCAAAAACAAGCTATTTTATGTAAATACTTTGCCGCTTTACCTGGCGAGACTGATGGTACAGCCTGCATTACTTTATCTAGATTGCTGTTATTTTTAGCACTAAACATTACTTCACGCATTGCACCGGGTTTTACCACTACACTGTATTCTTTTGATTTAACTTTAAACGGTGCACCACTTTGTGCGTGAGTAGTAAAGCTAACGCCAACTTCTCGGTTTTGTACTATTTGTGTACTTTGCTCTGCTTGCTCAAGCGAAGGCTTTCCATTAAGCCCTGTTACATCACAAAACACGTCATACAAAGGTACTAAAGCAAAGGCAAAGGCAAACATGCCTATGCAAATAAGTACCAAACGTTTGAGTAGCGGTGCATGTGTCATTACTTAATAACCGGCGGCGTAGAAAAAGTATGATATGGCGCTGGAGAGTCAACTTCCCACTCAAGGCCTTCTGCCCCTTCCCATACTTTTGCAGGCACTTTATCACCGCCACGCGCGCATTTAATTACCACAGCTACAAACAACAATTGCGATAAACCAAAGGCAAACCCACCAATACTTATGATTGCGTTAAAGTCGGCAAATTGAAGAGCGTAATCGGGAATTCGACGCGGCATACCAGCAAGCCCTACAAAATGCATAGGAAAAAACAGTACGTTCACGCTCACCAGCGATAGCCAAAAATGCCATTTAGCCAATGTGATATTAAACATATTGCCCGTCCACTTGGGCAGCCAGTAATAAGCCCCCGCCATTATCGAAAATACAGCCCCTGTTACTAATACATAATGAAAGTGCGCCACTACAAAATAAGTATCGTGATATTGAAAATCAGCAGGTGTAATTGCCAGCATCAATCCCGAAAAACCACCCAAGGTAAACAGCACAATAAACGCAATACTAAAAAGCATTGGCACTTCAAAAGTTATTGAGCCTTTCCACATTGTGGCAACCCAATTAAATACTTTTACTCCTGTAGGTACCGATATAAGCATGGTCGCGTACATAAAAAACAACTCGCCAGCGACCGGCATCCCAGTGGTAAACATATGATGAGCCCATACAATAAAGCTCAATAGTGCTATGGAGGATGTGGCGTATACCATTGAGGCATAGCCAAAAAGTTTTTTACGAGAAAAGGTAGGTACTATTGTAGATATAATGCCAAAGGCAGGAAGAATCATAATGTATACTTCGGGGTGACCAAAAAACCAAAAAATGTGTTGGAACATCACCGGGTCGCCACCGCCTGCGGCATCAAAAAAGCTGGTCGCAAAATACTTATCGGTAAGTACCATAGTGACAGCCCCTGCAAGCACTGGCATTACGGCTATTAATAAAAAGGCAGTAATTAACCACGTCCATACAAATAAGGGCAACTTCATCCATGTCATGCCTGGGGCACGTAAGTTCACTATGGTTACAATCACATTGATTGCGCCCATTATTGAGCTAATTCCCATAATATGTACGGCAAATACAAACAATGCAGTATTATCATTACTGTATGTTGTGGACAGTGGTGCATAAAAAGTCCAACCAAATGCAGGCCCCCCACCAGGCATAAATAACGATGCCAATAGGATTAGAAACGCAAACGGTAAAATCCAAAAGCTCCAGTTATTCATTCTTGGCAATGCCATATCTGGCGCGCCAATCATGAGTGGTATCATCCAGTTAGCAAGGCCTGTAAAGGCGGGCATAACCGCACCAAACACCATAATTAAACCATGCACTGTGGTCATTTGATTAAAAAAGTGAGGGTCGACCAACTGTAAACCTGGTTGAAATAATTCAGCTCTGATCACCATAGCCATTGCGCCACCAATTAAGAACATGGTCAGCGAAAAAATTAAATATAAACTACCTATATCTTTATGATTAGTTGTGTAAAGCCAGCGTTTAAAACCTTTAGCTGGGTGATGAGCATGATGAGCTTCATTGGCGTTAGGTTGTTCTACTATGCTACTCATTAGTTCGCCTCCACTTTGGCATCAAGTGCCGTCTGTATTTGACTCGGTTGAATAACATCACCCGTATCATTACCCCACGCATTACGTTTATAAGTAATAACCGCAGCTAATTGCTTTATAGATAACTGCTTGGCAAAAGCTTGCATTGCCGTACCGGGTCGTCCATGGATAACTACATCAATGTGATCTTTTATATCGCCAAGCACTATCGGGCTGCCTTTAAGTGCAGGAAATACGCCCGGTAACCCCATGCCAGTAGGTTGATGACATGCAGCACAATTAGCCATATATACTTGTTCGCCTAAAGTCATTAATTCTTCTTTTGGGAGGGTTTTATCAAGTAATGCGGCATCTGCTAATGCTGCTTTTTGTTTAGCCTGCTTTGCATCTGTAAGCCATGTTTTAAAATCAGCCTCAGATTTAGCGACCACCACAACGGGCATAAAGCCATGGTCTTTACCACACAACTCAGCACATTGGCCTCGGTAAGTACCTTCTTCGTTTATGTTCGTCCATGTTTCGTTTATAAAGCCGGGGTTCGCATCTTTTTTAACTGCAAAATCAGGTACCCACCAAGAGTGAATAACATCGTCAGAAGTCATTAAAAATCGTACTTTTTGATTTATTGGCAGTACAAGAGGCTTATCAACCTCAAGTAAGTAGTTAGGATTTTTATCTGCAAGATTCGCGATTTCATCTTGCGGGGTAGATAAAATAGAGTAGAACTCTACATCTTCGCCCATATATTCATAATGCCATTTCCATTGCGAACCCGTAATTTTAATAGTGAGATCAGCTTTGCTGGCATCTTCCATTGCAATTAGGGTTTTAGTGGCTGGTACTGCCATAGCAATTAAAATAACAAACGGAATTGCAGTCCAAAGTATTTCTACTTTAGTGCTTTCGTGAAATTGGGCAGGTACAGCCCCTTTAGATTTACGGTGATGAATAAGTGCCCAAAACATAATTGCGAACACTATCACCCCAATCACACAACATATTATAAATATGGTCATGTGCAGCTGATATACATTATTGCTTATATCGGTTACGCCTTTGCGCATATTGTATTGGCTGTTAGCCAAAACTGGGTGCGAAAAAACACATAATATAAGCCACAAGGTAGAGGTCAGTTTACCCATGTGACGGCTCCTTTGATGCTATTGCGAATGCAAAGCGAAGAGGCATACGGCTTAAACGCCAATTCGTTATTTTTATTTTTTTAGCCAATCTTATTTAATATTGATTGGTTTTGCTGCGCCAACAACGAGTTTGTGTATATTGTGTGTTCTCAAAACTAAAAAGCTGTGAGTTATTATTAGCTCAGCACATTAACAATTAGCTAAAAAACGAACAACAAGCAAGTTTTAGTATAAAAAACAATCAGGTGATATTGAATAATTAATAAAAATCGGTAATCAACTGGGCAACAGGAAGTTCAAAATATGAGCAAAACAAAGGGGTTTAACGCATTCGGAGGGGAGAAATATAAGTGCAAAAAAGTTTACAGCTTAAATAGTCAGTGGGCTGTTTACGCCCTATTTTTTAGTACAAATTTTAAAACAAAAATGCGTACTAATTAGTACGCATTTATAAAACTGCTTGTTTAAAAGCTATTTTTAAAGTCACATCCAATCAGCGTTTCTTATAACGCCAACGGCTAAGCCTTCAATATTAAAAGACTCATTCTCAAGATCTACTTCAATAGAGTCAAAATCGTCGTTTTCAGCATGAAGTAATACTTTACGACCCGCTTTCTCAAGACGTTTTACAGTTACGTCTTCGTCTAGGCGAGCAACAACAACTTGTCCATTTTCAGCGGTTTGAGTACGATGTACAGCAAGTAAATCACCATCCATAATACCAATATCTTTCATGCTCATACCGTTAACGCGTAGTAAAAAATCTGCAGCCGGTTTAAACATTAATGGATCGATTTTGCAGTGACTTTCAACGTGCTCTTGCGCCAAAATAGGTGAACCAGCAGCAACACGCCCTATAAGCGGTAAACCTAATTGTTCTGGCTCTTCTTCTTCAATTAATTGAATACCACGGCTTGCACCTGGTTTCATTTTAATTGCGCCTTTTTTAGCAAGTGCTTTTAAATGTTCTTCAGCAGCATTGGCACTTTTAAAACCTAATGTTTGCGCTATTTCAGCACGTGTAGGAGGCATACCAGTGTCTTTAATAAAAACTTTAATTAGTTCGAGTATTTGAGCTTGGCGGTTCGTTAATGGTCGCATACAACTGGTTTTCCATACAGTACATTTAACTGTGAGTATATACAGTTAAATAAAAATCGCAAATTTAAATTAAGCCTTAAAATAGCTAAAGTAATTTCACTTGTGTACATTTTAGGGATATAACTAAAGCTAAGTTTATAAATGATTAAAAATGCAAAGGAGACATTATGAGTATTTGGTACCAGCCCATCACCTTAGAGCTGTGCAAGCAGTTAGAACAAGGCATTAATGGCCAAGGAACATTAATGAAAACTATGGGGATAGAAGTCACAGAAATTGGCGATGATTATTTGGTTGCCACAATGCCGGCAATTCCTGAGCATCATAACCCAATGGGGATGGTTCACGGCGGTGCTAACGTTGTACTTGCCGAAACAGTTGCCAGCTATGCCGCTAACTTTGTTGTCGATTTTACTAAATTTTACTGTGTAGGACAGGAGATTAGCGCAAGTCATTTAAAAGCATCTCGCAACGGCACTTTAACAGCAACGGCAAGAGCGTTTCATATTGGCAAACGTAGTTCAGTGTGGGAAATAAAAATTACAAATAGCCGCAATGAGCTGTGCTGCGTATCAAAAATGACCGCAGCAGTCGTAGAGCGAAGATAGTTACTTTTCGATTGGGTAAATGGTAATTTCCATACCCGCACCAATCGCAGATATACGCAATAATGTATCTGCATCTAAGGCTTGATTAAAGCACTTAGGAGAAGTCCCTGATTCAAAACCAATATCAAACGTTCTACGTGAACAGCTTAACCATTGCTTTAGCGCGTTACGCGAACACGATTCAATAAGCTCACATATATGGTTTATGGCTTTATCAGGTGTGCTCACCTCACCTGTAGCTTCAATACGCGCTAGTTGACGGTATTCGTCTTTGTCATAATGTAAAATCGTCGCGACTTTTTTCAAGTCCGCCACTAGCAAACTAATATCTTGCTTTGATTCAAGCTCAAGATCTACATTTAAAAATTGAATTTCCGACATCGTTTCGTATTTATCCTCTAATAATTTCATTGCAAACTTTAACGCAGTTTTACCGTTATACCAAATCAACTATGCCCTAATAACCACTTTATATGGATATTTCGCAGCTTTTAAGTATTTTTTAGCATTTAAAGCTAGCTGGATATCAAACATCCAGCTCAATTAAACAGATAAGTCATGTTAGGAATTTAAGTGTAATCTTTTTTATTTTTAAATGATTACAGTAAGCTATAGTTTAAACTGCGACAAAATGTCGCAGTAACTTATCCCATTAATGTAATAAACTAGCCTCTAAAAATAATAAGACTAAAACATGAATAAAAAAATATTTAAACATGCTCGCAAGTTACATAAATGGTTAGGATATTTATTAGCACTACAAATTTTAGCATGGTTACTAGGTGGTTTAATTATGAGTGCAATCCCTCTTGATAAAGTTCATGGGGAGCATCTTGCAACACGTACTCTTAATAACCCATTTACGCAGGCTGATTATGTTGCCTCCCTTGACGATATTGCCACTCAGGTGGTTAATCCAACACAAATAATTTTTGAGAACTTCTTAACTACACCACTTATTACTGTCTTTAGTAATAACGAGCAGCAAAGCTTCAATGGAATAACAGGCCGACCATTTGAACCGCCAACTAAAATACAAATTACCGCAAATGCTAAAGCACACTTACTTATTGACGCTCAAGTAACAAGCGCTGTACTACTAAAGCAAGGTATGCGAGAAGTTGGATATAAAACCAATGTTTGGCAGGTACAATTTGACGACACATTTAACACAACACTGTACTTGTCAGAAAATAACGGCAAAGTTGTTACCGTTCGCAGCACGCTATGGCGAATATTCGACTTTTTTTGGATGTTACATATTATGGATTACGATGAGCGAGAGGATTTTAATAATCCACTGCTTATTAGCTTTTCAGCAACCAGTGTACTTTTTTGTTTAAGTGGAATATTACTACTTATACAAAATATACGACTAAAACGATTTATCCGAATTAAAAATAAGAATAAATCAAAGTAGTCATATTGGTTTTTGAGAGCTAGCGCCCACTTATCAAAGAGTAAATAAGCCTAGGGCTTATTTTATTCCAAGTGCTTAAATCGACTCAAATGTCGCTTTAACATTTCGTTTTCGAAAATCAACTCATCACGCTCATCCAGCAATTGTAAAACTAAAGCTATTGCCGACCAATCTAACGAAAAGTCATGTTGGATACGGGCCGCTTTTTTAACTAAGGTCACTGCAGATACCGTAAATTGCCACTGCGTAACATGATCCCCCTCAATTGGAACCGCAATATTATGCTCAACTAGCTCATATAAAATTGCTTCGCTAATATCACTGCTCAAACATAGCTCTTTGCTAGTAAGTAAATCGTCTTTTTGTGTCACGATAATTTGCATTATGGCTTGCTCCAGTTATTACGGGGATCAAAGTGAGCTTTTTTGGCTAATTCTTCCCACAGTTTTTTACTGGCATCATCAACAGATGTTGGATTAACAATTTTAAGCACAGCAAATAAATCACCTTTAGCTTTTTTACTCATTAATCCCTTACCTTTAATACGCAAGCGTTGACCAGACTGACTATTAGAAGGAATAGTTAATTGGATGTTTCCTGTCAACGTAGGTAAATTTAGCTTTGTACCAAGAGCCGCTTCCCATGGTGCAAGAGGGACAACTATATTTAGGTTATGACCTTCAACATCAAATAATGGGTGAGGCACTAAACTAATTTGTAAATACAAGTCGCCATTTTGCCCATTAGCTGACCCTAATCCGCCTTGCCCTTTTAGTCGAATTCGCTCGCCATTTACTGAGCCTGCAGGAATTTTCACTTTAAGTGATTTTTTAATTTCAGTGACACGGCCACTGCTGTCTCGCTGCGGTAACATAAACTCAACAGGCTTAACGGTATCAACTAAAGTCTCTTCAAGAAAAATTGGGAACTCTATTTCCACATCTTGTCCTTTTTGCGCGCGAGCGGCGTTACTTCTGCTCTGCCCGGAACGATCGAATCCACCAGCTCCGCCAAACATTGAATTAATAAAGTCAGAAAACTCTTGGTCGGTTTGAGGATCGCTTTGCTGATAATTACTTTGCGAAGAGGCATTGTTACCACCATAATGGCCTTGCTGTTGACGAGCACGATTTTGTTGGTGACGACGTAACTCGTCGTATTTTACCCGTTCTTCTTTGTTATGGATGACTTCGTAAGCTTCTGCTATTTCTTTAAACTTATCTTCTGCTTGAGGCTCTTTGCTTACATCTGGGTGATATTTTCTGGCTAACTTTTTATAAGCAACTTTAACCGCTTTATCATCTGCATCAGGCGATATTCCAAGCACTGCATAATAATCAACAAATTTCATTTGCAATCCAAATCCTCATATTGAGTAAGCTTTAAGCATACTCCTTAACGGGTAACCTTGTGTGGTTAAAATACGATAAATAGTGAGAAATAAATGAATAGTGAAAATAACTTTGAGTAAAAAATTAATCAGGCACTTTTTATTAATATAAGCGTAGGCCTTAAGTTAACTTTATCTTTTATCTTCAAGGCTTTAAACTGCCTATTCCTGTAGTTCACATTTGTGATGGATATGACTCGATTTATTCTGGCCTTATTGGCTTGTTGTGTGTGCGTTTCGGTATCAGCTGAACAATTTACCCGTTTTTCAACGGCTAAAAGACATTTAATTAAAACCCTACCTGACAACGCCAAAAGCATTTACTGCGGCTGTGATATTAAAAAAGAAGGCAAAAAACTCGTTCCTGATCCGTCTAACTGTGGTTACATTCCTCGAAATACCCTTACCCGCTCAGGCAAAGTAAATGTGCGAGCACTACGCATTGAGTGGGAACACATTGTTCCGGCGTGGGAATTTGGTCACCAGCTACAATGCTGGCAAGATGGCGGGCGTAAAAACTGCCGTAAAGTAAGTGCTAAATTTAGAAAAATGGAAGCTGATATAAATAACTTAGCGCCAGCTATTGGCGAAATTAATGCCGATCGCTCTAATTATCGTTTTGGTATGCTTAGCGAAAACGCCACACAATATGGTCGTTGCGAAGTAAAAGTAAACTTTAAGCAACGTGTAGTTGAACCGCCTGTTTATGCACGAAAACGTATAGCTGACACCTACGCTTACATGCAAAAAACATACGGTTTAAAAATCTCTGATAAACAGCAAAAGTTATTTAATGCATGGCAAAAGCAAGCATTCGCAGATACAAGTAGTGCGAGCAAGCTCTAAGCTTTAACACTCGTTTACATAAATCAAAGTTATAAATGTTGAATAAACGAGCGAGTGTTGTAATATTTTAAACAACTTATTTACAAAAAAGCCCTTAACTATGTTTAAAAATAATAAAACCTCGCTTGCCATTTTCACTGCATTTGCGGGCTTTGCTTTGACCGGTTGTGGCGGCGGCGGTAGCGGTATCGACTCAGCCCCTGTAGTTACAACACCTGTTAGTAGCAGTCCAACATGGACTGCGGGTGTATTTGAACCCTCTAACGATTTAAAAAACTTTTGCGAAACCCCGCGTACGGGTAACGATCCCTTTAATAACAACGAGCCTTACCCAGATCAAGCCGGTTCTGCCCTTTACGAAAAACTCTGGCTTCGTTCTTGGAGCGACGAAACCTACCTTTGGTATGATGAGATTGCCGATAACGATCCTGAAAGCTTTGCCACAGTAGCCGATTATTTTGCCCAATTAAAAACAGAGCAGCTTACCGACTCAGGAGCAAAAAAAGATAACTTTCATTTTTCAGAACCTACTGAAGATTACTTTCAAGAAGCGCAATCGGGCGTTACTTCTGGTTACGGTATAAATTGGGCGTTTATTGGCGATACAGCCGACCGTATTTTACGCGTTGCTTATCTTGAAGATGATTCACCTGCAAGCCAAATAGGCTTTCAACGTGGTGATACTGTACTTTCAGTTGACGGTGTTAGCATTAATACCAATACACAGTCGGGTGTAGATACGCTTAACGAAGGTTTATTTAGTCCTACTAACGGCGACTCACATACTATTGTTGTACGCAGTAACGATGGCGCCGAAAAAACATTTAATGTAACCGCTGGCAATATTGAACAAACACCGGTTCAAAATGTTAAAACGATTACAACCGCAAATGGTTCAAGCGTGGGTTACATGCAATTTAATAGCCATATAAGCATTGCCCAAGAAGGGCTTATTGATGCAGTAAATAAGTTTAAAACCGATGGTATTGATGAGCTTGTAATCGACTTTAGATATAACGGTGGTGGTTTATTAGCACTGTCGGCACAATTAGCTTATATGGTTGCCGGTAATGCCAACGTTAACAACCGCTTTTATTATCAAACTCAACAAAACGATAAACAACCCGTTGATTCACCTTTTCCATTTATTGATGAAGAAATAGATTACTCTACTTTTTTTAGCACAGGTGAAAACCTACCTGATTTAAACTTATCGAAGGTTTATGTATTAAGCACATCAGGCACCTGTTCGGCATCAGAAGCTTTTATTAATGGTTTAAAAGGTATAGACGCAGAAGTTATTTTAATTGGCGATACAACCTGCGGTAAGCCCTATGGCTTTACCCCAACTCACAACTGCGCAACAACCTATTACACTATTCAATTTAGTGGGGTAAATAGCAAAGGATTTGGCGAATACGCTGCGGGTTTTACACCAACCCCTACGCCACAATTTGATGCTGATGTTCAAGGTTGTGAAATTGAGGACGACTTTGATCATCAGTTAGGCGACAGTGACGAGGCCGTTTTAGCCACCGCATTGTTTCATGTTGAAAATGGCAATTGCCCAATTAGAACGGCTGCTGCAAAAGCAGAGCCAGCTAATTTTTCAAGCTCTCGTGAATCTCTCATTCCTTTAAATATGCCTGAGCAATTTACCCAGCGTAATATGGACTTAACTTGGCCAACACTGAGTGAGGAAAGGTAATGGCTAAATTAGTACTCCCATTAGCTACCTTATTCGCTTTAGGTGGATGCCAAAGTGTAAATAGTGATCCCGCTAAACCCGCTATATTAACGAGCGTTAATCCTAGCGTTATTGCAACACTACAACAGGCAATTCAACAAGCTAAGGGAGGCGCATTAGTAACACTTTCCGATTCCGTATTTACTAAACGTAGCGAACTGCTAATTGATCATGCAATGAGTAAAGGGTCTGATGGCAGAGTAATTATGGGCGCGCATAATATAAAATCTGAGAAGTTTATTTTGCAACTACGTAATAACCAATGCGAGCTTTACTATCCTAAAAAAGAGCTTACTACAGTACTTGAAGGTGTGACCTGTAAAGAGTTATAAGGCACTTTATTAGCGTTTATAAAAAGGCGCGCAGCACATCGCTGTACGCCTTTTTCTATTTTAAAGCGTTATTACAAGTCTTCATGCGGACCAAACACTTCATAATGAATCTGCTCGTTTTTAACACCTAGTTCAAGTAACTGCTTTTTTATAAATGCCATAAAACCGGCAGGACCACATAAGTAAAAGTCGCCATTACTCAATGGTAGCTGTGCTTGTACTGCATTTAGGTTCATTAACCCAGTAAAGTCAGCGCCCTCTGTCGCTTGGTTAAACCACGTTATTGTTTTCAAGTGGTTATTCTGCGCTGTTAGATCATATAAATATTTTGAAAACGAATGTTGCTGAGTATTTTCGCAAGCATGTAAATACATAATCTCTTGATTAGAATTGTCACTTAATAACGTTTCAAGCATAGCCAGCATTGGCGTTTGCCCAACACCTGCTGAAATGAGAACCACTGGACTTGTGTTATTGCGTAAAAAGAAGTCTCCTGCCGGCGGGTATAGCTCAACAATAGTGCCTTGCTCTAATGAGTGTAAATGATTAGACACCATGCCAGGCTTTGGCTGTAGCTCTTTTTTAACACTAATACGGTAGTTTTTAGCGTTACTTTTTTGTGAAATAGAATACTGGCGAATTTCTTCATATTCAGCGCCCTCTGGCTTAACTTTAATACCTAAATACTGCCCTGGTTTATGTGTAATAACAGCTTCGCCATCAACTGGCGTAAGTGTAAAACTCGTTACTAGTTCTGATTCAGCCTGTTTGTTGGTTATTTCAAATTGGCGAGTTCCCGCCCAACCACCGTGTTTATTTTTACTGTGCTCATACAAAGCAGCTTCTTCGGTTATACAAATATCAGCAAGTACGCCGTAAGCTTCGCGCCAAGCGTATTCAACATCGGGAGTAAATTGCTCAGGAAGAAGCTCTTTAAGCGTACCAATTAAGTGTGCACCTACAATAGGGTAATGCTCAGGTAAAATATTCAAGCTTGTATGCTTATGATTAATACGTGTTAGCGCTTCTTTTAATACGGCTAAATTATCAATATTTTGTGCATACGCAGCCAATGCATTAAAAAGTGCAAATTGCTGACGACCTGTATCTTGATTCGCCATATTAAAAATATTTTTAAGCTCAGGATTATGGCTAAATAAACGCTTATAAAAATGATCGGTAACAACCGTACCCGCCTGCGCTAATAACGGAACTGTGCTTTTTACAATCTCAATGGTTTTATCAGATAACATATGTGTTTCCTATGGATGAACTAACCACGACGCCCATCAACACGACGCCGCGTTAATATAGGTGTGCAGTGAATTAAAAATAATGAAAAAGCCACTAACCACAGCAAAGCACTTATTTGCCAAGCAAGGTGAGGCCCAATAATAAAAGGGAGTAATGAACGAGTAATAGCGGCCACAAGCAAAAACGCAAAAGCAACAGCCATGTAATGAGGAATAGCGAGTGTACGCCCTGTATGACCATGTGATACACGCGTCATCATTGCTAAAATCATCATACCTATTGTGCCAATAGTGATTAAGTGCAGCGCATCTTTAAATTGTATTGCACTGCTATAAAAGCTAAATGCAACCATCATTAACCCTACGCCTAACGCTAAGTAGGAAAAATGTAAAGACCATAACAACGGCACTCTCAATACCTTGCTATCCCACCAACAACCAGCCCTAAGCAGGTGAAGCGCAGCAACAGTTGCAACAACTAACGCAGGATTAATCGTGTTCAAAAACAACTTGTTGATGAAAAATAAAGTGATAGCCACAATAGATAAATACATAACAGCTTTATCTATTTTAGGAGTGCGAACTTGTGCGGCTAACCCCAGACCTTTAGCGGTAAAAAATGGTAAAACGCGGCCCGCAACAATGCCAACTAGTAAAGTAATAACCAGCACTGCGGTATCAACCACACCAAGTGCAAGCTGCATGTTTTGTTGTAAAACAAGTATTAAATACAATACATTGAGCCCACAAAGCACAGCTAAAATAGCTAAAAACGGATAGTTACTTTTGCTATTGGCTTTTAATAACATATTAGCCAACGCGGTTATGGCGCCTAGCCACCAAATAACTTGTAATGTAAGTGCAGCATATAAATTAAAATGAGCAATATCTGGCAGTACTACAAAAAATGCTAAGCGCGCTGCAAGCCATATAAACGTAAGCCACATAAGGGCTTTGCCACTTATGCTCGGCACGCCTGTCCACGTTTGTGCTGCGGTAAGTAAAAAGCCAACAGCTACAACTCCTGCAAAGCCAAACAGCATTTCGTGCGCGTGCCATAATGTCGCAGGTATCGATAAGTGCCAACTTGCATGGCCTGTTAAAATAAGTTGCCAATACCCCACTGACAAAAATGCCAATAAGCCACCGCCTAAAAAGAAAGGCCTAAAAGCTAGCATCCATAACGGCCATTGAGATACTTGATGAATAGCAACGCGTGCTGGCATTGGCTCAGTTAAGTTTATAGGGCGCATTATTTTATTTCCTGCCCTACACCATACTGAGCAAAAAAGTATTCAGCGCACGCTAGTGCCTCATGCAGTGAACTAAACTGTGTTTGATTATTTAAATTATTCAGCATTAGTGTGTTCATGGCGATCTCTGTAACTAACTACGTTACTTAGCTATTACACATACTGTGCCAACAAGTTTAATTAATTAAATTCAACAAGTTAAATTAAATCACTTTGCAGTGTGAGTCTTTATGACCTACTATAAATTAACTCATAAAAACACAAATAGGTCATTTTGACGTGAACCAGCAATTCAACCTTACACAAGTTGCTCTAGAGCTTGCTCAGAGTACACTACACGAGCATAGCTTTGATCAATTACTAGCAACGGTTGAGCGGGTTATTCCTAGTGATGCAAGTGCGTTATTAGTGCTTCAGGGCGAACAATTAAAACCACTGGCAATTAAAGGATTAATGCCCGACAGTTTAGGCAGACGATTTAAAATAGTAGAACACCCTCGCCTAGAAGCTATTTGCAAAAGCACACTCGCGCTTCAATTTGCGCACGACTGCCCACTACCCGATCCATACGACGGATTACTATTAGCTAAAACCGGCGACATACCGGTACATGCATGTTTAGGTTTACCTCTTTATGATAAAAACGCGCTACTTGGCGTACTTACGTTTGATAGCCTTAACGCCAATGCATTTAACAGCATAAGCGCTGATACACTCAATACCTTACAAACGCTGTGTAGCGCGCACTTTAAAACGGCCTTAGAACTTGCCCATTACAAACAGCATGCACAGCACTCAAGTGCATTAGTACAAGAACTAAATCGTGAAGCATTAACACGTGACGGCGGTGAAATTATTGGTCAAAGTCCACTAATGCAAACACTTAAAAACGAAATTAAACTCGTTGCAGCATCTAACTTTAGCGTGCTTATATTAGGCGAAACAGGGGTAGGGAAAGAACTTGTTGCGCGTAACATTCACTTAAATTCAGCTCGAAAAGATCAACCGCTTATTCACTTAAATTGTGCATCGCTTCCCGAAAACCTCGCTGAAAGTGAATTTTTTGGTCATGCGAAGGGGGCTTTTACAGGCGCACAAAATTCGCGCCAAGGTAAATTTCAATTAGCTGATGGCGGCACGTTATTTTTAGATGAAATTGGCGAACTACCCCTTGCCATGCAAAGTAAACTATTACGAGTGCTACAAAGTGGCGAAATACAAACGGTAGGAGAAGACACGCCAAAGTACGTAGATGTACGCGTCATTGCTGCAACCAACAGAAATTTAAAAGAAGAAGTAGCTCAAGGTCGCTTTAGAGCCGATTTATACCATCGCCTCAGTGTCTACCCTATTACTGTGCCACCACTTAGTAAACGCGAGCACGACATAACACTCTTAGCTGGTTATTTTATCGAGCAAACAGCACGTAAATTAGGGATAAAACAATTAAAACTAAGCCCTGAAGCGCAAGTATTGCTTAATCAGTACAACTGGCCAGGTAACGTGCGCGAGCTTGAACACGTCATTAGCCGCAGCGCCCTTAAAGAAAAACAAAGCCAATGGCAAAATCCGATAATAACCATTACAAGCGAGCACTGTGACTTAACACCGAGTGCGCCGCAAAACTCTCTAGTAGCAAGCCAAAGTACAACCAACACCTTAATCAACCAACCTTTAAAGCAAGCTGTAGAATCGTTGCAATACAACGTAATTACCGAGCAATTAAAGAAGCATAACTACAACTGGTCAGCAGCAGCAAGAGTACTTGAATTAGATAGAGCAAACTTAGTACGCTTGGCTAGACGCCTAGGGATAGAAGTAAAAAAAACACTATAATCATTTAAAATACAGCTAAAACGCTGCTAAAACTATTGATTAGCAGCTAACTTACTAAAGTGTGTTTTTAACAACCCTGCAAAAGCTTGTACTTTAGCAGTACGATGCACTAAGTGATGCGTGACTAACCATACATCGGTAGGCCAGCTTAACTCACTGTGTAATATAGGCACTAAATCAGGATATTGCGCCGCTACGTCATGTTGTAATCCGCCAATGCCTAGCCCTTTAATGATTGCACGAGTCGCTTCTGCAGTTTCAGATACTCGCAGCTTTATTTGCGATGCAGGAATGTGCTCATCAGCCCATGCAAAATAAGGCACGCGGGCATTAAAACCAGCCACGCCCGATACAAAGTTATGTTGTTGTAAATCACTTAATAATTTAGGCATACCGTATTTATTAATGTAACGTTTATTAGCGTATAAACCCGATGAAAGCTGCGCCAAATGCTGAGCAATATAATCGCCTTCATCAGGCCTTGGGCCTGCACGCACTGCAATATGTGCTTGTCCGTGATCGAGCCTTAGCCTTTTTTGTTCTAAAATAACCTCAAGCTGCACTTGTGGATGTAGCGCCTGAAATTGCTCACATACATCACCAAGTATATCCATGAAGCCACTTACCGTCGTTAGCAACAAACTACCTCTAAGGGTGCTATCGGCCGCTACTATATCGTTATGTAACTGCTCTAAGGAGCTATGGATTGTTTGTGCTGTTGCAAATAACTTGGTGCCAATTTCAGTAACCTTGTAGCCACGAGCATGGCGATGAAAAAGCCGTGCATTTAAGTTTTTTTCAAGATTATTAATTCGCCTAAGCACTGTGCTGTGGTGCACATTAAGCTCCTCGGCCGCTGCTGTTAGCGTGCCTAACCGTGCTACTTCGAACGCAACTTTAACGTCTTGCCAATCTTCAAATTTTATCGCCATGCTGCCTACCTTTTACTTATGTGCATATACGCACACAAGTGTTGCGTTTATTAGGGTTTTCTACAAGTGAAATTTTGCTACATTAGTCATGTAACTTAAAACATTAAAAGGCCACTACCATGTCAGCACCAAAAATTATCGCCCTAGCTGGAAGCCTTCGCCAAGAAAGCTTTAACCAAAAAATTATTAATGAGGCAGCACGTTTTGCTCTACAAACAGGTGCTGAAGTAGAAGTAATAAAACTAAACGAATTAAACATCCCACTATTTAACGAAGATATTGAAGCGCAAGGTACACCAAGCGATGTACAGCTTTTAAAAGATAAGCTACGTACAGCCGACGGTATTTTACTAGCAAGCCCAGAGTACAACGGCTCTATTACCGCAGCACTAAAAAATGCGATTGATTGGGCATCGCGTACAGAGCAAGGTGCTGTTCCTGCTTTTCGTAATAAAGTGGTTGCTTTGTTTGCAGCATCGCCTGGTGGGCTTGGCGGCTTACGCGGTTTAAATCATGTGCGTGATATATTAAGCGGCATTGGATCGTTAGTACTTGCCGATCAACTTGCAGTACCCGCTGTGCACACACTGTTTAATGAGAATGGGCAAATAAATGAACCTGTAACGGCTGAAAAAGTATCAGCCCTCGCTCATCAGTTAGTAAGCGTTGCAAGTAAGTTAAGATAACTTGCACGCCTAAATAACTAATTACTTTGTCGCTGCTATTTTGGCGGCGATAAAGTCGGTATGCGTTACATATAAAAGCCCTGCTACTTTACGTATAACGTAGTCTTCTTGGGGATCTATTTCTCCATCGGCATACGCTAAGCGCCATAATAACTCTATTATTTCTATTCGCTGCTCCGCGCTACAATGCTCATTAATCTGTTTTGAAAACTGAAAGTAATCTATCGAATCATCTAAGCTACTTGCCGCATTATTAGTAAGCTCATTAACCTCAGTGTCTGTTAAATTAAAGTACTTTTTTAAGGTTACAGTCAGGGTTCGTTGTTCATCATGTTCAAGCTTGGTATCTGCGCGCATAACTTCAATTAATAATGCAGCAACCGCTGTTTTTAAGTCGTGCTCTTGCATACTTGGCTGCTGTTCATCGAATACAGCAAAAAGTTGTTTTATTTGTTTGAACATCACACTTTCCCTTTTTGGGTGTTAGACTAATACGTAAAGAAATCGACCTTATTACTCTTATTAATGGGTATAAAGTTCGCAAATTAAAGGATACATTTTATGAAAGGAATAAACACACCACGCTTATTTATAGGCGCTACGCTGGTGGCCCTTTCGAGTGCAAATACTGCACTTGCTGAAAAAGCCGAAACCGAGAAGCTCTACGACTTTGATAACAAAGTACATTACTACCAAACACAAATTGGCGAAGACAACTATAAAATAGAAATCCAGTCAGACGATTACAAACACTTTACCAATCAAAGTGTATTTTTGTTACGTCATGCTGACCGTCTATGCCGCGGCAATACCTTTATGTTGAAAGTACTTGAAGGCGTGCAAGAGTACGAACGCTTTCCAACAAAACCACGCGCTTACCAACCAGATTTAAGTGTTTTACTCCAATGCGAAACTAAAGAAGATACAAGTAAAGGTAAGTAACCTTAGTCTTTATAACCCCAAGGTGCTGATGGTGGAATAATCGGTTTAGTTAAATCAAAATCCACCTTAAACTCACGTCCTTGACGAATTAATCGATAAGTAAATACTTCTGGGTAAATATACATTTGCCATGTATTACCTACAGACTGCGCAAGACCTTGTTTTACAAATAACTCTTTAGAGTATTGGTCTGCTGGAAACGACTGCATTTGCGCAAACCCTGCATCAAGCGTATGGCCACCATACATAGTTGATGCGTCGTCTGTTCCATCTCTATGACGATGATCGTGCTTTAAACTCAAGCCGCTACCCGTTTTAGTTATGATCCACGTACGTGATGCATCGTCTCCTACATGAAACGGTACTTGTAACTCAGTCTCACTACATTTACGTACATGCATAACCAGTTTTTTATCTGTAAATGAGCTTGGGCCTTTCGCGTTATCTACCGCTACTTCACCTTCAAAAGCTTTACCACAATGCGCTGCAATACTATTAAAAAAGGCATCATGAGTAGGAATAGACACTAACGGTGCAGGGCGTGCAAAGGCTGTCGATGAAGCAAGTAATAAAGTTGCTGCAGTTAATAATTTCATTTGTTTCTCGTTATAGTTATTTTAAAACACCTGTAATAGTACAGTTTTCTTAAGTACTTTATTAGAAGTATCTATATAAAAATGAGAACGGGACAGCTAGATAAAATTTTAAGTAATGATTAACGACTAAATATCTCTGTACTCATTAACAATCCTACTTTTATAAATATTAATTGCACACTTCTAGATGTGATTTTAACGTCGGGAGTCGCTACGCTCGCCCGGCCTACGAGATGGGTGTTGCTATGAGTGGATGATAATTGCGCACATTTTACTTTTCTGCAGACGTAAAAAAGCCCGACTATTTCTAGTCGGGCTCTCTACAATTTGAAGCCTGGTAATGTCCTACTTTCACATAGCAAATGCTACACTATCATCGGCGCTGTTTCGTTT
>NZ_JACJEK010000023.1:0-71308 GCF_014164015.1 Pseudoalteromonas sp. SR41-1
CAGCTCAATGAATTCTGAATTTTTTAATATCTTTCGATATTGAATTGACTGTGCCGAATAATTACCGAAATAACTATTCTGTTGGTCACTCAGTTTTCAATTGAGACTCTAATTTGTTTGCCTCGTTACTTGCTCAATAAAGAACGAAGTAGCTTGGCTGTTAGAACTCAATCTGTACGAGTGCCCACACAGATGATTGCTTTATATTGTTAAAGAACGTTTTGAGTCGCTTTAGCGTCTCAAGGGATGCGAATAATACACCCTTTATTTTTCGAGTCAACACTTTGTTTTAAACTTTCTTTTTAGAAGATTTAAAACCGAAGTTTTATTTAACTCTCTGAGTAGTTCGTGCCTCGCTATGCGTTGGCGTTTCCCGTCTCAGTGGGGTCGCATTATAGGGAGAACAGATTTTTACGCAAGCGTTTTATTGACAAAACTTTAAATAAAGCACTGTTCGCTGAGAATTTAAGCTAAACGCATTAAAAACACAACATAACCAGCATTTTATTAACATTTAACGCTTATTAAAGTGTTTGTTATGGCCTGCGCTATCAAAAAAAACTGTCTACAGACCTGCTATTAAGTCATTTAGCTAAAAGCTATAGTTAAAGCCCGCGTAAAAACGACGACCTGAGTAGCTAGTATTGAGTAATCGCGCATCGGTGTCATTTCCTAAACGCGTTACTGATTCAGATTTAGTTAAATTAATAACCGCTGCGGTAAAGCTAAGCCCGTCGTATAAATTTACGGATGCATTTACATCGAGTTGCTCGTAAGGGTCTTGGTATACATTTAATCCGCTATTTAAACCGAGTACTGTTTCGCCGCGCTTATTATAAGAAGCACGTACATTAAAATAATCTCCTTCATAATAAACAGAGGTGTTGTACTGATACTTTGCACTACCTATTAAGGCCGACTGACCAAATTCTTTACCATTAATTGTTACATCTGCTTTATTGGTTTTGTTATAAGTATAATTTGCGTAAAAGCCAAAACCATTATCAAAGGCATGCTGAATAAATACTTCCGCGCCTTTTGATACTGCATCGGTGCCATTACCTACAGTGCTGTAAGGGGCTATATTAATAGTCCCTGCATCCACTATATTATTTTTACCAGCAAAGTTTTGCTCTACGTCGATCACCAGTGGCACAACAAAGTTATCTACTTTCTTATGAAAAAGTGCCAACCCAACAGCAGAACCTTCGCCATAATAATACTCAATAGATAAATCAGCTTGAACTGATTCAAATGGTTTCAAGTTTTTATTTCCGCCACTACCGCTAAAACCAGGAAGCTCGTTAAATGCGGCTCTATCTTCTACCCATTCACCTGATACATAGGTAATGCGCTGCTGCGCACCTAAATCACTATAGTCAGAACGAGATATTACTTTAGCTATTGCCCCACGAATAACTAAATCGTCGGTTGCATCCCACGCTATATTAAAGCTTGGCAAAACTTGAGTGTCTTTGTTTTGCTGAGTGACTAATTGATAGTCTTCTACAAAACGAGCGTCACCTGTTACTGGCTCACCTGTTTCATCATTTGTGTGATCTAATTGGTAGGTATACAAGTCAGTAGATGAAGTAAGTGTTTTTGTTTGCACAACACGCACACCCAAATTACCTCTGACTTCACTAAATTCAAAATCACCTTGTATATAAAAAGCCGATATTTTTTCTTCTATATCGTAAACAAAATTATCTTCAATGCGCGTATAAGGTACATAACTAGCAGTGACCATATCGCGGTATTTATTCCAGTCGATACTTGGCATTTGGTTTATATCAAAACCACCTGCAATATTATTCTCACTAGTAAATACATTTTGAGCTAATGGCATTCCACCATTCCATTGGTAGCTATCAAAACGGGTAATACCTTGCTCACTTGCTTCCCCTGCAGCAATATCAAAATTTGGTTCTAAAAAGAAGGTGTTGCCGGTTTCACGGTGAAGAATTGAGTTGCGGTACTTAACACCGGTTCTAATTGTTTTTAAAAAGCCCCAATCAACATAAAAATCCACATCAGCTTGGTAGTAATCTTCTTCTAGCTCACTGCGTACAAAGCTTGAGTTTGAAGAGCCCGCATCACGACCGCCTCCAATTCCATTTTGTAAGTTAGTTAATGTATTAGGGTCAATATTAAGTGACACATTGTTTTGGTTGAGTGACCAGCCTGCCGTTTGAGCTGCGTTTTGAATAGTGGCTGCGTTTTCGCCCGCGTTAGAACTTTTATACGCCGCTTCCCAGCTTTCTTCTGGGCCGCCCTCTGATTGTGTATTACCAATTACAAAGCGCGCTTTAAAATTATCACCTTCATAGGTTAAATTAAAATCAAAGGTATCGGAGGTAGATTCCTCACGTACGTAGCTGCCACGCATCCACGGAAATTGCATATCATTTTCGACACCACTTGCCATTGCATCGTATTGCATACCAGTAACAATAGTTCCCGATTCATCAAGATTTACATCAGTTAAAAAATCAGGATTTAAAGACCACTCTGGTATATCAATCACAGATTCTGTTCTGTCTTGCCCAAGTGTAAAACCAAAATAATTAAAGCCAAGCTCTAAACGATTTGTTGGTCGCCACTGGGAACTAAATTGAATCCCTTCGCGCTCACGTTTTTCGTTAAGAACAGAACCTCGAACAACTTGCGGAAACCAAACGCCATCGTAACTGTTGCCGTTTGCATCATTAATAGTATCCCAACCGTTATTGTTATCAACTGTATTACCATGTATATCTGTTGCTTGCCCAGTGCCAGTATAGCGCCATACATTAGCATCAGTACCGCCCGAAAGCGTTCTGTTTGTCCGTTCCTGATAGGTATAGCCAACTAATACACCAAAGTTTTCGTTGTCATTTTTCCATGAATATAAACCCGTAAACTGCGGTTCGTACTCTTTTGTAACATCAGCGTAAGTACTCTCTACATTAAATACACCTGAGTTTGCATCCATACTCAGAGGTTTTCGGCTATGCATTAATACAGTACCACCAACCCCACCTTCATCTAAGCGTGCTTCTGGCGATTTATAAACCTCTACGCTTTCAATCATTGAAGACGGTAACAAAGCATAATCAAACGAACGCGAAGGCTCCCCCGGGGAAGACGCAATAAAATTACCATTAAGTTGTGTAAAGGTAAGTTCTGACGATAAACCACGAATACTAACCGATGAACCTTCCCCGCCGTCACGCTCAATTACCACACCGGGTACACGCTGAAGTGAGTCTGCAACGTTTTTATCAGGGAACTTTCCAATGTCTTCCGCGGTAATGGCATCAACTACAGATCCCGACATACGTTTTACATCTAAGTTTTCGGCCATACTTGAACGGATACCACGTACTTCTATTACTTCCATACCTTTTGCGTGCTGCGGGTTTTCTTGCGCTGCAAAAGCACACGTAGAACCCAAAGCAGAAAAAATTGATATATAAAGTGACGACTTACAAAACGTTGAAAAAGGGAAAGGGTATATGCTTGCTACTATCATGTGAGAGGCTGTTCCATTTAAATCTGCTTATATAAAACATAAAGCGAGAAGTTAGTCCTTTTACGTAAATTATTTACGAAATGGCAAAAATTGTTCCCAATTCTACACAGCCAAACTTAACCGTTTGTTAATCATCAATATTAAAACTAAATAAACGTCTCATATAACTGTATTAATACCTATTGAATGAAACTTAAAATCCAACCCACACTTCAAAACCACTCTCAATTAACAAACTAAGAGCGGCTTTGTGGTATTTAATAGCTTAATGAATAATTACAATGCATAAATCATCATAAAGTGTATACAAAAATACGAAGGGGATAATTTGATGTGGTAGTCAGCAGTTTATACTTTAAAAAGCAAAACTGCCGGATGATATTTGAAAGAAGTAATAATTGCTAAATAGCGCTTGGTTAATCAAGCGTAGCAATAACCTCTGAAAGCTCGAGTAATGTAGGCTTTCCACCATAATAATTTGTATCTATATGATAACTATCACCAACCCAAAAAGGCGCTTTAGTTGAGTTATGTCCATGTATTGAAAAGTCGACTCCATGACTTTTAACTACCTTATTTTGTTTAACTACTTCGCGATCCCACAACAAAGATTGCACGATTAGCGATTTATCATCAGGGTAATTTTCCCAATCCCACGATTGTGCAAATGTATGAGACAACCCAATTTTACAACCACGATACTCTAGTACTATTGAAAGCGGTTTAGTTAGTAACTCATCGCACATGACACTGAGCTTTTCACTCGATACCGACTTGTGCCAATTGCCACCATTGTCAGTCCATAATTTAAAAGCCGCTTTATCATTACTTAATAATGATTCCAACATTAAATGCTCATGATTACCTAATATCATACATGCCCTAATGGCTTGTAAGTATGTAAATAAGTCATATGTTTTATCCCCGCGATCAACAAAATCGCCTAGGCAAAACAAAGTATCTCTTTCAGGGTTAAAATTTACGTTATTAAGTGCGTTTTTTAAGGCCGGTAAATCACCATCAAGATCGCCAATTACAAATACTCGGCACTCATCATTAATAAATATGGCTTGTTTTGAAGATACAGCCTGAATAGCGTTAATACCTATATCCAAAATAGACTCCTATAGAATGCAATCTAAAACTTAGATTAATACTTGAGTTTATAAAGCCTTAAGGTAACACAATATAGTTGATAATTAATGAAGGTAATAAGATCAGATTGAAACTAAAAATGCATGACAGCGGACTTTAGCTACAAGCTAAATAAGTAATGTAGATAGTTTTTAGCCAATAGTAAAAAGCGGGTTAGCAAAATACCTAAACAAGTTACAAGTTAGTTAACAGCACGAATTTATCAGCCAGCTCATCTAAACTTTCACGCTTATTAGGATCGGGCTTTATACAGTCAATAGGGCAAACACTTACGCAAGTAGGTTTATCATAATGCCCTACACACTCTGTACATTTGTTTGCATCTACTTGGTATATTTTAGCGCCCATATAAATAGCCCCATTAGGGCATTCCGGATCGCACATATCGCAGTTAATGCATTTGCTATTTATGAGTAGAGCCATTTTTAACCTTTAAAATTAAAGTTTATATAAAACAAAAAGATAAGTAAAAACAAAGGTATGTAAAGGCTAATTTTTGTGCAGTTCTAGTTCAATAAAAAACCGTTATTTTTCATTTAATCGTAACTCACCATTTTATTTTTAGGTGTAAATTTCAGCCATAAATTATGCCTATTTTTCTCTGTTGCTTTGTTGATCCTGATCAATAAAAATAGCTGCACTTTTACTAAGTTTGATAATATTATTTTAACTTTTCTATGTCATTTTTTAAGTTAATATAAAACTAGCTGATCTGCCGAAAAGCGCTTAAGCCCTCTAGTCATACGCTAATCTCGCCAAAAGAACATTCAAATAAGTGATAACAAGGGAATATAGTACCTCCAAAAATTTAGTCTTTCTCAAAGCGTTATTTGCTCAAATACTCTATGCCTAAAATTAAACCCTATTTAAAGCGTTAAGATGCTCTAAATGATAATTTATTCTTCGTATTATTACTTCAATTTACTTAATCGCCCAACCGTACCTGTAATCAATTGGTCATATTATTCACTTAGTATTTATTTAAAATAAAATTCTAGACTGAGTAATGAAGACTTTTAAAAGCCCCCTGCCATCGAATTTAAATATTTCTTCTGAACAAAGCGATGTAAAAAACGTTATCAGCCATATTCGTAAGTTTGTTAGTCGTCGAACAAATAATACCGATGACGTAGACGACCTAGTCCAAGAAGCTTTGCTGAGAACTTTAAATAGAAATGACACATTAGAAATTGAAAACTTTCAGGCGTACATAAATCAAGTCGCAAAGTCTGTTATGTATAGTGATTGGCAAAAAAATAAAAGCCAACCAAATAAAGCAGAAGATATTGAGCTTTTTACAGATGAGAATAGCGACCCTGAGGCGCAGTCTATTACAGAGCAAAAGCTCGAGCTTGTTAAAAGTGCGTTGGAAGAGTTGCCACCTTTAAGAAGAAAAGTATTTAAGCTTCGACGTATTAACGGATTAAGTCGCGAAGAAATTAGTCTGCAGTTAAATATGAGCCAAGAATCTGTAAAAAAACATATTACGCGCGCAATGATACAAATAACGCTTAGCATTGAAAAAAATCAATAAAAATGTCCCCTTTATTACACTTTTACGCTCTTTATATTTAATCAACGCAGGTTAGGTTTTTTAATGAACGAACAACGCTTAGAACAGGCAGCAGATTGGGTAGATCGGATTAATGATTTAAATGATCATGACCGTAAAGAACTATCGCTTTGGTTAAAATGCACAGAAAATAAGGCTGCATTTGAGAAAATAGCCAATGTATTTGGCGATCCTGCTGTTAAACAGGCTCTACACATTTACACTAAACAATATAGTTTACCGACTCCAATAATTACGCCTAATGCTAAACGTTCTAGGGCTTTCCCTATGCTCGCCTTAGCAGCTAGTTTTAGCGCTATTGCTTTTGCAGTGTACTGGCTTTCTATATCTCAACAAGCGTTTACACCAACACCTATTGCAAAAACAGCAGTTGAAACTAACCTACCTCAGCTTTTAGAAGCACGTTTAGGCAAACGTGTATCTAAGTTATTAGATGACGGTTCATATTTACACTTAAATGCAGATAGTGAGTTGACTGCGCACTTACTACCACACTCTAGGCAAATCGAATTAAAAAAAGGACAGGTTTTTTTTGATGTAGCCAAAGATAAAACACGGCCATTTATAATAAATTCCGGACAAGCAAGCATTAAAGTACTAGGTACTTCTTTTGATGTAGAGCGCAATAAGGATGAAGTAGTGGTAACAGTGTACGAAGGCAGGGTAGAAGTCTCGGCCTTAGATAAAGTGATATTAACTCCCTCTCAACAAGCTGTTATAAAAAATGGACATATAGCTGTAGATTATAGCCAGCAGTTGACACAACTCCCTGCTTGGCGAATGGGTTGGATTGATGCAAAAAAAGAACCTCTAACCACTGTTATTAAGCAATTGCAGCGTTATAGCCCTATGGTAATTAAAGTAGATAACGCACTAAATAATACTTTAATTAGCGGACGATTTAATCTCGAAACGCCGCAACAAAGCCTTATGCTAATAGCATCTACTTACAACTGGAATGTAGAAAAAAAGAGCAACGAACTTCATTTAACGCGACCTTAAATGAAGTATGTTGATTAAACTCTTATGCTAAAACATGTATGTACATTAGATAAACGTATTTTAGTGTACTTTTTTATTGCTGTTAGTTGCTTAACAGCAATGCCAAGTGCCGCAAAAAACATACATACGTTTGTTTATATACCTGCCGGTTCTCTCAGTGACAGCTTAAGAGAAGTAGCAAATGCATATGCAGTCTCTTTTAGTAGTAACCCTTCCCTTATCGACGACAAAACTACATCCACCTTAATTGGCGATCATACACTTGCTCAAGCACTAGATTTTTTATTAATAGGCAGCGAGTTAACATATAAAATTCAAGACAAGGGTTTTGTTATTTTTCGACAAAAAATAACGACCAATAACGAAATACTTGAAGAAATAACAGTAAAGGGTATCCGCTATTCGTTGGCTCGCTCACGAAACTTAAAACACAATAATAAAACGATTAGCGAAGCCATTTCTGCACAAGATATTACCGACATTCCCAATACTAACTTGGCTGAAGCCTTACAGTATATTCCGGGTGTAGCCATTACTCGCGAAGCAGGCGAAGGTCGCCAAGTATCAATACGTGGCAGTTATCCTGATTTTAGTTTGGTAACACTCAACGGTATGCCTGTATTGGCAAATAATGATTCACCAATGGATAGTCGAGTGCAAAAACAGCGCGATCGTTCTTTCGACTTCAATATTTTACCTGCCGAACTATTTAAACAAATTCATGTAATTAAAGCCTATTCTGCCGACAAAATTGCAGGTGGAATATCTGGCACTATGGCACTGCAAACTATAAACCCCTTAGATAATGAAGGATTTAAATTTATTATTACACCAGAAGTCGGCTACAACGACTATGTGGGTACAGGCGCAAAACGCTATTCAAGCTTAATTTCTAACACGTGGAATAATTGGGGGGTACTTGCAAGCGTTGCGTACACAAACAGAGAATCGTTAGAGCAAGGCGCTAATACATTTCGCTGGCGAAATATTGCCATAGAAGGCGCTGATCTCTCGGCGTTAACTCAATCACAAGCTCAGCATTTAACTCAAGGCGATTATATAATCCCTCGCGGTAATCGCTACTCGGTATGGCAAGCAACCCAGCAGCGATTTGGGGCAAACCTATCTGTAGAGTATAAAAACGAAACCACGCATTTTGATTTTGATATGCTCTCAGGTTTTTTAAAAGGAGAGCGGCATGAATATCATTTATACCCTAGAGGGGATCAGTCAACGCCTATAATTAAAGGGCTAACAACAATTAAAGACATTCAAGCTAATGAAAATAATGAGCTTGAGTATGCACGTTATGAAAATGCACGCGTGGCAACCGAAAGCCGAACTCAAAAAATAAATACGGCATATCAGCAAGGCGTGCTGTCATTTTCCCAGCAACTAGATAAAAATTGGAAAATAAACGCCATATTAGGAAACGAGCGCTCAAAGTATGACATTCCTTACAGCAATAAAATTTATACCCAAGGTATAAGTGACGTTACAATTGATTATCGTAAAACGCCATTTTATGCAGATATTAAGTACAGCGAAAACTTGAAAAATCCGACGATGTGGCAAATGCATCATGGTGATATAGAGCAATACAATTCAAATAGTGAGTACACCTTCGCAAAATTAGATTTTCAATATGACGTTAATAGTTTAATAACTCTTCAATTTGGGGCTGACTGGACTCTGTTTGAAAATAAAATGAATAACGCACAGCAAAACGATATTTTTTTTAATGAAATATCCGATACACCACAACAATTAATTGACCTTCCTGCATCGTATGTTTCATCGCAAAATGCACATAAAAAACAGCAGTGGTTAAAAATAAACACTAATGAGGCACTTAAGCTTTATGGCATTGACCCATTTAATGTACAAGCCAATAATTTTTTAATCACGACTAAAGCTGAACACATAAAGGAATATAGCAGAGGTGCTTATACTCTATTAAGTACAGAGCAAGAAAAATGGGAGGCTCATATAGGTGTACGTTACCAATCAGAATCTATAACATCTTACACTCAAGCGCCTTACTCTCCGATTTTGTATAGTCTATGGCTTCCAACGTTTAATGGCTCATATTTTATCAACGATAATTGGCGATTTCGTGCAGGACTTTCTAAAAACTATTCAAAACCATTACTAAATTCACTCAATTTTGATGGCTCAAACGATACCCCCAATAGTACAAAATACATATTTAACTCAAATCTAAAACCTTACTTATCTTATAATAGCGATATTTCCTTAGAGGCTGATTTTAGTAGTCGCAGTTCGTTTAACATATCACTTTTTTATAAAGATCTAGAGGATTACATAGTCACAACACAAGCGCCTTTATTTGAAGATTCGCCGCCTACAACCTCCGATAGTCAATTACTTTGGTTAAGTAATGCAGAAACGGGCTATCAGTGGGGAGCCGAGGTAAGTTTAAACTACTTAATACATAATTCTGATTGGGGCATTAATATACAAGCGGCTTATAATAAAGGTAAAGTCACCTATTATGACTCAAATAGTGGCACTGCTTTATTTAAAAAAAACCTGCCTTTTTTATCTAAAATTACCGCATCAAGTATGATTTTTTACGACCACCCTAAATTCAATTTTAAACTCGGCGCTATTTTTAGAGATAAATATTTAGTGCGTGCTGGCAGCCTTTTACTCGATGAAAACGAAACCGGATTTATGCCGACCATCTATTGGGATGCAAGTGTAAATTATTATTTTTCTAATTATTGGAAACTTAAATTTAGCGCATTTAATCTCAGTAATGAACAAGAGCAACAATACAGTAATTCAACCCTCAGAGCTTACAACTCAACCACAAGTGGACGTACCTTTTACTTAGGGTTGAGTTATCAGTATTAAATGATTTTTCCTGTTTTTAAATCAACGCGGAAATTCTCCCCCTGGGTATGTTGACTAAATTTTGCCATTACTTTTATTAACAGGGCTAAGTATTGCTGTATTTGCGTATCAGTTTTACATGTCGATTGTGCTAAAAAAGTATTTAGTTGTTGATAAGTAAGACGCTTTTGAGGTGTTATATCTGCTGTTACATCACCATTTCTTAATAAATAAAAATCTTGAAGCCATTCTTTTGTCGATACAGCTTCAAGCTGAGAGAGCAAATTAGGCGGTGCTTCATTTAAACATTGCATATTTGTAAACCAATCGGCTAAATGATGATTGTCATTTAACCATGCCACTAAATTTTTAGGCCAATCGCGTTTTAAAAAACGCTGTTTAATCAGCCCAAATAAATGTTGCTTGGTAAAATCACCATAACTCTTTGAGTTCAAAATAGTGCGGTCAAAATTACTAAGATTATGCAAGTTACGATACTGCCATTCCTTTTCATATAAACTAAATAAGTTATTAAAACCCGGCACATCGTCTAATGTATGAGTACTAATAAGCGCGGTTTGCTTAGCTAAATTTAGCTCTACAACTTTATAGGCCGCTTTGTAAGCCGCTAAACTTGGCACTTGCACATTAACTAACTGGGAGTGCTGATTACTGGTTATCAGCGCCGTATCATTTAAATGCATATGCCCTGCAAAATGGAGCGTTAACCCTGTATCTGCCAGTATTTTTGCTGTACGTGGTGTGGGCACTCTTGGTAGAGAAAAATGACCACGGCTAAACACTTTATGTAATTCGTCATTTGCATTGTCGTAAAACTCCCCCATTGGAAAGTGACTAAATGCAACCAGTGTTTTATTTTGCGTTTTGGCTCTTTTTACAACCGTTTTTATCCACTTTAACAATAGAGGCTTTGCATCAATTAAAGCATTATAGCCAGCACCAGACGACCCTTTAAAAGTGAGCGGTGAGTTTTGCCATTGCGGTGCATAAACATTGGCATCAATTGCCATTAACCAAACCCCTTTTATAGGCTCAACTAAATAACTCGCATCGGGCATGGTGATACAGTGTTTTTTGTTATTGGGGTTACACCATATAAACTCTCGGTTTTTATAAGGCGTTTCATATAGCACATCACCTTTATGTTTACTAAACCCAAAGTCATTGAGTGTGCTTAGTATTTCAGCGTATCCCCAGTTTTTTAAACCATCATCACATACAGACTGCTTAGCCATACACTTTTCATGTTGATAACTATAAACACCAAACTCTTTACCTTGCGCCATTAAAAAGTCCGCTTTACCTGCCGGTGTTGTATATGGTTTTACGGGATCGTGATTGCCTGGAATCGCAAAAAAACGCATCCCATATGTTTTTTCATAATGGCCTAAAATACGCGCCAGTGCCCGCACATTAATAGGTTGACCATCATCAGTAAAATCGCCAGGTAAGGCGACTAGTTTTATTTTTTTTTCGGCTAATTCATCTAATACATGTAAAAAAACAAAATAATTTTCATTAAAAAGACGTGTTGAATGAAGCTGGGCAAGCATACTACGCACTAGTAATGGTTGCTTTGAGGTAACGTCCTTTGGTAGTTCTATATTATCTACGTCATGTAAATTAGCAAAAATATCATGTAGATGAATATCAGCTAAAAATGCCACTTTAACCGTCTCCATCTGCGACGCACTTTTAACCTCAAAGTACTCAATAGCACTTACTTTGCATGTAATACATAACCCAATCCATAGTGCTAACCATAGTACTTTGACTCTAATCATGATGGCTTTATCCCGTTTTTATTTCACTCATTATTTAGAGCGAGGTAATGGATAAAAGGGGACATAAAATTTTATAAACATGCTTTTCTATTATGAAACTTTTATTAAATGCATATTTTTGTGTCCCCTAATTTATAAATGCTCGCTCTTAGATAGCAAACTCAACAATTGAGACGTGCTATGCCATTTTTTATTTTTATTATTTTTGCAGGTTATCTAAGCAGTGTTAGCGCTAAGCCATTAAACACCCTGCAAATGATTGGCTCACATAACAGCTATAAAAAATACATTAAACGTAAGCGTTAAACATAAATTAAATGATTTAAGCCCCAAGCTAATGGCCCGTATTGATTACGGTCATTCATCTATTATTAAACAGTTAAATAGCGGTGTTCGCCATTTAGAAATTGACGTTTTAAAAGACCCTAATGGGGGTTTATACATAAAACCTTGGGCTAATACTTTTGCAACAACGCCTTTGTTTAATGAGTTAGAAAAAAAGCAATTAGCTACTCCTGGATTTAAAGTAATGCACATTCCCGACATTGATGTGCAAAGCCATTGTGTGTTGTTTAGTGGCTGTTTGAATACATTGAAAGCATGGTCAGAGGCAAATCCGCAGCACTTTCCAATTGTTGTAATGCTCAATGTAAAAGAAACACGATCTGATTTAGTTCTGGGGAATAATCCATTTAAATTTACACCGAAAGATTATTATTTACTCGATGAAGTAATTCAAAAATCGTTACCTAACTTATTATTCACGCCAGATGATTTACGCAAAACGCCATTATCTTTAAACCAAACAGTCGTTAAGTTTGGGTGGCCAAGTACACGTGCCTTAGCAGGTAAGTTCATATTCTTATTTGATGGCAATACACAACAATCCGCACTTTATAAACAAAATAGGCCTTCGTTAAAAGGGGCTAGCATGTTTGCCCATTATGATGAAAACCAGCCCGAAGCTGCTTTTATGATTGTGAACAACCCTATACGCGACTTTTATAAAATTCAGCAACTTGTATTAAAAGGCTTCATGGTGCGTACCCGCGCAGATGCAAATTTAAGTGCCACTAATTCGCAACGAACAATGCAGTTTAATGCTGCAAAAAATAGCGGCGCACAAGTAATTTCAACCGATTTTATACCCGGCTCGCCACAGCAGGCGCGCTTTAACTATGTGGTGCAATTTGACGGAGGTCATTTAGTGCGCACAAACCCTTTTATTAATAATCAACTTTAAATTAAAAACCAAGGAAGCATCATGTTGAACAAACCATCTCGTACGCTTTTAGCAACGGCTATAATGAGTTCATTAGGCGCGTCTAATTATGTGTATGCAGAACAATCTGCGCAAACAGAAGTGGAAGAAATTGTTGTACAGGGTTATCGCAACAGTTTGTTAAAAGCAAAAGATTTAAAACGAAATGCTGTGGGCGCACAAGATTCTATTGTGGCTGAAGATATTGCAGATTTTCCCGATCTAAATCTAGCAGACTCACTACAACGTGTACCTGGCATTGCCATAACTCGAGAGGGCGGCGAAGGCCGACAAATTTCGTTACGAGGCTTGGGTCCAAACTTTACACAAGTACAACTCAACGGTATGGAAGCTTTAGGTACATCGTCTTCAGCAATGGATAGCCGAGGTTCCGTAAGTCGCTCTCGCGCTTTTGATTTTAATATATTTGCTTCTGAGTTATTTCAACGCGTTGATGTGAAAAAATCATTTTCAGCCGAAATGGATGAAGGCGGCATAGGCGGCACTGTTGGGCTTCATACAGCTAAACCATTTGATTTTGATGGTTTTAATACTGCTCTATCAGGTCAACTTGGCGACAACTCACAAACCGATGATGTTAGCCCACGAGTTGCAGCGCTTATCTCAAATACATGGGATGATAAACTTGGTGCATTATTTTCAATTGCATACAGCAAACGTGATGTAAATGAGCAAGGTTACAATACTTATCGCTGGCGCAAAAAAAATGCATCAGGCTCAGATATATCTGAACTATCAGATGAATTACAAGATAAAATTAACAACGAAGAAGTGAGCTTTTCACGTGGTAGCCGCTATTCATTATTTGAAAACGAACAGGAACGTTTAGGGACGACCCTTGCTCTGCAATATCGCCCAAATAATAACCTTGAATTTAGTTTTGATGCTTTATATGGTGAACTGAATAATGATCGCAGTGAATTCCACTTGCAAAACCGAGGCTCAAGCTCAACAGCTCTTGGCTGTACAGGCCCTGCTTATAACAACGAGCAATTATGTTCAAAGCTCACAGCACTTGAAATAAATGAAAATAACGACGCTATTTACTCAGTATACGAAGATGCCGCAATACACTCAGAAAGCCGCAGCCAATATGCAGACACTAAAATAAGTCAATTTGTATTAAAAAGTGACTGGCAAATTACAAACGATTTAAATATGACCGCTCTCGTGGGGCGCTCAGAAACCAAATTTAATACAGGGAGTGTTAAAGTTTATCTAGAAACATTTGGCGATGAAACAATTGATTACCGCCAAGATGCTTATTATGGTGAAAACACATACGGGTTTGAGCCTACAGACAGTAGTTTATTTCGTTATCACGAAATTGATATATCTGAAGAAGAAATAACTAATACATTCGACTCTATGAAATTAGATTTTAATTACACACTAAACAATGCTTCAAATATAAAGTTTGGTGTATCTAATAAAAAGTTTGAAAGTGAAAACGGTGAAAGTAAATCTGATAATATTAATCGCAGTGATTGGGAAGATGGCGTACTGGATGACACGGTAGATTCAAGCCTTACATTTACCAATACCGCACATAATAAACAACAATGGGTAAGTGTTGATGTACTAGGCACTCTAGCGAGTATGAATATCGACCCTAACTTAGATAACCCTGATTTTACCGATAACGTACAAGAAAAAACCTTTGGCGCTTATTTGCAGTACGAAGCTGAATGGGAACTAGGCTCAGGTTACTTAATGGGTAATGCGGGTGTGCGCCATTACGATACTACTACCAATGCTATAGGGTTAATAAATGGAGAAGTAGCTGACGTTGAAAATACCTATTCAGGGTTGCTACCCGCTATAAATTTAGTGTGGGATAGTAATAACAGTTTAGTGCTACGTGCAAGTTATGGCGAAAACCTCACCCGCCCTTCACTCGCTGCATTAGTGCCAACAGGTGTAGTACAAAATGATGCCACATCAACCAATGGCCTAAGTATCAGTTCAGGAAACCCAAACCTTAAACCATACGAGTCAGTTAATTTCGACTTTTCAGTTGAATATTACTTTGAAAATATAGGGTATGCAGCCGTAAGTTACTTCCATAAATCTATTGATAATTTCATTATCACCGAAACATATGACATTCCATACAGCCAGACTGGCTACCCAGTTAGTTTATTAGGCGACGTAGACGAAAACGGCAACCCACAAACAGCAAGTACTGTTTTTACCGTTATTCAACCACAAAATTTAGATGAAAGTGATATTAGTGGCTGGGAACTGGCCTTTCAACGAGATCTCGACTTTTTACCTGCTCCTTTTAATAACTTAGGTGTTATTGCGAATTATACCTTTGCTAATGGTGAAGCGCTGTACCGTAATGTGGGCAACTCAGGTGTTGATCAATATAAATCGTTCCCAGGACTTTCAGAACACTCTGGTAACTTTACAGTATATTACGATTCTGACTCATGGGGCGCACGTGTTGCAGCCGCTTATAGAAGTGACTATATTGCAGCGGTACAAGCGGGTAACGGCGATGAAGACGAAAACGGTTTTCATGCCAGCACATACATAGATGCATCCGCCTTTTATCAGGTTAATGAAAAGCTAAAGCTCACTATAGAAGCCAGTAATTTGACTAATGAACGAGAAGAGCAATATTCAGACTCCAATGATCGTTTATACAATACGACGGTTAATGGCCGTACTGTTTATTTAGGTGCAAGTTATCGTTTCTAAATTATAAAAATGAGGCTCTATTTTTGTGTAGAGCCTCGAATTGTTCTATAGGTACTCACCTAAAAAGACGACTTATAAATTCACTTAATTAAATAAAGCACTCAATGTAAATCTATTTACAATGGCTTTAACAAATATGACTTAAAACTACTTTTAATTAATTTGCTGAACAGATTAAGTTACGTTATTTACCAGTGCTTTTATTTTAAGGTCATGAAATCAAAGTTATATAAAATTTGATTGCCTAATTTCAGTTCTCCCCCCTTTAATCTCTAATGAAATTTTAAAGTGCCGCTGTTAATATTGTCTACCTCCTAAATAATAAAGTAGTTCTAATGGCAGCTAGTTATTCTCTTGATGATTTACGTTACTTTTGCACCATAGTAAAACTTGGTAGCTTTAAAAAAGCATCTGCAAACCTTGGTATGTCACTATCAACCTTAAGCCGCAGAATACGTCTATTAGAGCAAGCTCTTCAATTAACGCTACTAAATCGAGATGCTCATAGAGTTACACTTACGCATACTGGCGAATTATATTACGACCGCTACCGCAAGTTATTTGAAGAAGTAGAGTGTATTGAGCAAGCACTTTATGATGAGAAAGACCAACCTAAAGGGAAAATTAGGATTTCTGCACCCATTTACATGGGTAAACACTTTTTAAGTGCTATTTTTTGTGAATTTTTACTGCAATATCCCGATATTCAATTAGATTTACGCTTTTCAAATAATCTTATTGATATTGAAAAAGAAGGGATTGATATCGCGTTTAGAGTAAGAAACCCAGCCATCGATAATTGGGTTATTAGAGAACTTAAGCTTACTCATAACCTGCTTTGTGCTCACCAAAATTATGCTCATCATCCCATCACTCATCCGGAGCAATTAGAAGAACACCCAAAAGTTACGTGCCTTGGGCTAGTCCCGTGGCAGTTAAAAAATCAGCAAACGAGTGAAGAATACAGCTTTAATCCAAACTCGCATGTCCGATTAGAAGTTGATGAAATTCAAATGATGAAACAAGCCGTTGAGTCTGGTGTAGGCATTAGCTACATTCCTGATTATATAGCATTGCCTCTTATTGAAGCCACAAAGCTTAAACGTATTCTTCCTGACTGGCAAAGTGAAGGGCAGCCATTTTCTATGCTTTATCGCGACAGAAAACAAGTACCTTATCGGGTACGACTATTAATAGAGCATACATTGCAACACTTCAACGAAAAGTAGCAATGTATGCTTTTAAAAAGAAAGCTTTAAACGTTTAAAAACTAAGCCTAAGTACAATTACACCTAAAAATGCTGTTGCTAATCCTATCACTTCTTGGCGTGTAAAAGACTCTTTTAGGATGATGCGTGAGTACAATAAAATAATTAAAATGTTCATCCCTGAAATTGCCGAAACGAGCCCTGTATTACCAATTGCAAAAGCCGATATTATTGCCACCATACCTGCCACGTTTGTTAATCCAATCAGTAACCCGTATGAAAATGTTTTACTCGCAGACCAATACCCTTGAGAAGTGCCTTGCTCTGCTAGCATTTTTTTACGCTTTACTAACCAACTAACAGCAAAAAGAAAACTACCAAAACCAAACATAGACGTTAGCGTTGCAAACGTATCGGCCTCAAGAAGTGTTGATTGCTTACCCATTAAATCATTAAATGCAAAGGCAAGTGCAGCGAGTAATCCCCATTGCGCACCTTGTAGGTTACTCAATGAGATATCGCTGGAGTAGCGAATAATATAAAGGCCACCAAAAATAATGAAAAAGCCAATTAATTGAATTGTTGTTAAGGTCTCCTGCCACAATAAAAAAGCAAATAAAAGGACAAACAGAGGCGTTAATCCCGATAAAATACTAATTAAAGACGCTTTACCAACCGAAAACCCCTTATGCAACAATCCATTAGCAGCAAAAGAGCCAAAACCTAACGCTAGCCCAACCGTAATGTCTTCCCAGCCATACCATGTATGTTCAAATACCACTGTACCTAGCGCACTAATAACAAATCCTACAAAAAATACACCGAATAATAGTAAGTTACGGTTAATCTTTTTCTGCGACGTCCATTGATACAACACTCCTCGAGCACCAAAAAAAACGGTTGCGAGTAATGCAAAAATTATCCACATACAAAAATGATTCCTTTAAAAAGTAATGGGGTAAAAGTGAGGAGCGATTTAACAACACGTGTTAAGTACGAATATCCATTATATTCGCTTTTAAAATTTTATAAATAAGCATTAATGATAAGATAAATTCCATAAATGGTATCTAAAAAATAGCAGATGAAGATATAACTGCTCAGCGTCACTCTATTTAATAAAATAGCTTTGAGCAGTTATTAGAGTGGATCCTAACTGACCTTTTTGAATGGATTACGGGTATCTTGGTGATCCTCAAGATTACGCATTAAAATAGCGTGATCTAAGCTAATGCCCTCAGCTAGCGGGATTTTTATAATGTGACCAGAACCTTTAGCATCGCTAATACTTTCGCCTCTTTTGTTTTCCATATATTCAAGCGTAAAAGTATTGTTGCCTTGTGGTGTCATAAGCTCTAAAGAGTGACCAGTACAAAATTTATTTTTAACGTCTATTTCAACTAATCCATTTTCGCAGCGCCCAAGTACTTCACCCACAAATTGCTGCTTAGTTGATACAGAATGACCGTATTCATAGTTTTGATAATCTTGGTGAGCATGGCGTTTTAAAAAGCCTTCGGTATAACCACGATGCGCCAAGTTTTCTAATGTTTTAAATAAGCTAGTATCAAATGGTTTACCCGAAGCCGCATCGTCTATTGCTTTACGATAAACTTGTGCAGTGCGCGCCACATAATAAAATGACTTAGTGCGCCCTTCTATTTTTAAACTATGTACACCCATTTTTGTTAACTGCTCTACGTATTGCACTGCGCGTAAATCTTTGGAATTCATAATATACGTGCCGTGTTCATCCTCAAACGCAGGCATATACTCACCAGGGCGACCTTGTTCCTCTAGAATAAATACATCGTTGCTTGGCGCGCCTTCACCCAGTGTAGGAATCACCTGCTTGGGGTCAATTTTATGTACCATTTCGCCATTTTCGTTCTCAACACCAGGTTTTACATCGTAATCCCAGCGACATGCATTAGTACACGTGCCTTGATTTGGATCGCGCTTATTTATGTAACCAGAGAGCAAGCAACGCCCCGAATAAGCCATACACAGTGCGCCATGTACAAATACTTCAAGTTCGGTTTCTGGGCAGAGTGTGCGTATTTCGGTTATTTCTTCGAGCGACAGCTCCCGCGATAAAATAACGCGTTCAATTCCCTGCTTTGCCCAAAATTGTACACTCGCGTAATTTACCGCATTCGCCTGTACTGATAAGTGAATGGGCATCGCAGGCCATTTTTCACGAACAAGCATAATTAAACCAGGGTCTGACATAATCAGCGCATCGGGCTGCATCGCAATAACTGGCTCTATATCACGTAAATACGATTTAACTTTAGCGTTATGCGGCGCAATATTAGACACCACATAAAACTTTTTATTTTGCGCATGCGCCTCACTAATGCCTATTTGCAGGGTCTCTAGGTCAAACTCATTATTACGCACACGCAAACTATAACGAGGCTGCCCCGCATAAACCGCATCTGCGCCATAAGCAAACGCGTAGCGCATGTTTTTTAAACTGCCTGCGGGGCATAACAATTCAGGAATAAAAGGCATTGAAGAAATAACGGGTAACATGTGCGCTCCATACATCGAACTGGGTTTAAACCAGTTGCATGAGTTTTACCAATTTGATTGAAAAATTAAGCATTAATCCAGTGAAATTGGTGTTATTGAAAAATACATAAACACAAGCGCAGCAGTATAAATATGGCTAATAATTTAAATTTGATCGAGATCATAAAACAGCAATCAAACTGGTTTTTAATAAAATTAGGATTTTTCACTTAAAACGCGTATAATTCGCGCCCGTTAATATTCACACTTTTACTTAAAATTATTGGAGCATAAAGATGGCTTTAGAGCGTACTTTCTCAATCGTAAAACCTGATGCAGTTGCTAAAAACCACATTGGCGCTATCTACAACCGTTTCGAAACTGCTGGCCTTAAAATCGTTGCAGCTAAAATGGTTCACCTTTCACAAGAGAAAGCTGAAGGTTTCTACGCAGAACATAGCGAACGTCCTTTCTTTGGCGCTTTAGTATCTTTCATGACATCTGGTCCAGTAATGGTTACAGTTCTTGAAGGCGAAAACGCTGTTCTTAAAAACCGTGAAATCATGGGTGCTACTAACCCTGCTGAAGCACTAGCTGGCACTTTACGTGCAGACTACGCTGATAGCATCGACGAAAACGCTGTTCACGGTTCTGATGCTGTTGAATCTGCTGCTCGCGAAATCGCGTACTTCTTCGCTGACGAAGAGCTTTGTTCACGTACTCGTTAATTCGAATTCGTTAACAAAATGAAAAGGGCTTTCGGGCCCTTTTTTAGTCATTACGCAAAGTATCCATAAGTGCATTTTTTGATATTTTACTTAATGATTAAAGTGAGTGAATTGTGTACAATTCGTCCTCGTAAATTTTTATCTCCACCGTCACCGATTGAGGTTGTTTCATGACCGAGCAAAAAAAGATTAACTTATTAGATTTAAACCGAGATGCAATGCGCGAGCTATTTGCATCGTTCGGTGAAAAGCCGTTTCGTAGTGACCAGGTGATGAAATGGATTTATCATTTTGGCGTAGATAACTTCGACGAAATGACTAACGTAAATAAAAAGCTTAAAGAAAAGCTTAAAGCTGAGTGCGAAATTGTAGCGCCAGAAATAACAGTTCGCCAACAAGCAAGCGACGGTACTATTAAGTACGCGCTTATTCTTGAAGGCGGCCAAGAAGTAGAAGCCGTTTGGATCCCTGAAAAAGAGCGCGCTACGTTATGTGTATCATCACAAGTGGGTTGTGCGCTTGAATGTACTTTTTGTTCTACTGCTCAACAAGGCTTTAACCGTAACTTAAAAGTATCTGAAATTATTGGCCAAGTTTGGCGTGTAGCTAAAGATATAGGCCTTGATGGTCATAGCGAAAAGCGCCCAGTGACTAATGTTGTAATGATGGGTATGGGCGAGCCTTTACTTAATCTTAAAAACGTAGTGCCAGCAATGGAACTAATGATGGACGATTGGGGCTTTGGTTTATCTAAGCGCCGCGTAACATTAAGTACTTCAGGCGTTGTACCTGCTCTTGATTTACTAAAAGAAAAAATTGACGTAGCACTGGCTATATCTCTTCACGCACCAGATAACGCACTGCGTGATATTTTAGTACCTGTTAATAAAAAGTACCCTATTGAAGAGTTTTTAGCGGCGTGTCGTCGTTATATCGACGGTTCAAAAGCTAATAAAGACGTAACAGTTGAATACGTTATGCTTAATGGCATTAACGACAGCACTGACCAAGCGCATGCATTAGTACAAACGTTAAAAGGCACACCGTCTAAGGTAAACCTTATTCCGTTTAACCCGTTCCCGGGTAACGAGTACACACGCTCAAGTAATAGCCGTATCGACCGCTTTTCAAAAGTACTACAAGCTGCAGGTGTAACCTGTATTGTGCGCCGTACTCGCGGTGATGATATTGACGCAGCTTGCGGTCAGTTAGTCGGTGACGTAGTTGACCGTACTAAACGCTTAGCTAAAAAGAAAATCCGTGACGATAACGCGATTGCCGTTAATATCCACCAAGCATAATCTGTAACAGCCTTATATGAATAAACCATATAAGGCTGTTAAGTTGTTTATTTTTAAATAAATGATGCAAGAGTAAAGCTTTTAGGTAAGATAGGCGACATGGACTAAAAATAAAGAGATAAGGTAATGCGATCTATACTTGCTATAACACTATCAACACTTGCCCTAAGTGGCTGTGTGAGCGAAAGTAGTTATAACGGCAGTAATAAACCCGTCGTCGAAAATAAAGTTAATAATACTGGCGCAGCACGAACACGAATTGCTTTAGCCCTACAGTATTTAAAAACGGGTAATAATTCTCAAGCCAAATACAATTTAGAACGTGCAGCAGCATTTGCTCCTGACCTACCTGAAGTACATTACTCTCTTGCTTATTACTACCAACAAGTGGGCGAAAACCCGCTAGCAGATAAAGCCTACCAAAAAGCACTTGAAATAAAACCAGACGATCCTAACACTCTCAATAACTACGGTGTGTTTTTATGTGGTATTGATGAATACGATCGTGCAACTGATCAATTTTTAAAAGCCATTGAAGTACCAAGCTATATTCGCGTTGCCGAAAGCTACGAAAATTTAGCCTTGTGTGCTATTGAATTTGATGATTTTGAAAATGCAGAAAGCTACTTTCAACAGGCACTTAATCACAGCTCTCAGCGAACATCTACATTAATTAGCTTAGCCGCACTGTATTACGCTAAAAGTGACTTGTACAAAGCCAGTGAACTTTTAAAACGCTATGAAAGTACGGGCCGAGTATCTTCTCGCGCATTAATGCTTAGCTACCTTGTAAAAAACCGAATGGGCAGAATTGAAGAAGCTGAAAAAATTTCCAACACTATTTTGCAAACTTACTCTACCAGCAACGAAGCCTATGCGTTAAAAGAGAAAAGAACACGTTTTAATGAGTTTGAAATACTGCGAGAAAAATACCGTAAAGCGCAGTTAAAAGAACTAAAAAATGACGCAAGCGGCGCGCACGTTAGTTCAAAACCAAAAATAAAAGTTATTAGAAAGAAACGTTCGCCAGAGGACGGTTCAACAAGCTTGGTAACAAACAACGAGCAAAAAACAGATAAAAAGCTCGCAACAGCAAATAACCAAGATGTAAATCCAGTTATAGCAAGAGAAGAGCAAGCTCAAGCATTGCCAAATACGCTCAGTACGCAAGCCGACGAAGCAACCGTAATAGCAAAACAAGTAACGACCCAAAAAGAAGAGGCTCCTAAAGTCGTCGCGCCAAGCAATCCTACCGATACATCGGCTGTTATGCTTGCACTTACTACTGAGCACGACTCTGCAGATTCTATAGTAGCAGCGCCTGAAAAAGCGCAACCCGTTTTAGAACCTCAAAAAGAAGTTATAGCGACAAAACAACCGGCTAAAGCCGATGACGAGGTAACAATAATCTCGTTTGGCGCACCTAAAACAGGCCAGTTTAATTCGCAGCAAACTAGTAACTACAGTAATTCTGCACCTGCAGTTACGAATCAAAAAAACAGTAGTGACGTGGTATTCTACGAAGCGACTAAAAATACAACCGTTTTTGAAAACAGCAACTATCAAAATAATGCTGATATTGAATTTAAAAGCTACGAAGCAGTGCAAAAAACTGAGCTTCCAATGCTTAATCCTAAAGTATCGCCTTTACGCGTGCCATTTCATGTAATTGCTGTTGGCGAAAACCTATTTAGCATTTCGGTGCGATACAATGTTAAACTACAAAAACTCCTGCAATGGAATGGTTTAAAAGAGTCGGATCGGGTAATGAATGGAAGTAAAATATACCTAAACGATCCTAATATTTATTACGAAATTAAAGCTGGTGATTCCCTTTACGATATAGCTACCCAGCGGCATGTATTAATTGATGAATTAATGCGATGGAATAAATTAAGTCCTGATATAGCATTAAAACCAGGGCACAGACTTTTACTAGTGGATCCAGACTCATACACATTATGAATGAAGAAAATACGCAAACACAGAGCGAACAGCCAACTGTAGGCCAAATACTAAAAAATCATAGAGAGCAAGCAAACGTTAGCATCGCAACTATTGCTGCACCGTTAAAGCTGTCTGAACTTCAAATTAAACGCCTTGAAAATGATGAATTTGCGTTACTAGGCCCTATCACTTTTGTTAAAGGCTATATAAAAAATTATTGCCGCGAATTAAAAGTCGATAGCGCACCTATATTAGCAATGATGCCGGCTCCACCAGAGCCGACCAAGCCCGCTAATATGCAAAGCTTTTCGCGCCGAACAGAAAAAGAAGCAAGCGACAGCCGTTTAATGTTTTTTAGTTATTTAATTTTAGCGATTGTTATTGGCTCATCTGCTTTATGGTTTTGGCAAAACGCCACCCCCATTGAAGAGCAAACCAGTAAAATAAACGTTGCCAACTCAATAATGAGTGAACGACAAGCAGCTCAACCCAGTATTTTACAGCAACAGCAACAAGCCGAAATTAACGACGAATCACTATTAGAATCAAAAGATACGCTTGAAACATCAACAAGCTCAGAAGCCGTTACAGAAACGGCTCCTATTACATCTAACAACGAAAGCCAAGAAAATGCTAGCAGTACAATTGTTATGAACTTTAACGGCGAAAGTTGGGTTGAAATTTACGATGGCGAAGGCGAAAAAATAGCATTCGGCGTTAAAAAAGCAGGCTACATTATGACCGTAAGCGGAACGCCTCCTTTTTCAGTTGTGCTTGGTAAGCATGACGCTGTAGACATTACTTTAAACGGCGAACCTGTAGATGTTTCTGCATTTCCTAAAAACCGTTTAGCCAAATTTACATTACCACTAGCAGAGTAGTCGCTATGTTTTCAGAATCCCCAATTAAACGCAGAAAATCCACCCGTATCAATGTAGGTAACGTCCCTATTGGTGACGGCGCCCCTATTGCTGTGCAATCAATGACCAACACCGACACCATGGATGTTGATGCAACCGTTGCACAAATTCAGGCAATACAAGATGCAGGTGCTGACATAGTGCGTGTATCAGTACCGACTATGGACGCAGCTGAAGCGTTTAAAAGTATTAAAGAACAAGTGACTATTCCGCTAGTAGCCGATATTCACTTTGATTACCGTATAGCCTTAAAAGTGGCAAAGTACGGCGTAGATTGTCTGCGCATAAACCCAGGTAATATAGGTAGCGAAGAGCGTATAAGAGCTGTGGTCGATTCGGCTCGCGAGCATAACATACCTATTCGTATTGGTGTAAATGGCGGCTCACTTGAGCGCGACTTACAAGAAAAATACGGCGAGCCTACACCTGAAGCCTTATTAGAATCAGCAATGCGCCATGTAGATATATTACGCCGCCTTGATTTTGACCAATTTAAAATATCGGTAAAAGCATCAGACGTATTTTTAGCGGTAGGCGCCTATCGCTTACTCGCTAAAGAAATAGACCAACCACTGCATTTAGGTATTACCGAAGCGGGCGGCATGCGATCTGGCTCGGTTAAATCAGCCGTAGGTTTAGGTATGCTACTTGCCGAAGGTATTGGCGATACACTGCGAGTGTCGCTTGCAGCTGACCCTGTTCAAGAAATTAAAGTAGGTTTTGATATTTTAAAATCGCTGCGCATACGTTCGCGCGGTATTAACTTTATTGCCTGCCCAAGCTGTTCTCGTCAAGAGTTTGATGTAGTAAGCACCATGAACCAGCTAGAAGAGCGCCTTGAAGATATTATTGAGCCTGTATCGGTTTCGGTAATTGGCTGTGTTGTAAACGGCCCAGGTGAAGCACTTGTTAGTGATATAGGTCTTGCCGGTGCAAACCGTCGCTCAGGTTTATACATTAATGGTGAGCGCCAAAAAGCGCGTATTGACAACAACAACATTGTTGACCAGCTCGAAGGCTACGTGCGCGACTTTATTGCTCAAAAAGAGCAGCAAACACCTATCGATATTAAAATAGTCGAATAAATACCGTATAAAGCGCCAAACAGCGGTGTTTGGCGTTTACCTTTATGACCAGAACGCTATAATAGCGGGTCAATTTTTAGCATTCTTGTTGTGTAAGCATTTTTTATTACACATAAACAGCATTTAGGATTTATCAGTGGCAAAACAAATTCAGGCAGTTCGCGGTATGAACGATTGTCTGCCGGGCGATACACAAGTTTGGCAGAAAGTAGAAAGCATTTTACGCGAGACAGTAGCATCGTTCGGTTATCAAGAAATTCGTTTTCCTATTGTAGAATCAACCGACTTATTTAAACGCTCTATTGGTGAAGTTACCGATATAGTAGAAAAAGAAATGTACACCTTTGCCGATCGCAATGGCGACTTATTAACACTTCGCCCAGAAGGCACCGCAGTATGCGTACGTGCTGGCAACCAAAATGGCTTACTATATAACCAAGAACAACGCCTTTGGTACATGGGTCCAATGTTTCGTCACGAACGTCCGCAAAAAGGTCGTTACCGTCAGTTTCACCAATTTGGTTTAGAAACATTTGGTATTGCCACAGCCGACATAGACGCAGAAGTTATTTTATTAACAGCGCAACTATGGGAAGCCTTTGGTATTACTGACCACGTTCGTTTAGAGCTAAATTCTTTAGGCTCTAACGAAGCGCGTGCAGATTACCGTGATGCGTTAGTAGCCTACCTTGAGCAACACATTGATGTGCTTGATGAAGACTCAAAACGTCGTATGTATTCAAACCCATTACGCGTACTTGATAGCAAAAACCCAGACGTACAAGCAATTTTAACTGATGCGCCTAAATTGTCTGAAAACTTAGACGCTGAATCAAAAGAACATTTTGAAAATTTATGTGAACGTTTAGACGCTGCTGGCGTCTCATATACGGTTAATGAAAAGTTAGTACGTGGTTTAGACTACTACAACCGCACCGTATTTGAATGGGTAACCGACAGCTTAGGCGCACAAGGCACTGTATGTGCTGGCGGTCGTTACGACGGCTTAGTTGAACAGCTTGGCGGCAAAGCAACGCCAGCAGTTGGTTTTGCAATGGGTCTAGAGCGCTTAGTGTTATTACTACAAGCGCTTGAGTGTGTAGGTGACATTCGTCGTAATGCTGATGTATATTTAGCAGCAATGGGCGACAAAGCAAGCATTCAAGCTCCTGCAATTGCAGCGCAACTACGTAAAGACGTACCGGGTTTACGCGTTATGGTGCATGCGGGCGGCGGCAACTTTAAAAAACAATTAAAACGTGCTGATAAAAGCGATGCACTTGTTGCAGTGATTATTGGTGAAGATGAATTAGAAAAAGGCGTTGTGACCATCAAGTATTTACGCGAGCGTAAAGAACAAGTCACATTAGAATTAGAACAAGCTAAAGCGCTATTAGCTGAGCTTATTAACGGCTAAGCGAACATTAGAGGTAAGAATGGATATTTATTCAACAGAAGAACAACAAGCAGAAGCCATTAAACGCTTTTTCCGTGAAAACGGCATTTCACTTGCACTAGGCATACTTGTTGGCCTTGGTGGCTTATATGGCTGGAAAGCATATAACCAAAACCAAATTACTACAGCTGAAAAAGCATCAGATTCATATACAGCGCTTGTTGAAAGTGATGATGTATTATCTTCAGCTGATGCGTTTATTAGCGAAAATAAAGATACAAACTACGCAACACTTGCTGCATTTGTTGCTGCAAAAGACGCTGTAGAAGCAAAAAAATTAGACGTAGCAAGCGAAAAGCTAAGCTGGATAGTGTCTAATACTGAAAATACAGAATTAAAAGCAATTGCGATTACACGTTTAGCGCGAATTCAAATTGCACAAACTAACTATGACGACGCATTAACTACATTAAATGCACCATTACCTGAAGCATTCAATGCAAACGTTGCCGAGCTTAAAGGCGACATTTACACACAGCAAGGTAACAAAGATCAAGCACGTACTGCATACCAAGCAGCAATAGATGCGGGTGGATTAACAAGTAACCCACTATTACAAATTAAGTTAGATGACCTAGCAGTAACTAGCCCAGCGGCATAAGGTTTTAGGCATGAAAAAATTTACAACAGCAGCCCTTGCCCTATGTATGGCAACACTGATGGGTTGTTCATCAAGTGATGATGAAGATGAACTAGTACTTCCTGAAATTGTAAACCAATTTGAAACTGACGTTGTTTGGCAAGAATCTGTAGGTGATGGCGTAGAGCATTACTTTTCTCGTTTAACACCAGCTGTTTACAAAGATACTGTATATGTTGCTAGCCGCGAAGGCCAAGTAGAAGCGCTTTCGCTTACTAACGGCGATACCAAGTGGGAAACCGATGTACGCCAAGATTTATCGTTTTGGCCATGGGCTGACAACGGTAATGCAAAATTATCAGGTGGTATTTTGCAAGCCTATGGTAAAATTTATATAGGTTCTGAACACGGCTTTATTATTGCTCTTGATCGCGAAACCGGTGAAGAAGTTTGGCGTAAGAATGTACCAGGCGAATCACTGTCTAAACCGACAGCAGGCGATGGCTTAATATTTGTAAATTTAGGCTCTGGTAAATTGTTAGCCCTTCACCCAGATACGGGCGAAGAGCGTTGGAGTTTTGAACAAGAAGTTCCACCACTAACATTACGCGGACAAAGCTCGCCAACTGTTGCTAACGGTGGTGTATTAGTAGGCCTTGAAACAGGCAAGCTAAGCGTTTTAATTTCAGACAGTGGTTACTCAGCATGGAGCGCAGAAATTGCGGTTGCTAAAGGCGCATCAGAATTTGAACGCCTAGTTGACGTAGACACTCAACCGCTTATTAGCGGTCCATACGCTTATGCTATAGCTTACAACGGCAACTTAGCTGCTGTAGATATTCGCTCTGGCAACGTAGTGTGGAAACGTGAGTACAGCAGCTACCGCGAAATTGCGATGGATGCACAAACAATTTATTTAGTAGATAGCGATGGTGTTATTTACGCATTAGATAAAAATTCAGGTATTGAACGTTGGAGCCAACCCGCACTACGTGGTTGGTACCTAACAGGCCCTGCAGTTGCAGGTAGCCACTTAGCTTTAGGCGACCAAGAAGGTAACCTACATTGGCTAAATAAAGAAACTGGCGAGCTAGTATCTCGAGAAGACTTTGACAGCTCAGGCTTTTTTGTTGAGCCAGTTGTTGCCGACGATAAGCTAATTTTATACACCCGTGATGGTGAAGTTAGTATGGTAAAAATACCAAACTAACTGACTGCTATTAGTATAACCTGCTAATAGTTAATTGTTTTTTGTAAGGCTTCGCACTGCGAAGCCTTTTGTTGTTTTTTAAAGAGGTAGTTTATGCTTCCCGTGATCGCTCTAGTTGGGCGACCCAATGTGGGCAAGTCCACATTATTTAACCGTTTAACACGTACTCGTGATGCACTCGTAGCCGATTTTCCAGGTTTAACACGAGATAGAAAATATGGCCAAGCTAGTTACGATGGCTATGAATTTATCGTGGTAGACACGGGCGGTATTGATGGCTCAGAAGAAGGCATCGAAATCGAAATGGCAGATCAATCTCTGCTAGCCATTGAAGAAGCCGACATTGTTCTGTTTTTAGTAGATGCTCGTGTAGGTATGACCGTAGCTGACCAAGCCATTGCTAATCACTTGCGTAAACAAGAGAAAAAGTGCTTTGTTGTTGCCAATAAAACCGATGGCATTGATGCAGATTCAAACTGTGCTGAATTTTACCAATTATCATTAGGTGAAATACATCACATTGCAGCTGCACATGGCCGTGGTATTACCCTATTACTTGAACAAACACTTCAGCCGCTTATTGCTGAACTAGCTGCTCAAGATGAAGAAGTAACAGGTGATGACGAAGAATTAATCGATCTTTACGAAGAAGGCGAAGGTGATGATACCGATCATCAAGCGTTTGCTGACAAACCTGTAAAGCTTGCTATTATTGGTCGCCCTAATGTTGGTAAGTCAACACTTACAAACCGTATATTGGGTGAAGATCGTGTAATTGTATATGATATGCCAGGTACAACGCGCGATTCTATTTATATTCCAATGACGCGTAACGACAAAGAGTATGTGTTAATTGACACAGCCGGTGTTCGTAAGCGTAAAAAAGTAAGTGACGTAGTTGAAAAGTTCTCAGTAATTAAAACATTACAAGCAATCGAAGATTGTAACGTGGTTTTACTTGTTGTGGATGCGCGCGATGGTATTTCTGATCAAGACTTAAGCTTATTAGGTTTTGCGCTTAACTCAGGTCGTTCGCTGGTTATTGCCGTTAATAAATGGGATGGCCTTGACGACTACGTTAAAGATCGTATTAAAACAGAGCTTGATCGCCGTTTAGGCTTTATTGACTTTGCACGCTTACACTTTATATCTGCACTTCACGGTACAGGTGTTGGTCATTTATTTGAATCGGTTGATGAAGCGTACGAGTCAGCAACTAAGCGTATTAGCACCGCAATGCTTCGCCGTATTATGGATATGGCACAGGCCGATCACCAGCCGCCACTTGTTCGTGGTCGTCGTGTTAAGCTTAAATATGCGCATGCCGGTGGTTATAACCCGCCACGTATTGTAATTCATGGTAACCAAGTTCACGATTTACCAGATAGCTACAAACGCTACCTGATGAACTACTACCGTAAAGCACTTAAAATTATGGGCACCCCAATCAAAATTGAATTTAGAGAAGGTGATAACCCATTTGCAGGGCGTACTAATAAAGTAACGCTTTCGCAAAAACGTAAAATACGTGCGTTTGCAAAAGAAAACCGTAATAAATAAACTGCATAAGCGTTAATTTATTACAAAAAAACGGCGTACTATTTAGTACGCCGTTTTTTATTACTGAAAATTAAGTAATGCTAATTGCACCAGCCGTTCAACTGTCGTGTCTTGAACATTTTTAGGCGCTCTGGGGTAATACTTTGATTTTGGCGGCTTAATAGTTATAAACCCATGATTGGTTGCCATTTCGTGGGCTAACAGCTTACGCTCTTTGGGGGTTAAATGGTTTTCGTGTATTTTTGCCAGCTCGCCGCTATCAAGCCATATGCCTGCACAACCTGGGCATTCGTCTATTTCAACCACTTTGAGCGGCGAAAAATACCGGCGCATCATCACAATATCTAGGGTCTGTTGATCTTTCAAGGTTAAATTTGCAGCAGCCTGTTTGGTATTTAGGCAAGGCAGAGCCTATGTAGTGTGGTTATTCCCCATAAATAGGCGATAACGTAGCATTAATGCCAAACAGGCGCTACCCAAAGGGTTCTTCCTAGGGACTATTTACTCTTTGTTGCTCGGCTTTTACTTAGTCCACTAGGTTACAAACCTCGCGCCGTGATTAAATAGCCCCTAGTTTGAACAAATTTTAATCCGAAAAGTTCAACAGACCCTAAGCATTTAGCGCAATTTACTCGCGATGAGACTTCGGCCTCACCTTCGGTATAATTACTCAAATACTTAAGTAAAACCTGACCATGCTTTAACTCCGGCGAGCTAAACTTAAAAATTTGGCTGTTATCAAAAAATACGCCGCCTTGCGCTGACGTAAAAACAGTAATCCCGCCAACAAGTAAAGGTTCAAGTGGTGTATTACTACGAGGACAATACATTTAAAATTCCTTTTTATTTATTTTCTTTTACTCAAGTGCTTTATGAATAAGCCCAACAAGCGGCCCGGGCAATGTAATATTACCTGTAAGTACAAACTCATGGGCTTCATCTGACATTTTTTGCCATGTACGGCGAATAATACCAATCCATTTTTCTTCATTGTAATCTGGTTTTGCATTGGCAAACCCAAGCATATAATGTTCAATAAATACAAGGCTTGCTACATCTTCTACTAATTGGCTGTCTGGGTTACGTTTAATATTTTTTTTAGCGACCGCATCGTACACTCGGTTTTGCTCAGCTTCACCGTAACCAGCTTGCTTCATGAGCGCAACCACGCTGCTAGCATGAAATATATAAAGTGCACTGCGCCACTGATGATAGCCCTGTTTGTTCATTTCAAAATCACTACGTGGCGACTTCCAACGCTGAATATGCTGTGCACGCACTGCAATTTGCATGAGTTCATCGGCATCTGGTTTAAAACGAGTTAACATTTCGCTCATGCGCAAGGCGTATAAACTTTCTTTTGGAAAGCTTTGTCCATTGTGCTGCTCAGTATTTGGGTCTTGGTTGTTTGCTTCATCAATTAAGGTAATTACTTTATTAAACATGACGGTCATTTTTTATAATAAGTTTTAGTCATTCTAAACGCTGATAAAACAATAAACTAGTACGCCAATCAGTTACGCAGTGAAATTTGTTCAATCAAAAAGTAAAACCAAAAGGTACTAGTTATAAAAGTAAGCGCATTGATTAAGTTAACTTGATACTATATTGAGCACAAATTAAAATAAAAAAGCGCGATAAATAATAACAAACTCGCCAATAACGGATGACTATGTTTAAAAAAAGTATTCTAGCTATATGCTTAGCGGTTGTATCCCTACCAAGCTTAGCCGACAGTAACACTGAATTAAAAACCATTATTGATAACCACTGGCAAAACGCCAAAGCTGAAAAAATATTTTTTCGTACCGACCCAGACGGCTGGAAGCCAAACGGTACATTGCCAAATTGGAGCGAGCAAGCCATTGCAAAGCGCCAAGCTTATAACAACAGCGTGCTAAAAAGCTTAGCCAGCATTGACCCAAAAACGCTCAACAACGAGCAGCTAATGAACTACCGCTTATTTAAATATGAGCGAAAAACCGAGCAGCAAAGCTACCTTTATCAAGATAAGTATTTTCCGGTTAATTTTTTAAGTGGCTGGCATACTTATTTTGCCGAAGCACCGGCTAACATGGCATTTTTAACACCCGACGATTACAACGCATTTTTAATCAGCCTTGCCGACTACCCTCGATTTAATCAGCAAAATATTGATTTAATGAAAGAAGGTATAAAAACAGGCTTTACTCATTACTGCAAAACCTTTGAAAATTACAGCCAAAGCATTAGCGCGCATATTGTTAAGCAACCTGAAAACAGTGCCCTTTACGAGCCCTTTGCACGTATACCAAACACGTTTACAGCAGAGCAAAAAGCCACATACCAAAATAAAGCAAAGGCCTTAATCAGCTCAAAAGTAGTCCCTGCTTATCAGCACTTTTACGACTTTTTTGAAAACGATTACATGCCTAACTGTAGAGCGCAGCCGGGTATTGCAAGCGTTAAAGGCGGGCTTGAGTATTACAAATATGCAGTTAATTACTACACCACAACAAACGCCACACCAAAGCAAATACACGAACTAGGCCTTAAAGAAGTCGCGCGTATTAAAGCGCAGATGCAAAACATTATTGATAAAGTAGGTTTTGATGGCACATACAGCGATTTTTTAGAATTTTTAGCGACCGATGAGCAATTTTACGCAACAGACGCGCAAGACTTGCTAGAAAAAACCGCTTTTATTACGCAAAAAATGTATGGCAAATTACCAACCTACTTTAATCATTTACCGCGTAATACCTTTACAATTAAAGGCTCAGCGAGTCGTGGCGCGTTTTATATGCCACCTGCTGATAACCGATCCCCCGGCACTTATTTTTTAGCCTCAACACCTAAACTACAGCCTTTATATAATTTAGAAGCACTTAGCTTACATGAGGCAATACCAGGGCATCATTTACAAAACGCTATTGCTATGGAGTTAAATGTACCTGAATTTAGACGCACACTTAGCCACTCTGCATTTGGCGAAGGTTGGGCACTATACACAGAGCGCTTAGGTAAAGAAGCCGGCTTTTATCAAAGCCCGTACAGCGACTTTGGTCGTTTAGGCTACGAAATGTGGCGTGCAGTGAGGCTTGTTGTTGATACCGGTATTCATGCGTTTGGTTGGAGCCGCCAAAAGGCTATTGACTACTTGGCAGATCACACTGCTTTGCCACAAAGCGCGGTGGAGGATCAAATAGATCGTTACATATCATGGCCAGGCCAAGCGCTTTCGTACAAAATGGGCGAAATAAAAATACGCGAACTGCGTGCAAAAGCTGAAAAAGAACTAGGTGCTAAGTTTGATATTCGCAGCTTTCACGACACCGTTATAGGCCAAGGCTCGCTGCCTATGGAAGTATTAGAAGACGTAATAAACGATTGGATAGAAAAACAAAAATCGGCTATTTAACATTAAAGGAGGCGGTATTATTTGCCGCCTCTTTTTAAAACCCTCTTAAACACCTCAAAACTAATCCCTACCCGCTTTTGCTTCGTAAAGCTCTAGAGTTTAAAAACCTGAGCAAACCTATGAGCAAACGTATTTTATATTGGCTACAAAACGATTTACGAATAGACGACAACCCTATTTTAAGCGAACTTGCTACTGAGCAATGCGCGCTTGATATTGTATTTGTTATAAACCCGCACTGGTTTAAAAATAATAACTATCAACAAAAGCCATATGGCGTGCACAAACAGCAGTTTTTAATGCAATGCTTGTACGAACTACAACAAGCACTTATTGAGCGCGGGCAAACCCTGCATGTGCTTGAAGGCGAACCTGTATCGCTTTTGAAAGCGCGTATTAATGAGCAAAATATAGATAAAGTTGTATACAGCGAGCAATTTGGCCTGTACGAGCAACGCCAAATAAACTTACTCAAAGCACATTGCCCTAATACTAAATTTACAGGGTCGCAGCAAGACACGCTCTTTAAGCAAAGTGACCTCCCCTTTGATTTAAACGAATTACCTAAACACTTTACCCCGTTTCGTAAAAAGGTAGAGGCCGCCACTAGCCCCATTTCACTTTCAACATTACCAAACGGTTTGCTCCCTCAGCCAATAACCTTGTGCGCTAAAAAACCTTTAGAGCGTATAGCAAATAATGGCGTAATGCATGGCGGGTTTAAAAGTGCGCAAACACATTTAAAACAATACTTTTCAGGTTTACTACCAAGTACTTATAAAATAACTCGAAACGAGCTTGATGGCTTTAATAACACCACAAAATTTAGTACCTGGCTTGCTTTTGGTTGTGTAAGTGCGCGGCAAGTTTATAAAGCAGTTGAGGCGTACGAACATAACCAAATAACAAACGAGTCTACCTACTGGATTAAATTTGAATTGCTATGGCGAGAGTATTTTAAATGGCATGCACTTAAGGCAGGTAAAAGCCTGTTTAGCTTTAAAGGCCAAAAGCAAACAAAACCCCTTACTACATTTATGCCAAACCGCTTTGCTACGTGGTGTAATGGCTCAACATCCTACCCATTAGTCAATGCCATTATGAATGAGCTTAACGCTACGGGTTATATATCAAATAGAGCAAGGCAAATTGCAGCCAGTTGCTTAGTGAACGAGCTTGGCCTTGATTGGCGCTATGGCGCAGCATATTTTGAACAACAATTGATTGATTACGATGTAGCCGCTAATTGGGGTAATTGGCAATATATAGCAGGTGTAGGGGTCGACCCGCGTGGTGGTAGGCACTTTAATATTGAAAAACAAACGTTACAGTTTGACCCGCACACTGTTTACACTAATAAATGGCAAGGCAATGAAAATACCAGCACGCAGCTGGATACCTTAAACGAAGTTGATTGGCCAATTTAAGCCGCCAATCAACTTTTACAAAGTAACGTTTAAAACAGCTCAGCAATACCCACATTAATAGCGTAACCACCCAAGGTTAAAAACAAAAATAAACAGCCTGCTAATAACAGCGGTTTTATACCCGCTTGGCGAATAGCGCCAACATGTGTGCGTAAACCTAAAGCCACCATCGCAATGGTGAGTAATATATTATCAAACCAAACAACTGCGCTTGTAGCGACTTGAGGAATAACTGATAGCGAATGTACACCACTTGCCACAATAAATAACACCGCAAACCAAGGGATTGTAATACCCGCTTTTTGCTCGCCGCCATGCACGTTATTGTTTGTTTTAGCATGCTTTTTACTTTGCCAAAACGATAAGCCCACTAAAAATGGCGCAAGCATCATCACCCTTAGCATTTTTTCTATAACGGCGGTATCTGCAGCATTAGCGCTTACAGCTGTACCCGCTGCAACCACTTGCGCTACTTCATGAATGGTTGAGCCTACAAAAATACCGTAAGCGTGTTCACTCAGGCCCATGTAATCAAACATAATTGGGTAGGCAAACATGCTTAACGTGCCAAACACCACAACCGTTGCCACCGCTACCGATACTTTATGCGCCTGCGCTTTTATAACCGGCTCAGTTGCCATAACCGCAGCGGCACCACAAATAGAACTACCCGCGCCAATTAATATGGTTGTTTGTTCATCAAGCTTAAATACGCGCTTACCTAGCTGCACTGCCAAAATAAATGTGCCTAACAGCATTACAACATCGGTTAATAAGCCTTCCCAGCCCACGCCCGCTACTTGCGCAAAGGTAATTCTAAACCCAAACAACACAACCCCCGCTTTAAGTAATATACTTTTAGCGTAATCAACACCTATATCGGTTTGCGTAGCAATGCGCGAAAACACACTGTTACCCACAATAATGCCAAGCACAATACCAATCGTTAAAGAGCTAAATTGCGCACTTTGCATTATGGGTAACTTACTTAATGCAACAGATGCTCCCGCCAAAACAACCACCAGCAGCATACCTAACCACCAGCGCGCATCGCCGTATTGCTTAGTATTAATACCCAAATTTTTAATAGCGCTAAGCATAATATTCTCTCAATTGAACAACGTTAAACTGTTGACTTCATTTTAAGAAAGCGCAAAATATAACTCCAATACATTAAAATCATGATTCGATAACTTAAAGTTATGTAATTTGAGAGGCTCAATGAACTTGCATGCACTTAGGGTGTTTTATACGGTAGCAAAGCTTGGTAGTTTTTCAGGCGCAGCCGAGGCGCTTTTTATAAGCCAACCCGCTGTATCTAAAGCGCTAAAAGAGCTTGAGCACCAATTAAATATTCAACTTATAGAGCGTGCATCTAAAGGCAAAAAACTTACCTTAAGCGAGGGCGGCCAAGCCTTGTATGATCATGCACGTAGCATTTTTGCCATTGAAAAAGCCGCCATTGAAGATATTAAATCGCGCACAGGGCTTAAGCGCGGTACATTAGTTATAGGCACCAGCACCACCATTGCCAGTTATTGGCTACCGCCTTATTTAGCCAAATTTTGCGCCCAATACCCACATATAAAAGTAGAAGTACAAGTGGCTAATACAGCGCAAATTGAGCACGCCCTACTTGAATGCACTATCGATTTAGCACTGGTTGAAGGCACACCAACCGAGCCGCATATTATAAGTAAGCACTGGCAAAACGATTTAATGAGTATCGTTATACCCAGTAACTTTAAGCCCGCTAAAAACTTAAATGCATGGTTAAACAAACAGTTTTGGCTACTGCGCGAGCCGGGCTCGGGTACTTTAGAAATGTCGGTTAAGTTATTAGCACAACATGACGTACAAGCAGAGCAAAGTATGCAATTAGGCAGCAACGAAGCCATAGCAAGGGCCGTCGCTCAAGGTATGGGGGTCGCTTTATTGCCAAATGTAGTCACTGAAGATTTAGTGCAGTTAGGCAAATTAACACGCCTGAGCCAAAAAAATAACGAGCAACTCTCTCGGCCTCTTTATCAACTGCATTATAAAGACAGGCCGTCTTCGCATGCTGCGCAAGCATTCGAAAAAAGCCTGTTTAGTGAATAATGTTCGCAATCTGTAAGTAGTAAGGCACCAGTAGCAAATTTACATAAAGTTTAATCTTTGAAGTCAAAATTTGAGCCCTTTAGCCTTTCTAATGCCTATTAGCTAAGTTAAAACTCACTTGTGTTACGTGATACACCTTTCATGCTTTACTATTAAATTAAAATAATTTTTAAACATGTGTTCAGAGCTGGTATCCCTTAAATCCACATCAAAATAGTAGCCGTCTTCTAAAACTTTCAAACTCTCTAAATCATTGCAAATGCGCTCAAGAATCAAATGTTTATATTTTGGAGTTATATTTTTGATTTCATCCAGAGTGAGCCCTTCGGCATCAAAATTCACAACAACTCTTAAACTGGTACCTGAATAACCATGCCTTACAAAACTAATTCGGCTATCAATGGATGAAAAAAAGGTGCTGAAGTGATTTTTATCTTCCTCGTATTTCCATTGAGAAGCATCCCCCCAAATCAAGACAAAAATAGCACCAAAAACAGCGGCAGCTACATACAATTTGTTGGCATTTATCATAAACCACAATTGAACTTTTTCAGTTCGCATTAATTTCATAAGTCACATAACTTTTATGTAAAAGACTAAATCAGTCGGATAAAATAAAAGACTAATAATCAAAACCAAAGTCTTGCTCATTCACATGTGTAGGTAATATAACTAGAGTTAAGAAAAATACCTTGATGCTACACCAATGCCGATAAGTAAAATAATTAATAAAACCCAATATCTTTTTGAACCATCTAAATTTTCACCGCAGACTGGGCAAGATGATGACGCGATTGGAGTCCCGTTAATATTTGTCGTTTTAATTATTGGGGAGGTAATTCCTGATTTACACTTTTTGCACTTCATAAATATCCATATTAATTATAAATAAAATCGCGGGTTGATGCTCACAAAACGCTTACCTAATTGACGTTAAATGACAGGCTATAATTAGCAACAAATCACAGAAAACCAACCTTTATACATCCTTTTAATTGAATTGCCATAACATAAGAATAGACCTTACAAACCCTGAGTTAAGTCTTGCGCTAACGTACCCGTTGGCTTTTCAATTACGCGTACCAACTCTTTGCCATTTTGTTTAACAATAAACGTCGGCGTGTATTGTAAGTCGTGAGCCTGTGCAATGCCTGCATCGTCTTGCTTGTTGTAACCTACGGCCACATAGTCAATGCTTGCAAGTTGTACTTTCGATGCATCAAGTAACTTAATGAGTTTTGGCACTTCGCGCTCACTGTCGTGGCACCACGTTCCAAATAATACAATTAGCTCCTTGCCTTCTAGCTTTTGCATTAATGAAATGTCTTGTGCTGTTGGTGTATACGCCTTGTATTGCTCGTTAAACTTGTCGTAGTCGCTTAGCAGTGCTTGCGTACTTATCTCGCCCGAAAATGGCGCTGTAGCAGCGCAGCTTACAAGCGGCATGCTTAAAGCGCACAGTAAAATTAATTGTTTAAACATAAGGTTGCTCTTAATTTAGGTATTAAACGACTATACCCAATATTGAGTGTGGAGTGAACAACTCAAAACCGTTACTTTTTATCCATAAAAAAGTTAACTTGCGATAAGTTAGTTAAATATTCTCGCCTTACGTTTTTATTCTCAGCTAGCTTATCTAAGTCACCAATTAGGGTAACTAGTTTATTATGGGAATGGCTGCTTGTTTTTTTAAACTCGTCTTGCTTTTCGTCGCTCTCAACACGCTCTTTTTTATTCATGTTGTAGCTGTTTTCGTTTTCTTCAAGCCAAATATCGTCAATTAAACGAATGTCGCTTTTACTAATGGTTTGTTCTTGCATCGCCATTTGCAGCTCGTATTGATTGGTTTGCGGATTAAACTCAAACATTTTTGTATCAACATCAACCTCGTGAGACTGATCAAGCCCCACAAGCTCTTTATTTTTAACGGCGGTGTTTACGTTATAACTCTCTTCTTTGTCGTAATAATCAGGGCGACTGTATTGATAATCAAAGTGGCTACTTACATTTTTACTTTGCGTTACACCGCTAAGCTCCCCTAATTGGGCTTGTTCAGTCGCTTGGCTTAGCTCAATTGTACTTTTAGGTTGATAGTCGCCGTTATCAAGCGCATAAGAAAATGTAGCATCAAAATCAGCGAGCTTAGAAATCCCCGCTCCTAATGTATTCGGCGCTTTATTACCTAGCCCTTGGTAACGGCTATCGTTTGCGACCATGTTATCAACTAAATCGGCTACCATAGCGCGCCCGTCATTAAAGTGCTGATCTGCAAGCGACTCCAAATTGCTATAACGCTCAGCCGCCGACGACATACTCGCAAAAGCGCCTTTAAATAATGCAAAGCCCTGCAGCATTGCTTCGTCGCCTTTTCGCCCAAATGCCGACTCTTTATCGTCTTTGGTACTGTTTACTCGGCTATCTTCTAAGCTTTGATCGAGCGACGCTAAATACTGCTGCATTTGCTGCGTGTCTTTAGCGCCAATGGTTGACATATTAAGTGCAAAATCAATGTCGTTTTGCCCACCTGCGGCTTTAAACACAAGTGCTTGCTGGTTTGATGCTTCATCAATGGAGTAACTTAAATCAAGCGTGTTTTCTCCTGTATCAAGCGCATCATTTTGAGTTGTTGAAAACGACACATTAAAACCGGCTAACTGTTCACTATTAAAGTCCGCTAAAAAATCTAAGCTCATGTCTGCTTGATTTGGCACTATAAGAGGGTTGAATGAATTTTCACTCACTTTAAAAAACTCATCGGCCATTTCGCCAACACCCGCCATAACCTGCGTTAAAGCGCCATGTTCAGCCTCAGATAAATTACCATTAACTTCGTAACTTATGCCAAAGCCATCTATCGCTTCACCGGTTTCTTCGTCATAACCTTGCGATGAGTTAAAGGTAATGTTTATAACATCACCCTCTTTAGTTTTTACCGAGAGCTCAAACAGGTAGTTATCGTCATCCTCGTATTTTGCGCGATTAAGGCTTTCCATGTATGGATTAAGTGAGCGCTCAACACGTTGCTGGCTTGAGGCTAAAAACGTTTTTTGCTCATGCCCAAGCTGACCTAAACTCGATAAAATATCGCTGGTATTAGCATAAGCACCCTGAATATTTTTAACCGACGTATTTAATCGCTCAATTAATTGGGTGCTGTTTTCGTTTTTTAATAACCCCTCATGCTGAGAGCTTATTACGGTGCGCAAGACGAGTTCTTCATCGGAGAGTTTATAGTTAAGCGTGCTCGGCGTGCTTGAAATAGTAAATAACGAGATAAGTTGCTGCTTTAACACGTCCTCTACCTTTTGATTACTGGCTAGTGCTTCATCAAGAGTTTCATTATTTAGCTGGCTTAATAACTCATCGGATATTTTGGGGGCGTTAGTTTGTAAATCATTAATAGCTTGAAGGTCGCTACCGGTTAGCAGCGAAGGACTCACAGAGCTCTGGTTAGTGCTATTAACTGATTGGGCAAGTAAAGTGCTTAAATTAGACTGGCTGCCAAGTGCATTATTAACCATGATTATCCTTAATCTCTAAACCCTATTAAGTAACGTATCGGGCGCTTAGTTAAAAGCTTTAGCTTAAGGAGATATTTTTTACCTATTATTTATACAAACAATAGGCCTAACTCTTAAGGCCTATTTTATTCGCTTACTACCTTCATCTGTTTCTTTTATTCTTTTTACTAAAAAGTCGACCGCCGCTTTCACCTTTGGTACTAAATAACGCTGTTTTTGATATAACAAATAAACCGCCATAGTCGCATTTTGGCTTATCGCTAATTCATGCTCAAACTTAAGCTCTTGCAACTGGCCAGACTCAAGGTATGAGTCGAGCGCCCACCGAGTTGACATTAAAATGCCCTCGCCATTACACGCTTTTTTAGCCAGCCACGATCCGTTATTTGAAATAGCGACCGCAGGCCCAGAAACGTCGTGCCATTGCTCATCCACTTTACATAACCAAGGCGTTGGCCCCGCTGGCGTTTTAAAATAAAGACCACTGTGGCCCTTTAATTCCATAACATTAGTAGGTACACCGTATTTTTGTAAATAGCAGGGTGACGCAACAGGAATAAAGCCGTTATCCATTAGTTTTATTGCTAGCACGCGTTCATTTGGCGCATAGCCACCGCGAATAGCAATATCAACATCGTCACGCCCAAGTGTCGACAGCTCATCACTTAAGCTAACATCTAATATAATTTCGGGGTATAGCGCGCTAAATTCATCAAGCAGAGGCAGTAGTATTTTGTCACCAAAACTCACCATTGAGCTTATACATAATCGCCCCATTGGTGTTGTTTGATAACTGCGCACAGTTTCATGGCTTTGCTCTAGCTGATTTAATATTTGCTGAACATCGTTATAGTAAATTTGCCCAACTTCGGTCAATTTAACTATGCGGGTCGAACGCTTTAAAAGCGTCGCCCCTAGGCTTTTTTCTAAATCAGCAACTCGCCTCGACAACGACGAAGGCGGCACATCAAAAGCTTTGGCGGCTTTGGTAAAACTGCCCGTTTCAACCACCTTAATAAAATACCGTATGGCTTTTAGTTGATCCAAGTTGCCTCTCCATTAAATAAAATTCTTTATTGTCTTAAAGACAAAAGTGATTCGCATTTTCCCCTATATATAAGCAAATTAAAACAAGTAATAATGTACTCAACCTAAAGACAGGGACTTAAATTGCATTTTTTGGCAATGAGTATCTTCACGTTAATGATGGAAAGCTGACTTATGATTACTTTGCACGGTTTTGCTGCTAGCAACTATTACAACCTAGTTAAACATGTACTTTTACACAAACAACTGCCATTTAAAGAACACCTTGTTTACGGCGGTAGCGAAGAGTTATTAGCAATCAGCCCTGCAGGCAAAGTGCCTGCAATCACAACAGCTAACGGCCTTAATATTTCTGAGTCGAGTGTTATTTGCGACTTTATAGAAGAGTCGTACCCACAAACCCCGCTATATCCTGAAGATGCAGGTGAGCGCGCAGTTGTACGTCAAATTATGAAAATGGCAGAGCTTTATTTTGAACTGCCAAGCAGACGGTTTATCCCTTATGTATTTTCAGGCGCTGAAGTACCCGATACAACTAAAGCCGAAGTACGCCAAGTATTAACGCGTGGCGTAACCGCTTTGAGTAGCGTGTGTAAGTTTTCACCTTGGATTGCAGGCGAGCAATTTACAATGGCAGACATTTACGTTTATTACGTAAACACCATTGTTAGCGCCTTTGGCTCAAGCCAGCTTGATTGGGATGTACTTGCACAAGTACCCGGCATGAAAGAGTGGAACGAATCAATGAGCCAATTAGCCATTACCCAAAGCATAGAGGCCGATCGGCAATCAAATATGGCTGAATTTATGCAAAAAGTGAAAGCGCAAATTCAAGCAGCAAACGCTAAATAACGCGTAGCTATAAAAGTATCTATTCTAATTTTTAATTACTAAGACAGATCGCCAATACAATAATGTTATTGGCTTAACAAATTTAATTCTTTGCAGGAGACACCTATGACAGATAAAAATATCCAACTTACTTCAACTATCAGCGAAGACAATAAACTTACACTTGCCTTAAAAAACATCGAGATGCCAAAGCCAAATGCCGATGAAGTGGTTATTCGTATTGAAGCTGCACCATTAAACCCATCAGACTTAGGCGTTTTATTCAGCGCAGCTGATATGTCTACTGCAAAGCAATCGGGTACTGATGAAAATCCAGTAATTACTGCCGATGTTCCAGCTCAATTTATGCCATCACTTAAAACTCGTGTTGGAAAAGCAACCCCTGTAGGTAATGAAGGCGCAGGCACCGTAGTAGCTGCGGGGTCATCACCTGCTGCACAAGCATTAATGGGTAAAACCGTTGCAGTAATTGGTGGCGGTACGTATCGTCAATTTATATGTGCCAATGTACAAAGTTGCCTAGAGCTAAAAGAAGGGACTACTGCTAAAGAAGGTGCATCATCTTTTGTTAACCCACTTACCGCACTAGCAATGGTAGAAACCATGCGCGCTGAAGGCCATAAAGCTATTATTCACGCCGCAGCGGCCTCTAACCTTGGCCAAATGCTAAACCGTATTTGTATTGCCGATGGCGTTGATTTAATTAATATTGTTCGCAAACCAGAACAAGAAAAATTACTGCGCGATATGGGTGCAAAATATATTGTTAACTCAAGCAGCGACACTTTTCTTGCTGACCTAACAGCTGCAATAATCGAAACCGGTGCAACTATAGCGTTCGACCCTATTGGTGGCGGCCAACTAACAAGTGACATTCTTAACTGTATGGAAGTTGCAGCTGCGCGCGATATGAAAGAGCACACAATTTATGGCTCTGATACATTTAAACAAGTGTACATTTATGGCGCACTAGACCGCGGCCCTATTACACTAAACCGTAACTTTGGCTTTGCTTGGGCTGTAAACGGGTTCTTGTTATTTAATGCTTTAGGTAAATTAGGCACAGATACAGTAATGAAAATGCGCAAACGCGTTGCTGATGAAATCACCACTACATTTGCGAGCAACTACACACACGAAGTGTCATTAGCTGAGGTATTACATTTACAGTCAATCGCGGCTTATTCTAAACAAGCCACCGGCGAAAAGTACTTAATTAAACCTCAAGCTTAATTAAATATTAAGCAGATGCTAATTAGGTATCTGCTTTTTTACGTTTAAATATACGCACTCTACTATTGCTAGGTTTGCAGTTAACGCGTCCTTAAAAGCCTGTCATAAAACCATCACAAAAACGTAATTTACTGAATTTTTACACATTGTTTGCACCTTTTATTCTTATAGTTTATCCACTTTAATAAAATAATAAGCGTGCCTACATGAATATAAAACCTTTTATATTTTATTCAGTTATTGCCTCTACTACATTATTGTATGGCTGCGGCGGTGCTGAGCAAACTACCGACACTAGCACAGAGCAAAGTACTGATTCATCATCAACAATCACGTCAACTGGCTTAGTTATAAATGAAATTGTCGCAAGTCCAAGTGATACCTCCTACGATTGGATTGAGCTATATGCCACTGAAGATATAGCCGATTTGTCGGTATTTTCACTTGTTGATGATAACGCCGACAGAGAGCCTCAAGCATTACCCGCAGTAGCGCTTTCGCAAGGTGAGTTTATTGTTATTCAAGCCATTGATGAAACCGACACACCGCCCGATAACGGTTATTACGTTACCTTTAAACTAGGTAGCGACGACGCTGTTACGCTTTATGAAAATGGCACTGCGGTGTCTGTACTTGATTGGGAAGAAGGCGAAGCCCCTGAAGGTTTTAGCTACGGCTTATACACCGACGGCACCGGCACCGCGCAAACATTAACACCAACACAGGGCGCAGCTAACCAAACAGCCGACACCTCAACACTTGTTACCACGCTAATTGCTGAAGATGCCCCACTGCGTATAAACGAAGTAGTAGCAAAAGACAGCAGCGGCTCCGAGGACTGGATAGAGCTTTATGTAACAAGCAGTAGCGATGTTTATTTAGCTGACTACACACTAAGTGATGACAATAACGAGCAATTTTCCCTACCCGATATTACTTTAGCACCCGGAGAGTTTTATCGCATTTACGCCAGCACCGATGATTTAGGCGACCTCCCAAGCGTAGCGTTTAAATTAGGCTCAAGCGATACCGTAAGCCTTTACAGTAACAATGTAATTATAGAGCAGTTATCGTGGAAAAAAGGCCAAGCGCTTAGCGGTTACAGCTATGGCCGCTACCCAGATGGCAGCGATGCAACAGCGGTATTAACTCCAACAGAGCTTAGTCAAAATAGCAAAGCAACTCACGGACCACTCGTTATTAACGAAGTGGTGGCAAGCGCTGCAGACGATGGCAACGACTGGTTTGAGCTATACAATAACAGCGAAAATACTATTAACTTAGCCAACTACCAAGTTATTGATGAAAGCGACGACATAGACCCAGTAACCCTGCCCGACATAGATTTATACGCAGGCCAATACATTACTATTTATGCCACCGATGAAGATCCAGGTACTTACTACGTACCCTTTAAACTAGGTAAAGAAGACGAGTTAAGCTTAATACTCAACGATGAAGTAATTGACTACATTGATTGGAACGAAAGCGATGTAGCCACAGGCTTTAGTTACGGCCTAAGTAACAGCACCGACTTTACTCATGCGTTTTTAACCCCTACTCCAGGTAGCGAGAATACCGTTGCAACCGCATTTACACCCACAGCTGTTAATACGCTTTCTATTACAATTACCGACGAAAACTGGCAAGACATTCTAGATAACCCACTTGATGAGGAATATCACGAAACTGCTATTACTTTTAACGGTGTAACACTCGATAGCGTGGCTATTCGCACTAAAGGCGGCTCAAGCTTAAGCAGTGTTGCCAACTCTAGCAGTGACCGATACAGCTTTAAGGTCGACATTAACGAATACGTGTCGGGCCAAAAGTTTTTTGGGCTAAAAAAATTCACACTGCAAAACTCGTTTAACGACCCGTCGTACATGCGTGAAGTAATTGCCTACGACCTAATGGATGAAATGGGCGTACCAACGCCTGAGCATGCTTACGTTAACTTTTATGTAAACGGCGAACTATTTGGTTTGTACTTAATGGTAGAAGCCATAGATGGTGAGTTTGTAGAAAAACACTTTGCCAACAGTAACGGCGATTTATACAAGCCTGATGGCACAGGCAGCGATTTACTATGGCTAGGTGACGACATACAAAGCTACACCGACATAAACTTACAAACCAACGAAGACACCACCGATAACGGCGCATTTATTAACTTTGTAGAATCGCTCGATGACGGCGAAACCAGCGCCATAGAGGTAGATACACTTTTACGTTATATGTCGGTTAGCACTTCGCTTTCTAATTTAGATAGCTACCACGGTACGCTTGCTCATAACTATTATATTTACGATGACGATGGCGTATTTAGCATTTTGCCATGGGATTTTAACGAGTCATTTGGCACCTTTAACATGAATTGTAATGGTGTAGATGTAAGAGAGCTCTACATTGATGAGCCAGTAAGCGGCGCATTAAATGAGCGCCCGTTAATCGCTAATGTATTTGCCGAGCAAAGCAACCTTGATGTGTACCACAGTTACTTAACGCAACTTATTAATGGTTCACTTTCAAGCGACACATTTAGTGCCCGCGTAAATGAAATAGCCGACTTAATCCGTGAGCACGTACAAAACGACCCCACTAGTTTTTACGGCTCAGATTACTTTGAGCAAAACCTAACCTCTACTACGGGGCAGTTTTACGGTTTAACGTCGTTTATGCAGTACCGCGTAGCAAATATGGCCGCGCAGCTCGATGGCACATTGCCTTCAGCCGGCGACGGCAGCGGCTTTTGCTCTAGATAAACAACCCATCCTTCATGCAGTGCCAGCACGCTGGCACTGCACTGTATAACTTTGCAATTTAATAATCTGAGAAAATTATGACAATTCAAGCACGTTTAAAGGATGAATTTTTTGAAAAGGACGCTTCAATTGCACCTGTAGCAATTACTGCAATAAACACTAAAAATAAGCAGGCCCAACCTGAAAAGCCAACCGCTGATGGCTCATTATCAACATTAATTAACGAGCTACTCACCCCGTTTGAAGGCTACGGATTAAAAGATCTTAATAACGCCAACTTAATGAACCGTGTAGACAGCAAGTTTATGCTACCACTGTCTTTTTTACCTGAGCTACTAACTCACTTACAAGGCCAGTACCGTGTGCTTGATATACAAGGTAAGCGTTTATTTTCTTACTATAATCAGTACTTTGATACGCCCGAGCTTGATTTATACAAAGCCCACCATAACGGTAAGCTTAATCGATACAAAGTGCGCCAAAGACGCTACGTTGATACCGCCACCGAATACCTAGAAGTAAAACTAAAAAACAATCAAAGCCGTACGGTTAAAACACGTATCAAGCTCGAAAAAAACAACGAGCAAGCTCATTGTACTGCGTTTATGAAAGAACAAATGAAAAACAGCTTTGCACATTTAAACGTAACCCAACAAAGCGGCTATAACCGTATAGCTTTAGCCAACGAAGAAAAAGCCGAACGCTTAACGCTTGATTTTAACCTGTGGTACAACACCCCAAAGGGCGATAACAAAATAACCCTACCGGGCTTTTTTATTGCCGAACTTAAGCAACGTAAAAAAACAAAACACTCGCCATTTTATAAGCTGATGAGCAAACACCACATATTCCCTGCCTCGTTTAGTAAATACTGCATTGGCTGTGCTTTGCTCTACCCCGAGCGCTTAAAAGTAAACCGCTTTAAACCCGTTTTAGCCCGTTTAAAACACCTTAACCGCACTAACCCGCTTTTACCTTTAGAGAATAATTAAAATGACAAAATTAGATCTTATTTTTCTTTCCCGTTTTTTAGTAAACATCCTATCGCTGGCTGTACTTTGCTATGGCTGTTACTTTCGCATAAGTAAAAATGCAGTGGTGGCAGGCTCGTTTATTTTATTTGGCGTAGGCGTTTTTATTATTACCTTTTTGCTGCATGGCGTTGATATGTCAATGGAATTTGCATTTGGTCTATTTGCCGTATTTACCATGCTAAGGTACCGCACTGAGTCTATTTCGATTAAAGAAATGACTTACTTATTCCTTGTTACTGCTATTGCTTTACTTACCTCTGTAGGGCAAATGAGCTTAATTGAGCTAAGTATTCTTAACGGCATAATTTGCTTAATTGCCTTTGTAATTGACTCAAGCATATTTGTAAAACGCTACGAAGTACAAAACGTTTGCTACGAGCGCATAGAAAACATAACCCCGCAAAACCAAGCCACACTCATCAACGATTTAAAACTGCGCACAGGCCTAAACGTAGTTGCTGTAGACATAGAGCACATCGACTTTTTAAAAGATGTAGCCCAACTAAAAGTGAGCTACTTAGCCGAAAAACAAACAAAGGTAGCCTAACATGACCTCTAAACTAACTATTTCTACCGTGGCGCTTTCAACACTTTGTTGTTTTGTTAGTAACGCAAGCTTTGCCAAAATTAACGACGATATAGATTTAAGCGGCTATATCATGCTCGACTACAACAAGTTTGATACCTCATTATTAGAGGAGCAATACGACAGCAGCAGCTCAGAAATACGCCGCGCTCGCCTAAGTTTTAAATCAGACATAAGCAAAGACTGGAAAAGTAAATTTCAGCTTGGCTTTGCCGATGGCGAAACCGAAATAAAAGACGCCTACCTAGAATACTCAGGCTGTAAATATGCTGATTTAACCATAGGCCAGCAAAAAGAAGGTTTTGGCCTAGAAAAACTAACCAGCTCTCGTAATTTATTAATGCTTGAACGCAGCATGATAAGCGAAGCGTTTTCGCCAGGGCGAAGTTTAGGTATTAGCCTTTCAGGAGAGATAGCCTCAGTAAATTGGCAACTTGGTTATTATCAGCCCGACGAAGACGAAGCAACATCAGCTATTACAGGGCGGGTAGCCTGGGTGCCATGGCAGCAAGATACCAACCTATTACACTTAGGCGTCGCATTTAGTGAGAGGCAGTACGACGGTAACGAATTTAGAGTAAATGAGCCACTTGAAGTTTATACCGCCGACTCATTAATAGAAGGCGATAAAATTAATGCCGATAACCTCTCGCAGCAAGGTATAGAGCTGTTATGGATTAAAGACAGATTGACCATGATGGCCGAGTGGCAACAAGCACAAGTAACCAGTATTGAAGAGTCAACCAATGATTACGAAGGCGGCTATTTGCAATTTGGTTATCAACTAACGGGCGGATACCGCAAGTATAAAAACGCAAAACTAGGCGCAAGCTCAGAGCCAGGCTGGGAGCTCACTGGCCGCTATAGCTTACTTAAGCTCAAGCAAGAAAACCAAGACGCAAAAACCTACGCACTTGGTGTTAACTACACCGTAAACAAAAACATAAAGTTTATGGCCGACTACATCAAAGCCGACTACTTTGAGGCGGGCGGTACTATCACATCGGGCAATGCAATCTCATTAAGGCTGCAATATTCGTTTTAATGCGCTTGCGTGTTAAGCCAGTTAATCTAAAACTATAAAGCCCTATGCTAAACGTTACGTTTAACACAGGGCTATTTTAATAGAGCTGTTATAAACTCTCTAAAGGTAACTTATCAGGCTGGTACTTATCCCACTAATTACAGTAAGGCAATTTAAGCTTGTGAGCTTGCCACTCCCCTCGTTCATTAATGGTGACCGTTCAATAAAAATGAACAACTTAAATTAGTGAACAAAACTTGACTGGCGTTCAATTTATATTTATGTTCATAAACAATGAACAGTTAAATTTAGTGAACAAATGATGGGCCACGAGATAATACAGGCAGCTATTGAGAAATTAAACTTGCAGACGAGTTTAGGCGCAGAGTATAAAGCTTTTAAAAAAGAGTGTACTGAAGGCGAACTCGCTTTGCCTTATGTTAAAAGCAATTTAATTATTAAATGTAAAAAGCACCTAAATATAACCACCTTACAAAAGTATATTGCTGAATTAAAAATAAAAAATCAGATAACCAATGCCCTATTAATTACTGAGTACATCAACCCTAATCAAGCAGCTCTATTAAAGGAGCAAAATACATCCTTTATAGACCGAGTTGGTAACACGTATATTAATTGCTCCCCAATTTATATTGATATTCAGGGAAATAAGCCCGAAAAAGCCCACAATGAAATAGCCTTAGCCAAACAATTAGGTAAGGCATTTCAACCCAAGGGTATGAAAGTAGTATTTATGTTTTTAGTGCAACCGGAGCTGGTAAATAAACCCATGCGCACAATTGCAAAGATGGCCGAGGTTGCACTGGGAACGGTTAAACAAGTAATTGACGATTTAATATATCAAGAGTTTATAGTTCAAAAAGACCAACACACTAAAACAATCAACAATTCAAAAGCTTTACTAGAGAAGTGGTTAAACGCTTATCCTGTAACTGTTGAAGCTAAATTAAAACAAGAAATCTTCACTACTGATAACACGGAGCTACTACAAAAACTTGAACTAAATAATGTAAATGCCATATGGGGAGGCGAATATGCTGTTCAACAATATGATGATTATTTAAATACAAAAAATTATCTAATTTACGTAAGCCCTGAACATAAAAAAGTCATTTTAAAAACTGCACGATTACGAAAAGTAAAAGCAGAAGATAATATAAACGATGCAGTAACAAAAGTAGTTTTAGTGGAGCCATTTTTAGCTATAGAAAAACTTGTTGGGTCAAAGACTCATTTAGCACACCCGTATTTAATTTATGCTAATTTATTAGCTAGTAGAGACACAAGAAACATAGATGCTGCAACGAGGTTTTATGAAAAGCACATCGCTTAATGTTGTTGGTAAATTACCACGAGGGTTAGTTGGCCTTTATCAAAAAATAAACGCCCATACTGAAGCATTAGGGATCCCTTACCTAGTCATAGGTGCTACCGCCAGAGACATTATACTCCACCATGGCTACGGTGCTGCAATTGAGCGAGGTACAAGAGATATTGATTTTGGTATACAAGTCCAAAACTGGGACCAGTTTGAACAGTTAAAGGAGCATCTGCTAAAAAATGGTTTTACCCCTGATCAAACAAAAGTACACCAGCTAGTAACTACCGTTCCTAACGGTGAGCGCTGGGAGATTGATATTATTCCATTTGGAAATATTGCTGGTGATGGTAACTCTATTACTTGGCCGCCACAGCACGATATTGGAATGTCAGTAACAGGCTTTAACGAAGCATTTAAACATGCCCTAGACGTAGAAATTGCCAATAACCCCAATCTTAATATTAAAGTTGCATCGCCTGCTGGGATGCTATTGTTGAAGTTAATTTCATGGCTAGAAAGGGAGCATAGCGTTAGACGTAAAGACGCAATGGATATTTTTTATCTCACTAGGCACTACTCAAAAATACCTGATATCGCAGATTCACTTTATGAGGATGACTTTATGGACGCTCAAAACTATGATGAACATAAAGCGAGCACAATGAAACTAGCCACTGATGCTTGCAGCATCGCTAACGAAGAAGTTCTTTCATTCATTAATGAAAAATTGTTCAATATTGAGTCCAAAGTAGACAATTTAGTACTAGATATAAGCAGAGCAGTTCAAATTGAATATAGTGATGCTGAAGAGCTTTTAAGTATTATTTCTGAGCAGCTAAATACTGCTTAACTGTTTCAATAGCTCCTTTGTTTTATATATAAAGTAATCGCTATTGAAACCGCCGGATGCAATTTTCTTATTCCCATAAGTTACTAAAACAGCTTTGCTTATATTTTCTTTCTCATTCAAGCTTGGAACAGGGCTTTATATAAGGCGAGGCTTTGATAAGTGAATTTCCAATAGGAAGTTGGAATATTTCCCATTCAATGCTGGAATTGAGCTTATTTCTCAATTAACGCTGGAAGGGATCACCCGTACGTTGCTAGCCACTCAAGTACATTAAAGGTTTAAGGATATAGTTAATTTGATAGGCGTACTCTGGCAAACTTCGCTAGTGCGACATCAGCAGGCACTGGCAAACCTTGATGTATGAAGTCAAAATTTGACTCTTTTGACCCAAAAATTGTTGGCTAAAATAGGCGACGCAGGAGCAAAAGCCCACTGTTTTTAGTCCTTATTGATTTTCTTGTTAGTTGAGCTTTTTAACAAATCGAATTTCGTAATGATATAAATAGGTTCTTTTTTATATTCGACTTTATAAAGATATTGATTTTTAAGAAAATTAGTTTTCTCTTTTATTAAGCTAATTTGCTCCCATGGTATAAAAAAACTCTTGGGAAATAGTAGAATCAGCATCCGTTTTTGGCTTATAAATACCCCTTGCTCAAATGATTTGATATTTAGCCAAGTCCTATATTCACTATTTTTCTCACGAGAAATATCTGCAATATTTGTCAGGTACATACTGCGTGATTTAAAAATAGATGAATCCGAAATGCTTAAATCCGTTTTATATTCTCTAGCTAGTTTAGGGTAATACCCAATAGTGCTTTGGATATAATTCACTAAAACATAGAACAATAAAAATGGAATTAAGCCTATAACAAAGTCCACTTTTAAATACTCCGAAAACTTGTTCCGTGCTGCTGACTAGGTTGAAGCCAACTAACATCCCGCTTAGGGGCAATAACACGTGGGCTAAAATTTGGAGCGAAGCGACTGAGTCCACGTATTACTGTCCCAGGGAGCTTGCGACCGACTTAATGTGATTTTTCAACGTTTAATTACCAATCAGCTGCATACTGTTTATTTGCTTTAAAAGCCTCGACTTCTAAAGGTGCTTTGTCATAACCAAATTCAGCTATGTCAGAGAAGTGCTGAGTTATCACTTGATCAAGACTAGATCTTTCGATTTGTAGCACATGAACCAATTCATGAGCCAATTTTGGCCTATTGAGCTCATATCCATTACGAACATAAATGGAATACCCGAAAGCCTGAGCATTATTGGTAATACCTTCACCAATAAAACCTAATGCTTCACCTAGTGCTTTTAGAGCGAAGTTTTCGTATGGAAACAGTACTTCTTCAACATATACAATCCTAACTTTCTCTGGTTTTTGAATTCCTATATCAGCTGCCAAAGCTAATTCTCGTGAATTTAGCGGACCTCCTGACTCCGAGCCTTTTTTTTCAGTTTCATAAGCCCAGTCAACATACTGCGGTATCAATATGTCTGAGATGATTTTCTGGTATGACAGTGCTGCACCAATAATTAAAGCAAATAATATTATCACTGTAAGTTTGAAAAATTTCATTCAATTCAAATCCCTTTAAAAATTCCTACTAACTTGCAAAACAACATAACGCCGCGTTAAGTAGTGAGTGACGCCTACGTCTAACCTAAACCATTACACCGTAAACACAAAACTCATTTGAACCAAGAATGCCATGCGTTGCGAATCTGCCTTAAACGCTTTGTTATGTGTTCATTCCATGTGCAGGGCTGATTCTGGACATGATAACCATATCTATATACCGTCCACTTTTGAATGTACTCAAACGCTTAATGCCCTCAGTTTCAAAGCCTACCTTTTCATACAGAGCTTTGGCTGAAAGATTATCAGCATGAACCTCTAATTCAACACGAACTAAATTAAGCCAATTATCAGCTTGATTGATTGCTTCATGCATCAAGGCTTTTCCGACACCTTGTCCGTGACTTTCAGGGTGAACAGCGATGGCAATAGAAGCAGTATGCTTATCCCGAACTTTATCCGTTAGGAATAGCGTCACGTGTCCAACCACCTTACCATCAACTTCTGCGACTAACGTGTATTGATTTGATGCTGAAAAGAGATTTGAAACTTGCGAAGAGCTCAAAAAAGGAAGTTGTGATGTATTTGCCATTACTTCCGTAAAGCTATAAATATTATGAAGATCTTTATGATCAAATTCTTCTAAGTGTCTAATTTTCAAGTTATATCCCTACTGTAAGATCTGCCGAACACCTAGCAATTTAATAGTACGCTCATCAAGCATATTTCTGCCGACATAACGCTCATCTATCTACTTTATATAGTTTTAGCAAATTACCTAAGGTATTACTATAACTAAGTTTTCTAAAGTTTTTAGGTGAAGTTAATAATCCAATTTGCGCGCAGCGCGCATTTTCATGAATATATGCGCAAAAAGCAGTTTGACCAATCAATTAACTACTATATTTAGCCAATCTCAATAACTGGTTTTCGCTCATAACCGCCTTAGAACATTTGCATTGCGACATTTATCTTGGCCGCTAACACCGCTCTATTAATATGAGGTACAACAATAAACCGCTATCCATACAGTAATAAACCAAAAAAGATAAAGTATAGAATTTTAGTTGGGAATCTCTGTTTAATTAGTTTAAGCCTAAAAACGAAATTTTGTCCCCTATGAAAAGAACCCAAATAAGGAACGGAAGCACCATCGCTACAAGCACTGCCACATATGGCTCTTCATTCCAGATGTGTGATAAAACATTCCAAAGTTGGATGAGAAAGAACAAAAAGATCCTCTTTGATCAAACTACTCAATAATTGTACTAAATAATGCAATTAGTCATAAATCTGTAACTTTGATCCGTGATAATCTCTATCCGATAAATGAATAGACTCAAGAAGATTAAGTAAGATGAGTACACCCTTAGTGCAACTAACATTTGCACTGCAATCATTTGATGATTCTATGTCTGCGGCAATGAGCCACGCTATGGAATATGAAAAGCTATCGCTAAAAGCCAATGCTGCGCATAACATTACGCTGCAGTGTGTGTTGCCTGATGGCGCAAATGAGAGCGATGTTATTTCACTAAGTGCAACGCAGCCCAGTGCGCGTGGGGCGCAGTATTTTACTGAAAAAACGCTGAGCAATGCAGACCTTGAATCTGGTACTGTAAATCTTACTTTAAGTAACATTACACAAAGCCAGTGTTTTGTAGTGCAAATGATGCTGCACGGAAAAAACACGACCTTAAAAGAAAGCCAGCAACTCGATGTGTACATTAAAGCATTTGAGCAAGGCTATATTCCTGAGCAAATAAAAACTGAACATACCAAGTCACAGGGCGTTCGTAGCTACTTTGCAAGTATGGGCTCTACGTTTTTATCGCTGTTTTAATGCTGACAGCACTTAAATTACGCTACTTAGACGTTATTAATCAGCAAAACTTACTTTACCCATAGTAACTCCCGCAATACCTTGTGCGGTGTTACTTAGGTGTTGCTGCTCTCCGGCTAGGCATTCGTTTGCTAAAATAGCAAATAACACGGCCTCTTTTGCGTCGGGGTTTATACCTAAATCGTCGGTATTTTTAAAAGCCTTAATACGTGGGCAAAGCGCTGTAAGTTGCGCCATTAGTAATGGGTTATGAATACCCCCACCACTTGCATACACCACACAATTTTGTGCGCGCTCTGCACACTCGTTTAATGCATTTGCTATAGCGGTTGCTGTAAAGGTATTTAAGGTGGCCATTACATCTTCATGGCTTAAGTGCTGTGTATTTGTAAGCTGCTGTGCGGTGTTTAAATACGCTAAGTTAAATACCTCAGGCCCTGTGGTTTTAGGCATTGGGAGTTTAAAAAATGCGTTATTACACAATGCATTTAATAATGGTGTATTTACCTTGCCTGCTTTAGCTATTTTTGCGCCATCGTCATAATGCATATCTTTAAAATGTTGCTGTACGTAGGCATCCATAATGGTATTACCGGGGCCAATGTCGGAGCTAAACACACGGTTTGCATCACCATTTTTGGGTAAAAACGTTAAGTTAGCTATGCCGCCCATATTTAGCAAAATCCGACTCTCCACAGCGCTCGAAAAATACAAATAATCGCCATACACAGCAAGTGGTGCGCCCTCGCCTCCTGCGGCTATGTGTTTTTGCCTAAAATCACCAATGGTAGTAATACCCGTAGTAACGGCTATTTGGTCGCTATCGCCAATTTGTAACGTGCCATTAGTAAAGCTTTTATGATTATGTTGCGACTGTGGGCAGTGGTAAATTGTTTGCCCATGACTGGCTATAACATCAATACTTGCCGGGTCTATTTGCCAAGTATGTAAGCACTGGTTAACCATATCGCCATGGAGTTTACCTACCCACGGGTGCAGTAAAGTTACAAGTTCTAAATCGCATTCTCTTTTGGCAAATACCTGCTTTATTTTAGTTTTATAATCGTCGTTGTAGTCAACGGTGGTAAAATTTAAAACCTCAATGTGAGTATTTAAGCCCGCGCCCGTTATTTTACACAGTGCAACATCAAGCCCATCCAACGAGGTGCCGCTCATTAAACCAATAATTAAACGGCTTGGTTTTAGGGCGCTGTTATAAAGCGCTTTAATGTGAGGGTGCATAATGGCATCTAAAATAGGTGTAATATTTTGCTTATATTAGAGGACTTTAAAACAAAGTAATAGCCGTAAAGCGTTTAATTTAGGTTCTGATTGTTTAACTCTTAAATGATTGTTAAGTTAGTGTGCATACTAAAAATTTATGAAAAAATATGATCACCCTCAGAGAGTTTAAAGCCCAAGACGCGCCTTTTATTATTAACACCTTAAATGATGAACAGGTAACGCGTTATTTATCGTCAAAAATTCCGTTTCCGTATACGCAAGCCGATGCTGATTGGTGGATAAACCAAGGCTCAAAAAACGGCATTATTAAGGCCATTGTTGTAAATGGGCAATTTGCGGGCTGTATTGGTATAACTCCCGGCGAATTTGAATACAAACGCAGTGGCGAAATTGGTTATTGGCTTAATAAAGCCTATTGGGGGCAAGGTATTATTACTCGCGCTATTGAACTTATATGCAATGAAGCGTTTGCAAGCTCACACTTAAACAGAATTTTTGGTGCCGTGTTTGCTGGTAATACCGGCTCTATGAAAGCACTTACTAAGAGCGGCTTTGAGCAAGAGGCTGTGCTTAAACAGGCCATTTATAAAAACGGGGTATTTTACAACAATCATATATTTAGTAAGCTCAAAGCAGACTAATTACTCTAATTAAATTTGCGCAAAGGTTGAATTATCAACCACCCGCCCAAAACTCCTTTATTAAGGTACGCATTGTACATATTCATACTGCTTAGCCGCGCATTATTGTTTAGCTGAACACGATTTTTAAAACGTAAACATTCGGTAAGTAGTTTATTTATATTAATAGGAGATCTTATATGTCTACGACTAGTCGCCAACTTACTCTTGAATCACGCCCTAATGGCGCTCCAAAAGATGAAAACTTTAAATTAAAAACGGTAGAGCTTCCTGCATTAAAAGACGGCGAAGTTTTACTACGTACTATTTACCTATCGCTAGACCCGTACATGCGTGGTCGTATGAGCGATGCTAAGTCGTATGCTGACCCTGTTAATATTGGCGATGTAATGGTTGGCGCAACAGTGTGCCAAGTAGAAGAGTCTAAAAACGATAAGTTTAACGAAGGCGAATGGGTACTTGCCTACACAGGTTGGCAAGACTACGCCATTACCGACGGCGAAGGCTTAATGCAGTTAGGTAAAGAGCCTGCAAACCCTTCATACGCATTAGGTATTATGGGTATGCCTGGCTTTACTGCTTACATGGGTTTACTTGATATTGGCCAGCCTAAAGAAGGCGAAACCGTAGTTGTTGCAGCAGCAACAGGCCCTGTAGGCGCAACGGTTGGTCAAATAGCTAAAATTAAAGGCTGTAAAGTAGTGGGTGTTGCTGGTGGTAGCGAAAAATGTGCACACGCCGTTGAAAAACTAGGGTTTGATGCCTGTATTGATCACAAAGCTGATGACTTTGCAGAGCAGTTAGAAAAAGCCTGTGATAAAGGCATTGATGTTTACTACGAAAATGTGGGCGGTAAAGTATTCGACGCCGTACTACCATTACTAAATACCGCAGCACGCGTACCATTGTGTGGTTTAGTATCGCAATATAACGCTACTAGCTTGCCAGAAGGCCCAGACCGTTTAGGTATGCTAATGGGTCAATTGCTTACTAAGCGTATTAAAATGCAAGGCTTTATCATTTTTGATGATTACGGCGACCGTTACGACGAGTTTGCACAAGACATGCAAAAATGGCTACAAGACGGAAAAATTCAATACCGTGAGCACATGGTAGAAGGTATCGAAAATACAGTAGACGCGTTCAACGATATGATATGCGGTAAAAACTTTGGTAAAACTGTGGTTAAAATTAATAACCCACTTTAATTTTATACGGCTTGTAAGGCAAAGCCATTACAAGCCAAAAAAGGACTGACATGATTAAACTACACCATTTAAATAAATCCCGTTCTAAACGTATAATTTGGCTTTTAGAAGAACTAGATGTTGACTACGAAATTGTGGCTTATCAGCGTAATAAAGACACATTTCTAGCACCTGACGAACTAAAGCATATTCATCAACTTGGTAAGTCACCGGTAATTGAAGACGGCGGTTTAATTATTGCTGAATCAGGCGCTATTACCGACTACCTTATTTCTAAATACGGCAACGGTAAATTTGCTCCAAAAGTAGATACCGCTGAATATGTTGACTACCAGCAATGGCTGCACTTTGCAGAAAGCTCAGCAATTTTACCGCTTTTACTTAAAATGTTTGTACTAAAAGACGGCGCTAAAACGCAGTTTTTAGAAGGCTATGCCGACGCTGAAACAGCTAAAGTAATTAGCTACTTTAACGACCGCCTAGAAGGTAAACGTTATTTAGTGGGCGATACCCTAACGGGCGCAGACTTTATGATGTCGTTTATTGTTGAAATAGTTAAAAACTCAGGTCAATTAGCGCACTTTAAAAACCTCGTTAAATACGACGAGCAATTACAAAGCCATGAGAAGTTTCATACAGCTAATGAGCTAGAAGCAAAGTACGACTAAACCTTTATATAATATTTTATATAACACTAGGGGCATTTAGCCCCTTTTTTAATGCCTGTAAAATATGCCCCGCCAAAGTTACGTTTGTAAACTAAGTTAACAATTACCCACCTTATTGCTAATAAAACTTTAATTAATAAGGCATAATGCTGCTATTGTTTAAGTATTTTCACTAATAATACAAGCTGCTCTTGCGCGTATTGACTCACCCTTGGGATCAACCATGACCATAAACATGCGTTTAACGACCGGCTTTGGCGTAATTTTATCAATGATGATTATTTTAACCATTATTGGAATTTCGCGCGTTAGCCTTATTAATAATAACATTACCCACATGACCGACGTAAATTCGGTAAAGCAACGTTACGCAATTAACTTCAGAGGCAGCGTACACGACAGAGCAATAGCCGTGCGCGACGTAGTGCTAATTACCGAGCAAAGCAGTTTAAGTACCGTGTTAAATAACATACAAGAGCTAAACGCATTTTACCAAACGTCAAGCCGCGCTATGGCTAAGCTAATGGGTGATATGAATAGTGAAGAGCGCGCTTTAATTAATAAAATAAATCAAATAGAGCAGCGTACTCAGCCTTTCATTCAAGGTGTAATAAACGCTAAAAATGCAGGAAACCTAAACGAAACTAAACGCATTTTATTAACCGATGCGCGCCCTGCGTTTACCCAGTGGCTAAATGTTATAAACCAATTTATAAACCTGCAAGAGCAAGCAAATCAAACCACTACTATTAATACTCTCGATATTGCCAGTTCATTTGAAATTTGGATGATTTCGCTCACCGCGCTTGCAATTTTAATAGGTGCAAGCGTTGCGTATGTTATTAGCCAACTGATCAGAAAGTCAGTAGGTGGCGAACCACAAGAAGCCGCCGAAGTAATTGCCCTTATTGCCCAAGGCGATTTAAGAGGTGATGTACAGTCGTGTTGCCCAAATAGCATGATGGCTTCTGTAGGGGTGATGCAATCTAAACTAAAAACCATTGTAGATAGCATTATTAACTCATCTGAAGAGCTTTCTACGCACTCTGCAAGCGTAGCGTCTGGCTCGCAGCAAGCACTTAGTGCCGCTGACGCACAAGTAACCTATACAAACTCGGCAGTAAGCAGCCTAGAAGAAATGAGCCGCAGTATTAATGCAGTTGCAGGCTCTGTTAAACAAACAGAAGATAACTCAAAAATAACTGCGCAATTATCGCAGCAAGGTAGTATTGCAGTGCAAAAAGTAGCGGCCGAAATTGAGCAAATTTCTGTAACCGTAAAAGCCACGGTTACCCAAGTAAACGTGCTGCAAGAGCATGTAAAACACATTGGCGATATTTTAAGTGTGATCCGCAGCATTTCTGATCAAACAAACTTGCTTGCACTAAATGCGGCAATAGAAGCTGCAAGAGCAGGCGAAACAGGCCGAGGTTTTGCTGTTGTTGCTGACGAGGTAAGGCAACTTGCCCAGCGTACCGGTGATGCAACAGGCGACATTGAAAAGATGATTTTGCAAGTACAAGAAAACACGCAAGCGTCGGTAACAGCTATGGAAACCACAGTACCGCAAGTAGAAAATGGCCTAACGCTTACCCATGAGGCAAACGAGTTACTGCATCAAATACAGCAACAAGCTAACGACTCATTAAGTAACGTGCTTGAAATTGTTGAATCAACATCAAACCAAGTAGCCACCGTGGCGCAAATTAGTACCGGCGTGGAAGAAATTGCCAGTATGTCCAAAGAAACCAGCATGTCTCTTAACAGTAACGCACAAGAAGCCGTTGCATTAGCTGACCTTTCAAACACGCTTAAAAAGTATATTAGCTACTTTAAAGTTTAATTTTTATAGTAAGTAATAAACAAAGGGGCTTTTAAGCCCCTTTGATGTTTATGTACTTTAATAATAGCGGACTATATACCCGCTAAATCGCGCTCGGTAATACACTCGTCTGAGGCCATTTCAAACTCGCGGCAAACTAATGGGCGGTTTTCGTAAATAGAGCACATAAGCGTATTGCGGTCGAGTGCTTGGCACCAACCGTCGTCAGCGCGTTTCATTACTTCGCTGCCCCATTTATCGTATTCAATGTAGTTAAAAGGCACGCCGGTGTCGGTTACTATGCGCACTTCTAATTGGCAACAACAGGCTTGGCAGTTAGCACACGTAACAGGCTCTGGGGTAGTAGAAATATTTTCAACAGGAATAACAATATGAGGCATAGTGGCTTACTTTTTTGAATAAGCCACTAGGATACAGTAACTAATTTAACGCGCTAGTAGTTTTGCTTTTATATCGCTGTAACGCATTTGCTCGCACAGTGCAAAACCACTCAATTGGCGCACTTTATTACGCGCAAATAATGGCACACTCATCCCAGCTAAAAAGCGGCATTGGGTTTCAATACCCACATTATGATTACCTTTGTCTGCCATATGCGCTAAAAACTCATCCACCTTTTGATAAATAAGTTGCTCGTCAATATATGCAGGCTCTATAGAGTATTCAAGCTTAACCGCATGGCCTCTACACACACTACAATGCCCACATTGCTGTGGTGCGTTTTGATCGTCAAAATAGCGCGCTAAGTTATAGCTTAAACAACTTTGTAGCTCAAAAAAGCGTACCAGTGCAGCTATACGTTTAATTTCGGCTTGTTCTTTATCACTAAAGTAGTCGTGTAGTTGCTGGGCAAGTTCTGGGTTATTTATAACCTCCCCATGCACTTTGTATACTTGGGTAATACGTTTGGTTTCGAGCGTTATTAGGTTTTTTTCGGCTAGGTAATCAAGGGCTGCCACTACGCGTTTTCGATCAACCTGCGCGGCTTGCGTAAGGGAGTCAAAATTTAGCGTGCCCCATATTTTTTTAAAATCGGTATGGCTAAATATTTGCGTTAAAAATGCTTGGCGTTGCTCGTCAAACTGGCTTAGTAGCTCGTTTTTATCAACCAAAAATTTATATTTAAAATCAGCGTAGTAGGCATATTGCGGCGTTATAGCGCCTTGCATTTCAAGCTGTACTAGCAAGGTTTTAAGTGCCAGTTGCCTAATATTACTTTCGCTTGATAAGCTGTATTCTTGCATTTCCCATTGCTGGTGGCTTTGGCGAATATCGTTAATTACGTATTCAATACCGCTAAGCTCAGGGGTGTCGCCATATACAAAGTTTTCAACCGTATTTAGTCCATCTAAATTAGCAAGGGTGTAGCAGTTTGATGGATTGCCATCGCGCCCTGCTCGGCCAATTTCTTGGCTGTAGTTTTCAATCGATTTTGGTAAATCGTAATGTATAACAAAACGAATATCTGACTTATCAACGCCCATACCAAAGGCTATGGTTGCCACCACTACGTTAATTTTACCCGCCATAAAGTCATCTTGAATTTGCCAGCGTAGCGTATCTTCAAGCCCCGCATGATACGCCACCGCATGCACACCTTGTGCACTTAGCACATTAGCAACTTGCTCGGCGCTTTGCTGTAGCGTTACATACACAATACCAGGGCCATTTTGCGCGCGCACAATGTTGGTAAGCTCGATGTTTTTATCGGCGGTTTTAACGCTCAGCACGCTTAAATCTAAATTGGCGCGATAAAAGCCCGTTTGCACAATACACTCAGGCGATATAGCAAATCGCTCTGCCATATCGCGTTTAACTTTTTTAGTCGCCGTTGCCGTAAGCAGCAATACTAAAGGAATATTAAGCTCTTCGCGGTAACGCGGTAGTTTAAGGTAGTCGGGTCTAAAGTTATGGCCCCATTCAGATATACAGTGCGCTTCGTCTACCACTAACATCGAAAGCGCCACCTGGCTTATAAACTCTCTAAAACGCTCGTTTTTAAAACGCTCAACCGACACCATTAGTACTTTAATTTTACCACTTCGCACATCATTCATTACGGTGCTGCTTTGCATTTGATCTTGGCTCGAATCAAGGCTTGCCGCGTAAATACCTTTGCTATTTAAAAAGCTAATTTGATCTTTCATCAATGCTAGTAAAGGCGAAACAACTAACGTTAAATTTGGTAAATGCAACGCAGTTAATTGATAGCACAACGATTTACCCGAGCCGGTCGGAAATATAGCCAACGACGATTGACCATTTAAAAGCTGCTCTATAGTTTGTTGTTGCCCTGTTCTAAATTGGCTAAAACCAAAGTGCTGCTCAAGTGATTGAATTAGTGGCGTGGTCATAAATGTCCTTTTGATGGCTAAACAATAGTCATGCTTATAAAAATGCGGTGTAAATAAAATATTTGCAACTCGGTGTGTATGAAATATTTGCAACTCAGTATACAACAAATAACATTATTTATTGCTGACATCACCTTTATTTAAGCGCAAACTAAAGCACTATAAAGTGAGTAGTAACTGCTTGTTGCCAAAATAATTTATTGATACCCAAGTCATCTTAAAAAACGAATAAAAATACAGATCACTTGGGTATATTATTTTTGAGGGCAACGTTATGAATATTACTACACCTAAAATCGTCGTTATTGGCGGTGGTGCTGGCGGATTAGAACTCGCAACGCAATTAGGCCATAAATTAGGAAAGAAAAAACAAGCTGAAATTCTACTAATAGACAAAAACCGTACCCACATATGGAAGCCGTTACTGCACGAAGTAGCGACAGGCTCTATTGACCCCGATTTAGATGGCGTTGTGTATTCAGCCCATGCTGCAAAACACCACTATAACTTTCAACTTGGTACTTTTTGCAATATAGATCAAAGCAATAAAACAGTTACCCTTGCACCACTTTTAGACGAGCTAGGCCACACAATTTTACCCGAGCGCACCGTGCGCTACGACCACCTAGTCATTGCCATTGGCAGCGTAAGTAACGACTTTAATACCCCAGGTATAAAAGATCACTGCTACTTTTTAGACTCAAACCAACAAGCAGAGCGCTTTCAGCATTCATTACTCGACAGCTTTACACGCCTTCACCAAGACGACAACCAACAGCAATCACTTAATATTGCCATTGTAGGCGGCGGTGCTACCGGTGTTGAGCTCTCAGCTGAGCTTTATCATGTGTCTGAGCTATTAAAGCTTTATGGCTTAACAAATATGTCGTCTAAGCGTTTGCATATTCATTTAATTGAAGCTGGCCCGCGTATTTTACCTGCATTACCAGAGCGTATTGCCGTTAGTGCCAAGCGTGAGCTATTAAAGCTTGGCGTAAACGTGCGCGAACAAACGCAAGTAAAAGGAGGCACCGCACAAGGCTTTATCACCAAAGACGAAGAACACATTGATGCCGATATTATGGTGTGGGCAGCAGGCGTAAAAGCACCTGACTTTATTAAAGACTTAGGTATTTTTGAGCTGACGCGCAGCAACCAAATTCAAGTAAACGAGTTTTTACAAAGCACCGTAGACGAAAGCATTTTTGTATTAGGCGATTGCTGCGCATTTACCCAAGCCGATGGCAAGCAAGTACCACCTCGAGCACAATCGGCGCATCAAATGGCGCAGTGCGTCGAAAAAAATCTAATCGCAACGCTAAAGCAGCAACCACTACGCGGCTTTAAATACAGCGACCATGGCTCACTTGTTAACTTATCAAGCTACAGCACTGTAGGTAACTTAATGGGCAATCTAACCAGCAATACCTTTTTTATTGAAGGTAAAATTGCCCGCTTTATGTATATATCTTTATACCGTATGCACCAACGCGCCATACACGGTAGCGCAAAAACCTTTGCATTATGGATAAGCGAAAAAGTGCTGCGTGTAGTGCGCCCTAAAATGAAGTTGCACTAATCTATATATACTAAATTAAAGACAGTGAGCGTTATCACTGTCTTTAATATTTAACATTGTCTGTGTAGAGTATTTAAAACAACTAAGGAAATTGGGTTATGACGGGTAAAACGCTAATTTTTAATTTTGACGGCACAGGAAACGAGCCCCGTGATGCAGAGCAATTTAGCTCAGAGCATTTTAAAGAAGACTCTAATATTACCAACATTCTAAAATTGCATTTACTGCTTGGCGGTAAATTAGAAGACTCCCCCATTACTCCTTTTGCTAACCAACTCAGTTTTTATTATCAAGGTATTGGCACTAAAGGCAGCCGCCTTAAACGCATTTTAAACCAAACCCTTGCACCTCGTGGTGACGACGTAGCCAGTATTTTAAATCAAGCATTAAGCGACTTTAAAGCTCACTACCTAATAGGCGATGCCATACTGCTAACGGGTTTTAGCCGAGGCGGTGCACTTGCTAGGCGTTTTGCCAAAATCCTAGAGCCTTTAATTGCTGATAATGTTTACGTATGTGTATTTGATACCGTCGCCTCTATTGGCTTATCAAAAGTAAGTAAAGCCACACGCGGCGCAGAGCACGTTATTTTTGAAAACCACACCATTGCCAACAACATTACTCACGCGCTGCACTGCGTAGCCCTTGACGAAAAACGCCGCGCGTTTGAACCCACACTCATGAACCATCAAAGCAATATTACCGAGCTATGGTTTGCAGGAGCGCATTCAGACATTGGCGGCGGTTACTACCGCGATGGCCTAGCCGATATTTGCTTGCGCTACGCACTTGAGTGGTTAATAGAACAACCGCTTAATATTTCGTTACTCACTAGCCACGATATAGATTACGAAACCCTACTTCCCGATAGCAACTTAGTAGCACAAGATGACGTAACCGTAACGCCCGATCCGCTCGCATTAAGTCACCAACAAAATTACTTTTGGTTTAACCCATTTTTTAAATTAGTAGATAGGCAGTGCTATGTATTAATTGATGACGAAGCCAGCAACCTTGAGCCTTTAGTGCACTACAGCGTAGCCGAACGCATTAATAAGCTAACCAGTTACCGCCCAGAATCGCTTAAAAAACTGCATTACAAAATTAGCTATAACGACAACACCACACTTAGCTTTATTGGTTTAAGCCAACATATAGAACTGGCTAATCAAAACATGAATGTGCTGAGCATTAACCAAAGCCAAGATGTAATGGTATTTGCCTCAGAGCAATATAACGCAACCGGCCTTATGCTAGAGCAAGGCGCTACGTACCGCTTTACCCCATACCCAAATCAATACTGGTTTGACGATGGCATAAAGTGCACGCCATTAGGCTGGAACCGCGATAACGTACAACTTGGCGTAAAAGAAATCCCCATGGCTGTGCTTGAACCATTTAGACGATTTCCTCGTGCACAATGGTTTTCACTTATTGGTGCTATAAATAAAAACGACGACCACCTTTTTGAAATAGCCAACGGCGCCGATATTAAAATGGATAAATCTGGCGAGTTTTGCCCATTTGCAAACGACTTAAGCCGCTTTTACGGCGCTAATGCAGGTAAAATAAAAGTGAAAGTAACGCGGTTGGAGTAATAGGTACCCGAAGCTTTTAAATTGTAGGTGCGATTTTACATCGCACTTAGCTCTTTAGTAACGGCTCATATCTCCCAATCAACGCTACAAAGCCCGCCTAAACTCCTGTAGGCGCAAAGCTTGCTCGCGCGAAAAGCGAAGCTTTTAAATTAAATAAAACAAATATCAGTTTTAATGTTCACTATAAAACTGATAGGTTATTATTACTGTTTTTATCAATGGTTACTTTTTCGTGGCAAATGAAGTTATACAAAAAATAATTGAGTATTTACATCAAAACACCGACATTGATGTAGTTTGGCTATATGGCTCCCACGCAAAAGGGACAGCCCAGCCCCATAGTGACATTGACTTAGCCATAGCATTTAAAAACTTTGATCTGGAATCGTTCGATAAGCGCCTTAGGCCAAAAGAGCTTGAGCTTGAAATAAGTAATGCACTTAATCTTAACGAACAACTTATTTCGATTGTTGATATAAATATTATTCCAAGTTATTTAGCTTTCAACGTTATTGAATATGGAAAAATAATTATAAGCAATAATAGTGTTAGAGCGATGAAAGAGCAGCAGCGTATAAATAGCCAGTTCGAATTTGAAACCATAGCGAGTAAACATACTGATACCGGAATTACACTTTATTTAAGTGAAGTAACACGCCATATTGACGAATATATGCAAGAACTCGACGAACTCAGTCAAATCGATTCACTTAATAGTAGAGACTACCGAGCTGCAGAGCGATTACTACAGTTAATGACCGAGGTGTGTATTGGTTTATCAAAGCATTGGCTAAAGCAGCACAAAAGTAGTACCAGTAGCAACGCCTATCAAACATTTAGCGAACTTACTAATTTAGGCTTTTTGAGCGAGGCAGAACTACTGTCATGGCGTAAAATTATAGGCTTACGAAATGCTCTTGTTCACGATTACTTAAATATTGACCAAAGTATCGTTAAAACAATCATTAAAAAGCAACACTACACAACTATGCACGCATTTAGTATTAAAGCGATTACAGAGCTAAACAAAGATTCATAGATAAAACCTCACCTACAATAATTAAACCACTGCACTGAACAAAACCGTAGGTGCGATTTTACATCGCGCTTTGGCTTTATAAAAACACCATGCGAGGTATAAAACCTCACCTACAATAATTCAAACACCTATTCGCCTCACACAATGAGGCGAATAACATGTTTAATTGTCTCATTAGGCAATTTTGTAACGTGTACTACGCCCACCTGCGGCGGTTTTTGTTAAAAATCCAAGCGTTTGCAAGTCCGATAAATGGCGTGTTGCGGTTGCACGGCTAACCTTAGCTACCTTTTGATACTGACTCGCGCTAATACCCTGTTCAAATTGGCCATCAAGTAACTTATTAAGCACTTTTACTTGCTGCTCACCTAGCTTTGTTTGATCTTTACTTGCCCAGTAATTGGTTTTAAAAATTGTTTGCTCAATATTATTAAGCGTATGGTGTATCGCATTATTAAGCGTACATAAAAACCACTTAATCCACTTTGTAATACAAAGATCTCCACGTTGAGTGGCTTCAAGCACCTCGTAGTAGCTTTTTCTGTCTTCTAAAATAGCCACCGACATAGCGTAAAACCGAATTGACTCAGCATGTTCTTGCGCTAATGCCAGGTCGGTTATAAGGCGTGTAATACGCCCATTACCATCCTCAAGTGGATGTATTGTTACAAACCATAAGTGTGCGATAGCTGCCCGAATAAAAGGATCTATTTGAGGTTCGTTTTGCGTTTTGTTAAACCAGTTAAAAAATAGCGAAAGCTCTTTATTTACTCGCTCTTTAGGAGGCGCCGTAAAATGTAATACCGGTTTATCTAAGCGCCCCGACACCACTTGCATTGGCTCGTCACCACGCAATTGCCCGCCCTCAATTTTAGTAAATAAGCTTTGCTCACCTGCAAACAATAAGCGATGCCAATTAAGCACTCGCTCTAAATTAAGCGGTGAGTCTGTGTTATTTATTGCATCAAGCATAATCTCTGCAAGATTATCGCTTTGCACTGTTGTTGGGTAAGGTTGCTCATTAATATTGAGCTTTTTAGCAAGAGAAGAGCGAACCGAAAATGCATTAAGCTTTTCACCCTCAATCGCACTGGAGTAAATAATATTTGCAAGTAAGGTATCAAGGGCCTGCTGCTTTTGTTGAGCACTTTGCACGCCCATACGCCCTACTAATAAACCTTGATTATATGAAAGATCCCTTAGTAAAGGAGCAAGCACTGCAGCATCCCACGTAAAGTTTGGCCAGTTTTGCTGTTGCCATATCCACATAGTCATTAGTCCTAAAGGTAATTAGCTTCAGTCTATGTTATTTATTTGCCTCATGCAATGAGGCGAATAGAAGAGTTAATTGCCTCATTACTTTTAAGCGCTACATTGAACAATAATTCACTTTTCAATGGTAAAAACAATCCATTTTTAAGCGAGGTATAAAACCTCACCTACATTAATGTAAACACCACTCTTAACAAAAGCGTAGGTGCGATTTCATATCGTGCTTTGGCTTTTAAATAAGGCCAAGCTCAACACCTGTAGGCGCGAAGCTTGCTCGCGCGAAAAGCGTAGCTTTTAAATTGTAAGCCGGAATTTATCTCTCGCTTTTAATTTTAATTTGCAAATATCGCGTTGATGCTGACAACCAAAATATGAATTTATCACTCAAAATACGTGTATTTATTTTCTAATATTTAAATAAATGCATATTTGGTAGTTGTATTATTTGCTCACTCAGCTTATTTGCAGCTTTATTAATTATTTTTATGCACAAATCAATGTGTGCTAATTCAGCAGAAGATAAGTTATTTTTAACAGCAGAAACTGTAGCCGTATCAATTGCGGCTAATACAGAATCAACGGTTTGACTCATAAGTAGTTGCATCCGTGGTAGTGAAATAGCAAATTCATCAGCAAAATCAGCTAACATGTAAGCTGTAATCTCATTAGTAAAATTGCCCGCACTTTGCGAATTATGCTCCCCCACTGACATAGCATAGCACCTTGATATTTTAGGCTGTAAATAGCCCATATCACGGTCAATGCTTCCCTGCTCAATAATAGCCTCTATATTTACCAAGTCGTAAAACGGCGTAAGCTCTAAACCATTTTTACCAACAAAAAAACTAATGTTTTTGCCATGAGCATCGTAATTACGTACTAAAATATTAAATGTCATCCAACGAATAAGCTGAGCCTCATACGCTTGTACATTCGTTGTTTTAACACTAAAGAGTTTTGCAAAAGAAACGCCATCTCGAATATAAATACCATCCCCATCATCACCATGCTGACGCTCATATTTATAAGAAGGAGGTAAATTAGTGGCTTGGCAACCATCAATAATATGACGACGTAATACACGGTTTTGATCTTGTGTAACGCGCCTATCAAAGCGATCTATTACAAATACTCTTACATCTGCGTAAGTGCGCAACTCAACATGGGGAACATTGAGCCCCGACTCTTTTGCCAAAAGCATGGTAAAAAGTTCATTTACTGCAATGAAAGGCGCGGTACCTGTTTCAAATTTAAAAATTTTATTAGAACATAGCTCCCCTTCACCAAATCCTAATTTACTATCGATTTCGAGTAGGTTTAGTTTGTCTTGAACGCCAGCAACAGAGAGCCGAGTTCGGCCATCCCAATGAGTAATTGGTTCTCCAACTTGTACAAAGCGTTTAAGTTTTTGGCTTAGCTCGTCACTAGGGTCTGCTGTTCTTTCAAGGTTAAATTTGCAGCAGCCTGTTTGGTATTTAGGCAAGGCAGAGCCTATGCAGTGTGGTTATTCCCCATAAATGGGCGATAACGTAGCATTAATGCCAAACAGGCGCTGCCCGAAGGGCTGACGAATCCCCAAAACGTGACAGGCACAGCAATTTATGATCTTATGTAAATCACCACAACCCACATAAGTCACAACTGCTATGCCTGAGACATCAGTTTGCCATAAGTACTTTAAACATGCATTAGCGCCATTCAATAATGCCAGAGTAAAAACATTACTAAGCTGCAGTAATGCATTAATTTCGGGCAATAAACTTACCTTAACTGAAATCGGCAGAAATTTGTCTGGCGCTGTGGATGTAAAACATAAAATAAAACGCGTTGATCGCTTCTTAAAAAATACTCACCTCTACAATGAAAGGGTCGCTATCTATGAAGCATTAGCTCATCCTATTATTGACTCTTTACCCATGCTTGCAATTGCCGTTGACTGGAGCGGTGCCTGTGGTCACGACTATCACTTACTGCGAGCAAGCTTACTTGTGGATGGGCGCTCTATCGTGATTTATAACATGATTGTTGAGCAGAAGGATTTTGATAGCCCAGCAACCAACAGCCTGTTTTTAGATGAACTTTATGAAGTGCTTGGACGACATTCTAGTGTCTATATTGTAACAGACGGCGGCTTTCTTACGCCTTGGTATAGTAAAGTACGCGAACTTGGTTGGCATATGATAGGTCGATTAAGAGGCTCAATGAAGTGTAAACTAGCCATGCAATCACAATGGCATACATTAAAACAACTTAGGGCTGGTGCCAGCGATATACCTAAGGCGTTAGGTCAAGCACGACTAACTCAGTCCAGCCCGACAGCATGCGATGCATTTTTACACGTATATCATGGAAAAAATAAAGGAAGAAAAGGAAAAAGCAGATTTACGAAAGATACAAAAATGTATCAAAACTTAGCTAAAGAGCCATGGTTACTCGCGACATCAGACAATACAATGACGAGTAAGCGAGTAGTTGGTTTATATAGTAAAAGAATGCAAATAGAGCAAAATTTCCGCGATGACAAAAGTTTGAGATATGGTTTTTCGTGGCGTTTTAGTAAAAGCACCGGCATAAATAGAATAGGAATATTATGCTTGATAGCCACAATAGCGAGCACTGCGTTATGGTTTATAGGGTGTGAAGCAGAAAAAAGAAAGTGGCATATAAAATTTCAAGCAAATAGCGTTAAGAATCGCCGAGTTCTTTCATTTTTAACCTTAGCCAAGCAAGTCATAAAGCTATGTAAGAGACGTATTACACAAAGCTATATAGAAAAAAGTTTAAAAAACTTTATTTTGAATTACGAAAAAGAGGCCGCTGGATAAAGTGGGGATCCCTCA
>NZ_JACJEK010000024.1:0-61133 GCF_014164015.1 Pseudoalteromonas sp. SR41-1
CTCTTCAAATTATGAACTCTACGCTGATTTGAGTGAGAGAATGATGACGGTCATTAATCGTTTTTGTGATGACCATTATGTTTATAGTATTGATGAGTCATTTTTACGTTTTACTGGTTTTTCTAGAATTATTAATCACTGGGCTGATTACGGACACACAATACGACGAGCTGTATGGCGCGAAACTGGATTACCTGTTGGTGTAGGCTTTGGTATTACGCCTACGTTAGCTAAAGCAGCCAACCATGCGGCGAAAAAACTCTCTGGTTATAACGGGGTTGCTGTTATTAATGATGATATCTCACGCCAAGAAGTCCTTATGCGTATGGATGTTACTGATGTTTGGGGTATTGGCTCTCGACTCGGTAGAAAACTTAAGGTAATGGGGATTAAAAGTGCATGGGATTTAGCGAATCAAAACCCAAAAGAAATGCGTCGTATGTTTAGCGTTGTTGTTGAGAGGACTATAAGTGAACTCAATGGCATCGCTTGTTTAAGTTGGGATGAAGTAAAACAGAATAAAAAAGAAATCTACTCGACGAGAAGTTTCGGAGAAAGAGTAAGTGATTTAAATACATTAAAATCAGCCCTTGTAACACACGCAGCAATTGTAGGTCGTAAACTAAGAAAGCAACAATCATTAGCAAAACGACTTGTTACATTCGCTGCAAGCTCGCCACACGAAGACCTGTATTATAAGAAATCATTGCTCTATGATTTTCCTATACCTACATCAGATACCAGTGTTATAGCCAGTGCTGTTTCAGATGTTATTGATGATATTTATAAGGCTAACACGCGCTTTTATCGCTGCGGTATTGGCGCAATAGAATTAAAAAGTGAGTTATTTCAACAAGCAGATATGTTTTCTGTGAGTAAAGATAACCCAGAAGTAATGGCGTGCTTAGATGCTATAAATAAACGTTATGGTGTTGGCACTTTATCTTTAGGAAGTGAAATGCTCACAAAATCATGGAGCATGAAACGAGCTTTTTTATCGCCCCATTACACAACCCGTTGGTCAGATATTCCAATCATAGATTGTGATTGAGTTAGGTTAGATAAACCAAGTATTGAATAGAATTAGACCAGAACATTCATCTAATATGCAAAATCTGATAAATGAACGTCTCGCTTTTACTGAATAAACTTTAGCTCAAAATATTCCGCTTTGTGCCAATAGCAGACATTTACTTAATACATTAAAACAGATTAAATTGATGAGAAATGATGGGCATAGGGGTCGTTCGCAATTAATTCCGGTCGAAGTTTAAAACTCTTTGATGCTATTTCAGCATTTTTTATCCTATCTATACGAAAGATTCTAGGTGCATTTCTAAGGTGATCCCAAGCAACAATGTACCAAACAGGCCAAGCGAGCATAAGATAATGAGACTCTATAGTTCTCGAAGAGCATCTCTTGTTTTCCGAAATATAATTAATATTTAAACAACGTTGCTCCAGAAAGGATTCACATATAGTCTGTGATATATCAATGTGATCATCTGATGATTGATACGGTGCAGTGCTCCTAACATGTGTGCTTACAAATATCCGTTTTCGAATTCTGCTTACTCTAGAACGCTGATTTGCAGGAAATGCTTGATATAACTTCTGCTTGATTACTTCCAAATTGTTTGTCATGAAGGGTAAATTTAGTGATTCAACAATTGAGAGCGCCAGTAATAATTCAATCACCTCCTTATGGCTTAACATTAGCCGCTCAATACCCCATCGACCTGCTAAACGAACACCTCCTCCCCGACCTCTATCTGACTCGATTGGGTATCCCTCTTCTTTTAAGCTTGCCAACTCGCGCATCAAGGTTCGTTGACTAACATCTAAGTGTTCTCGTAAATCAGATGTTGTCCAATGTTGTTCAGAACGAAGCATCCCAAGCAAACGACTTCGCCTTGCAACACGATCTTTAAAATTTGTCTTCGCCATAATTTAATGTGCCAGTAAGTGACATATTTATAAATATACTTCAGATCAGTGGCTAGAGTCTAAACTTTTTAGAAGCACTTAACCAATTTCACCCGTATTTTGACAATTGAACTTATACAGAAAGGAACATTACAAGATGAAGCACTATTACAATTCAATGAGCAGATCAGTTACAACTGATTGGATGTTAAAAGAGCTAGACGTACAACATGAACAAATCAATATTAATTTTTCTGAAGATTCACCTGAATTGCGCGATCTGCAAACTATCAATCCAATGGGTAAATTGCCAACACTGGTAGATGGCGAAAGCGTTATTACAGAAACAGCTGCGATATGTGCGTATCTTTCTGATAAATATTTGGATAAGAAGCTCGCCCCTGCTATTGGGTCTAATCAAAGAGCGAAATATTATCGATACCTATTCATTGCTGGAAATACCATTGAGCCGGCATTAACCTTGGCGGCTTCAAACATCGAGCATCCTAATTCAGCAACAGCTGGGTGGGGTGATAAAACGCGAGTAGTAGCGACTATCGAAGCGATGACTCCCCAAAGTGGTTGGGCTTTAGGAGATGAGTTTACAGCAGCAGACATCGTTTTCGGCGGACTGCTAGATTCTGCGGTTACTTTTGGAATGCTTGCCCCATCACCTAAGGTAGCTGCATATATTTCTAGAATCCAACAGAGACCTGCATATAAAGAAACTCATAAGTATTTCGATGAACCGATGTCATAGTCGCGTCTCTGTATAAGTAATTATTATGTTTCGATGGGAGAGGAGAACCTTGGCGCAATGAACTACCCCGCGCCAAGGCTTTTCGCTTAGGTTCAAACTCGCTTCGCGAAGAGGGGTATCTTAATTAGCATGAGGTCAAAAACCTTTACGCCGCAAGCGGCGGGGAATTAAACCCGAAGAGATTAAAGCTTGAAGTATGCGCGTAAGATGTTCGCTATATATTAAAATCAGCCATCGTCATATCTAGAGCTATCTGTTCAAAGATACTTTAAGATTGAGATGGCTCGACTGACCGCTAATCGCTCTTAGCCGAAGTTGGGCTCAGTGCCATGAGCGGACAGTGATAACGCCGCAAGGAACTGCAGCGTACTTGCGCTGTTTTTTAGCAAATAAGGCAACAGTGTTAGTCGTCCGATTGACTTGCATGTTGCTAGTTGCTAATTTGGTGATGTATTCACCTGCAGACTTATAACTAATTCCAGTTGTATTATATAAACCATATACTGCACCATACCCACTAAAGAATTCACCAATATCAGATAAGGGTCCACCTTTATAACCATGTATTTTTAAATAGTCTGTACACGCATCTGACCACCTTTCAATCCATGTAGATGGAAAACCATAACCATCTTCATCCGATACAATTCCGAATTCATTTAAGTGATCAACTACTTTCTTAACCAACTCAATGTCCCAATTAGTTAAATGATCTAAAGTACTCATAATATTCCTTGTAAGCTAACAGCTTATAAAACAACAAAACGGCGTATATTACATACCATGATAATTTCACCAATAATTACCTTTGTAAACAAGTAATTAAAACAGCTAGAAATTAAGCATGTTATTTTGCCCCAAAACGGCGTTTAATAATGTTATTGGACAAAATTAGATTTCTACTCAAAACACAGGAATAAATTTAACTTTTTCAGTGTCCGGTTATCGCTCATAGCAGCCTATTGGATATGCCTTAATCACAAGCTTTAGACACATAGCTATTAGCCATCCCCTGCTCCGCTTCTATTCGCATATTTCTCTCACACTCCCACTCATCAACTGGATCAGCTTTATCCCACGAATTCATCATAACCATTTCTTCATCTGAAATAATTGCACCATGCTCTTTAACCATATGAAAATAAATGCGAGCTATATTACCTTTAACAAAGTCTGCTGGCTCAGCTAAGTCTGAAGCAAAATCAACTTCAAAATCACATTGCCCGTATGCTCTCTTTTCACCTTCAATAAAAGCAAAGCTAAAGTTTGATCTATCTCCATTGAGCTCACCTATTGTTGGTGTTAGGTTATTCATATCATTGTGAGCCTTTTTAAATGAAGGTACCAATTTATAAGCACAGTCTCGGCCTGACAGATATTTACCATTTGACCTCTTACATTCGCTGAATGCTTTGGGATTTTGCCATTGCTCTAAATTACCACCCATTAAATGAGCTGGCATTACATGTTCCCACTCAATACGTGATGCACGTTTATTCTCTTTGCCTGAAGATGTAATCGGGTTACGCGGACTATAGCCACAGCTAAGAGGATTAACTTTTGTTTCTTTAACATCACCATCATTATCAACATCGGCTATGTCATCAAAGACAAAGTCACACTGACAATAGAACGTCGTATTTCTGTCATGATAAACATACTTTTCTGCTTTGCTCTTAGCGTTAGAAAAACTCGATGGATAATCAGCTAATGTCGGTAACTACAAAATAGTGATGAATGTTAAAATAACCTTCTTCATAACAAATCCTTTTAAACAAAAACTGTAATTAACCATAATGACTTTCTCTATGGCAGTTGGGGCAAAGGGCAATTGCGTTTTCAACTGTATCATCTCCACCATCAGCTAAGCGCACAACATGATGAACCTCTAGATATGGCATTCCATCTTTTCTTTTTTTAAAAGGTGCATCATTCAAACACTTTTCGCATTTACTGCCTGCACGCTCCAAAACTTCAACAATCACATCAGGATTTCTGTCATACACAGGTGTCACTACCAATCTCTTTCTTGGCTTTTTAGGTGCTTTTAATAACCTTTTCTGTCTTGCTTGTGGCGAATCATGCTTAGATTTACTAACAGCCTGGGTAAGCGCATTGAAGATATCATTTGTAGATAAAACACTGTTGTTGCTCGCACTTTCCAACGTAAACCATTTTCCTGAATCATCTTCCGTTACATGACTTAGGTATTTAAAAATACCATAATACTTAAATAAGTTGTCAGATGCGCTCTCGCGTACAAACGCATGTATTGGTATATCAATTGAATTGATTATTGCAGCATTATCTTTGTAGGACTCTTTAAATACGCCCGATATGCTTTTCATGTAATATTTTAATAGCTTCCCCTTTGATAACCACTCATTAGGGTATTTGCCATCATTTAAGGTAGCTTTAATAACTATTTCTTTTAAATCGCCTTCGCTTTCGTGTAACTGTATCCCACCCAAACGAGTGTCATACTTACCAATAGGTATTAAAAGCTCACGAGACATATAAGACTGTCCGACTTTAAAATCAGCGAACTGTGTTACTAGCATTAATTCTGATTTAAATTGGGTTTCAAACTCACTCAGTAAGGACTCATAATTAGGGATATGACTTCGTTCAAGCTCACTACTTAACCGTTTCCCTGAATCTGAGTCTGCGTTGCTTTTTAAAAAACGATAAATATCTCCAACTGTTTTAAAGCTATCAAACCAAGTCATATGGCTTTTGATGACATTTTTTGTTTTGGTTGTTACATCAAGTGAATTTAACGCTTTATCATAAATACTATTCTGTATGAGCTTCTTTGCGTCTTTAAACATCAGTATCCTTTATACATCGATCTACATTGGTAAAATCTAAATAAGTTAAAACTACACCATATCAGTTTCATTTTGTAATTTACTCACTACAAATTTGAAGGCAAGTTCAACTTAACCAGCGCAATTGGGCCACTTGCTAGAATGAACTTAAAGTCAAAACAAACTTCCCATGAAATTAGAGTGGCAGATATAAGTTAAATTAAAAAATAAATTGTAGGGAGTTTAGCGGGAAATATGGGGAAAATTAAAATAATTAAGTAAGTTTATAAAACTAAAAAAGCGCCTTGATAAAATCAGGGCGCTTTGCGTTTAGGACAAATAAACGGGTTTTATACAAATTTAAATAACAAATATTTGAGCATCATCTTCACGCTTTGGTTATTTCTCTGGCGATATTGCTCATAGTTAATTATGCCAATAGCCATTTTAGTGCAAAACAAAGTTAGAGCGATAAACCAAGCAAAATTTTGAGTTGATTGGTACAGGAAAGAAAGTACCGCTGAGCCACCAAATACAATGGTCGAATATACGATTTCTATTCGATACCGGCTAACTACTTTCAATATCTCGGGCATTAAAAGCGGTCATCAAATGAGTCAAAGCAGCCATCATCGTTTAAATCCGCTATCGACTCTTCAATCTCATAAACAGTCATGACCCTATCAGGTTGGCCCACCACATTGCCACCAACATCAACCATATTAGCGCTCGCATTTGTGATAGGTAATCCTGTTGAGGGATTAATAGCAATATCATTAGCGTCGTTTTTCATTTTTTAAACCTTCTTAATTATTAATTTATGCTATCAAATTTAATGATTTCGTGATAAAAAACAAACTGTTTGACTGCGCAGCTCAGCAACAAACAGTTTGAATAAGGCATTCACTTTTCTTCTATTTTCACTTAATTTTTTTAGTAAAAACCCTCTCCTCTTTATCTAAAAAGTTCATTAATAAGTTTATTTGAAGGCGCTTTTGTCTAAAAGACGCTCTTATAAAACGCATTTTTCGGCACGAAAAACTGAAAAAATAGCGCCTCAGAATGAGGCCAGCAAGCGCGTAATGTGGCATAAGCGAAGCTTAGGACACATGGAGTTGCGCGAATGTACAGCTGGTCTGTACCAACCGCGATAGTGTTTCGCATCAGCGAAATTCGATTAAAATTTGGCACAAATTGATATCGAACCATCTATTTTCGTCAGAAAATAAAAGCGAAGAAAAATGCGGATAATGGGGCACCCATCGCATTGTCTGTAGCGGCGGTATGGCGGTTGGTACAGAGCGTAGCGAGGTGCATTCGCGCAGGGTCTACAACGCTAGCGCGATAGCGCGTTGAGTCAGCTCGTTGCGGAGCAACATCAGAGCTGGCGTGCGTTTTAGGCCCAATGGTTGACTAGCGAAGCGACGAGGCCATCCGCTGAAAGCGGCTTCTCTTTAATGGTTTCATCCCTTGTTTCATTAAAAGAGCAAACGCGCAACGGCTTGCAATGAATACAGTAATATTTTTGCCTAATTGAAATAAAGAATAACCTATAAAGTAAGACCCCTCTTTAAGAGGGGGTCTTACTTTATAGGTTTAATTCACACAAATTTTCTACGTTCAAAAACACGCCTAATAAAAATAAAAAATAAATTGGATAATTTTACATAAAACGCAATTAGTTCGTTCTTCGACATCCTATTTAGAAATTCCGAAATATCGCAATCTCATAGGAGTTTATTAATATGAATGACCAAAAACATACCCAACAATTTTCACCAAACACTGAATCAACAAACACACCTAATCCATTACATCAATTAAGACAAGCCGATAGCGTGCTTAGTATTGTTCAGGCCGATATTCCTCAACCATGCATCATTGTACCTTCAATATTAACAGCCGGAGAGGCTACACTGCTTGCTGCCGGAGCTGGCTCTGGAAAAACCTATATATCTCAGTATATCGCAGCGTGTGTTGCTGCTGGCACTACTAGTTTTGGTAATGAGCCGTGCGAAGCTAAAAAAGTTTTGTATATTGATGCTGAATTAGGTTTGCATCAAATACAAACACGTTTTGCCAATATTTTTAACGCGATAGGCGCTTGGCCTGGTGACCAATTATTTAGAGTAATTCATAGAAAAAGTATTCCAGGAGGAATGCCCGACCTCGCAACACCTGACGGTTTTGATGCACTCGCCAGTGATATTGAATGGGCCGATGTAGTGATTTTCGATAACCTATCCGCGCTGTATACATCCGCAGAGGAGCTCAATCAAAACGACTGGAACTACTACAACAAATGTATTGATGCATTACGAAACGAAGGAAGGGCAATTTTGATACTGCACCATACAGATAAAACAGGCAAAAACTACCGAGGCCATACTGAAATTGCGCGTGCAGTTGATAATGTGCTCATTGCAGCAAAAGATTTAAAACTGAGTACTAATGCAGTGACTGTGGTTGATATAGCGCAGTCTAAATCACGCAACGGCGCCAGTAGTGAAAAGCTTATGAGTATCGCGTTTGGTGATGTATATAACGATGGGCAATTTTTGATGGTTCGCGCTAAATAAGCAGTCAATTTCGCATACTCGGGAGTTATATAAATTATGACTCCTGATTTAGTGAACACGAATGCAAAAAGATAACGACTATACTCACCAATACGCCCGCTATTTTGACATTGATATGCGATATAACGTAGGTGCTAACAACTATCAAAAGGGTATAAACCGTACTGCTCTAACAGTTCTTATTGCGGTCAGGTTTTCTATTGTCGCGCCAGTGATTATTCGCTGGCTCTATAATATAAGTCAACCTCAAGCACTTGCCCATTTAAATAAGTTAGTAGACGAAGAGCTGTTAACGATGGTCCCTACACATAGAAGCCCCGATGGGCGGGTTTATATTCCTAGCTACTCAGGAGCTAAATACGCACAAGAACAAACCAGTATCGATTATTACTTTCGCTCAAAATTAAACCCCGCACTGCAGGTTAACCACAACCACATAATGCACGACCTGATGAATACATTTGTTGCCCTTCGCGGATTACATAACCATACCTCAGACGGCATTTACAGGCCGCTATGGACAGGATTTTTATCTGAGCCAGAATTTAAACGACTTTATAATCAAAGCAGTTCGCGAATTGTAGACGGTGTGGCCGTATTACCAGATAGAACCGTCGTTGCTATCGAAATTGAAAACTCATTTAAAAGTAAATCGACACGTCAGACTATACTGCTCAAATACCTCGCCTCACTTAAAGCAGGCCACTACCAACAGGTATTTATATTTTCACAATCTACGCAAATATTTGATGATATAAAAAGATTACACACTCAGCTATACACAGAGCTCCCCGCACGAACAAACAAAAAGACCCAACAACCATTCATGACTCAGAATGATGTTGCACTATTACAATCCGCCATTGTGTATCGCACTAAATTTTGCGATGAAATTACCGCCCTATTCTATTCATAAAAAAGAGCATCAAAATGATGCTCTAGAAGTTAATGGCGATTAGACCACTGCGCAATAATATCCAATGTCAAATGGCTTGCGTAACACGCTAAAATCAACAGTACATACGAGTTAGCTGCCATATCTGTAATTAATGGTATATCACAGACCTTTTTGTAATGAAGCCAACCCGATAACGCAAATGTGTAGCCGCTTATGGAGCACACATCTGAGAGTGTTCGAACTATCACCCCGAACTGCCATTTTATTGGTTTATTTTTCATAATATCTCTTATGTATATGACCTATTTTAATTAGGTATGCACAACTAAGAGGCATTGTTGATATTTCGCATAGAATATCAAAACGATAAAATTTGAATGTAAAAAAGGAGTGAATATTATTCACTCCTTTTTATTTTTAACCTGTCTACATTAGGTAACTAAGACCGCGCATTCGGGCCTTGCCGCCAAAACAATCGCTATATTGTTTTCTCCCTACATAACCCTGTACGTCATACAGAGTATGAATATTCATTTAAATGCAGTGAATCACCACAAAGGCTCTTCAGGTAGGTAAGCCTGTTTAGCGCCAGGCTCGGTGCAATTTTTTGGAGTAATGAACATGCAGTGTGTAACTTATTTTTGGTTCTATACATATAACTAGTAGCGTTGCAGGGAAATAAAAAAGCGAACCACGTGGTTCGCTAAAGGTTTTTAGGTATTTTCTAATATATCTAACCAATGGCACTCTGTAGCTGCAAAATACTCATTCGGTTTTAGCATAAATAGTTGCTCAAATTCTGCAGTAAACAACCCACAAAATTTTGTTATTTCTTCAATATGTATGAGTAAAAAAGCATACATCTCAATACCTTCCAAATACCTCTCCGAGAACTCAGGGTTAGCAGCTAACAACTGTTGAGAAATACTAATACCCAAAACACTCCCCACGCTATCTCGGTGTAGATAAATGTAGTTTGTGAAGCCCATCTCTAGTGTTTGCTTATCAACTACATCAGCTAATAGCAAAATTGTAGAACTGTCATCCCACGGTGATCTACTAGCGCGTACATATTGGCGTATAAACGGTGATTTTCGATCTTTCATTATTTTTCCTAGTTATTTGTCCTAAAACTAACTAGGCATAAGTCAGGAGAAAAATTGAAAGGTAATAGATAAACGACTTAAATTTGCAAAACACATCAAAATCATTAAGGTTGAAGTACTACTTCAAATATTGAGAGTTTAAGATGAGTGATTTTATATGGCTATTACCAGCTGCTGTGCTGAGCATCATTTTAATTAGGCTTATCAAACACGCTAAAAAAATTAAGTAAAACAACACTTAACTTATCGTCTATAACCGCCGTTAGCTATGTAAACCTTTTTTATAGCGGTTTTTTTAGCAGACCTTCTTATTTCGTCAGTCTGTTTTTCAAAATAGTCTCTGACGTACTTGAGCCCCTCTCTTGCTCCTGGACGAAATGCTTCCACGAGCACCTCATTAAAGCTGCCAGCTTCAGGAATCGGTATCTCAGTCCAAACAACCTTCTCTCCATTTTTATTGAATTCTGGATTTTTAGGATGTTGAAAGTAAAACTGCTTAGCTCGATAGTCGATCACGTTACAATCTGTGCAATAGTTGTTGGCCGAGAATCGATACCACCCTAACCTTGCCTCTTCATCTTTCTTGTTTTTAAACTTTTTTCTAATCACGTCTATTTTATCTTCAGGGATATCGTCCATTAAACGAATGCACTTATCACATCGATACGCCGACTTATAAGTTTTATAGCCCCCCGCTATAGCTTTATTTCGCCTAGCTGTATTTTCTTTTTTAAGGTCTGCCAATGGCCGAGCATTTAAACGGGCAAGTAAATAGCAATCATGACAACCTCTCTTTCTAATTTTTAACGTGCAACCACATATTTTACATTTTCGCCCTTCATATACTTCACTTTTTCCGGTGTATATCAGTGCTGAATCACTTGTATTTTCTGCCATAAAATAATTTGCTCAAAAAAACTCAGTATATAATAACAGATTGTATTAATTCAGCACATTATCTCTTAGATATTAAAATTGAGACGGAGTAATCCACTGAAAACACTTAATCTACTTTTTAACGAATATGGTACAGATGAAATATCAGCAGATGATATTCGCCAAAAATATTTTGGAGATAGTAATAAATCTAAGTTTGAAAAGATGCTTAGCGACAACCCAAAACTTTTGATTTTGCAAAGCTCTTCAAATAGAAAGCTTAGCTTATTTGGATTATCCACTCTAATCGAAAATCGCCGTAACCGTAAACACAACAAAGAGGTAAGTAATATGGTCACTACTCGCTTAGGACTACTTGAACAATTTGGCAGCTGTATTATTCATCTAGCGGATGTCACTGAACAGTATTTCCCATTTAGCTATGACATAACTGTGAAGAAGATCAAGTCAGGTGAGTTGGCATTAAATGTTTTTAAAATTATGGATAGCCAAAAAGCTCCCCTACTTGTGCATATTGATGATTTGGTAGAGTTGTTGGACGCTCGCCGCAAAAAGGCTAAGGAAGAGCTGAAAGATAGAGCCTCTACTTACAACAGCCTAAAATACAAATAAAGTTTGATTGAGTTGTTAGAGATCATTCCACAAATATCAATAAGCTGATCGCATAAAATGTAACAGGGTATCATCGAACAGGGATGTTCTAATCTCGTCAACTAACAGCCTTATTGATAAGCTCAACTTTTTCCACAGCTACCTTCTTGGACTATATATTCTTATAATCCCACAAATTATTATCCCTATAGGATAACTGTATATTATTCGCTTAGCATCCTGAAAAGTTACAACAATTATTTCTGGATATTTACGATTATTTCATTAAGATGGGAAGACAATAGGAAGACAGCCAATTTCTAACTAGAGATTAAAGCCCTTATAAATCATAGCATTGAGTCAAATATAGACGGTTAGTCGTTACCATCAAGCATTGGGGCCACAGAAAAGCGTCTATCCAAAGTACATTTATTCAAAGCAAACCTCAGGGTATTAAAGTTATTAAGCACAGCTTAAAAGGCGCTGCATTTTACACAAAAGCCTAGCGAGCATCAATGTTAAGAGAAAACCTGCAAGCCAAAATAATGGGCTATGCCATTTAAAATATTGGTAACCGCAACCGAGCTTAAAATAAGCCCCATAATTCTACTTACTATACTTGCACCACTGTCACCAATTAATTTATGTACATGCGTTGCAAGCAGTAACAAAACCAGTACAACAGCCAATACAGCAAGCATCATCGAAGACGTTAGTAACTGCTCAACCCAAGTATATTCTTCATTACGAGTCATTAATACGGCGCCTAACATAGCGCCAGGGCTCGCGATAGAGGGAATCGCAAGCGGAAAAATAGCGGTTTCAGTGCTGTCGCGTACACTTTTAATTTCGGCTTCTGGTTTACTTTCACCAAATATCATTGAGAGCGCAAAAATAAGTAATATGATACCGCCGGCTATTTGAAAAGCCGAAAGCGGAATTTCAATTGCGTTAAGTAATTGCTCACCTGCAAGTACAAAAAATAAGAGCACTAATGCAGATACGCCTACCGCTTTATATATAACTTTGCGTTTAAATTTCTCATCATCACCACGTGTGACTGCAATAAATACAGGTACAGTACCAATGGGGTCAATAACCGCAAAAAAGAAAATAAATATAGCTAATAGTTCGTGCATTACTGGGTTTCCTAGGTAAAAAGCGCTTAATAAAAACGCTGCAACTACAACACAGTATGTTAGTATATCACGGTAGCATAAGGATAAGAGTAATGATGAATATAGAATCACTCGTAAGTAAAGCAAAACAAGTTTGTGACAACCGTGGTGCGCGTTTTACGCCTATCCGCGAGAAAGTATTTCGCCTATTAGCCAGCGCACAAGGTGGTGTTGGTGCATACGATTTACTTGAGCAATTAAAAATAACTGAAACGGGTGCTAAACCTGCAACTATTTATCGTGCATTAGACTTTTTAGCTGAGCTAGGTTTTATTCATAAAATTGAAAGCACAAATGCATTTATGCTGTGTCATCATTTTGATCATATACACCCAGTACAATTGTTAATTTGCGATACCTGTGGTTTTGTCAAAGAATTACACTCGAGTGTAATTTCGCATGAGCTAAATAATTTAGCTGCCGAAGGTGGCTTTGTTGTATCAGGGCAAACAATAGAAGCACATGGTAAATGTGAATCTTGCAGAGCATCATAATCCTTCAAAGTTATCCTTAGTGACTATACTCAAACTATATAGTCATTTCACAGAACAAATTTAAGAGTAGCCACTATGAATGTAGAATTCATCAATCCTTTTTTATCTTCTTTAATTAATGTTTTGAGCACTATGGCTCAAACTCAATTGAAGCCAGGTAAACCTCGCATTAAAACTGATGAGATAGCCTGTGGTGATGTATCAGGTTTGATTGGTATGGTTGGCCCGCAAACGCGAGGATCATTTTCAATTACATTTGATGAAGAACTAGCATTAACCATCATGGAGCGTATGCTTGGCGAACGCCCTGATGCTATAGATGAAGAAGTTACCGATATGGTTGGCGAAATAACCAACATGGTAACTGGTGGTGCTAAAAATTTACTTGGCGAGAAAGGCTTCGACTTTGATATGGCAACGCCTATTGTGGTATCGGGTAAGGGTCATACAATTACTCACAAAAGCCAAGGTAAAAAAATCATCATGCCATTTAGCTGTGATGCTGGTAATGCAAACATTGAAGTTAGTTTCGATAAATTATGAGTTGGCAGCAAAAGCAAATTACATTAAAGCCTCGCCCGCGAGGTTTTCATATAATCGATGACGAAATATTGTCTCAGCTTCCTGAACTGGCGAGTTACAAAATAGGCTTGTTGCACTTATTTATTCAGCATACCTCAGCGAGCCTTACAATAAACGAAAATGCAGACCCCACTGTTCGTATGGACATGGAGAGCCATTTCAATAAATTCGTTCCTGAGCGTCAGCCTTATTATCGCCACGATTATGAAGGTGACGACGACATGCCTGCACACATAAAAACCAGTACGTTAGGCTGCGAGTTAAGTATTCCTATTTCAAATGGTTATTTAGCGTTAGGTACATGGCAAGGTATTTATTTAGGTGAACATCGCGATTCTGGTGGCTCTAGACGAGTTATAGCAACTATTCAGGGGGAGCTATTTTAATAAAAGCTCTCGGTTTCAAAGTATTGACTCCTCTGTACCTCACTCATACCTCATAACTTCAAAGTACAACAGCTTTATTGTAGGCGCATAGCTCGCGCGAGAAACCATAGCTTCTAACAACCAAAACTTTAATGCTGAATATTGCACAAAGAATAAAGTAGATAAGAGAGATTTTAAATTATAATTTTATTTATGATTTTTAATACAAAGGATTTTGAAAGGATATAAAAAGATTGGAGCGGTACACGAGGCTCGAACTCGTGACCTCGACCTTGGCAAGGTCGCGCTCTACCAACTGAGCTAGTACCGCATAACTAAATTTACTATCACTACAATTTCTTTTGGTTAGAAATTGGAGCGGTACACGAGGCTCGAACTCGTGACCTCGACCTTGGCAAGGTCGCGCTCTACCAACTGAGCTAGTACCGCATTATATTTTCATTCAACACTACAATTTCTTTTGGTTCGAAATTGGAGCGGTACACGAGGCTCGAACTCGTGACCTCGACCTTGGCAAGGTCGCGCTCTACCAACTGAGCTAGTACCGCATTTTTTATTTCTTCAGTTATTTTACGTTGGTGCGCGACAGGTCGCTTTCAACATTCTAGCAACTGAGCTAGTACCGCATTTTTTATTTCTTCAGTTATTTTACGTTGGTGCGCGACGGGTCGCGTTCAACATTCTAGCAACTGAGCTAGTACCGCATTTTAATTATGGATGTAAAACGACCACAATAAAAACAACTCAAACACACTAACCCCGCGTGGGTTATCGTCTTGAGCGGGGCAGGATTCTACAATAATCCGATGTGTTTGCAAGTGTTTTTTACAAATTAAAGAAATTTTCTCTATAGACTTTTAATTCCATAATCGAATCTTTAATGTCATCCAAAGCAAGGTGCGAGCCTTTTTTATTCACTTTTGCAAGCACTTCGGGTTTCCAGCGACGTGCTAATTCTTTAATAGTACTCACGTCAAGATTGCGGTAATGAAAAAAATCTTCAAGTTCACGCATGTATTTATTCATAAAGCGGCGGTCTTGCCCAATTGAATTACCACACATTGGTGATACACCTGCAGGCACCCACTGTTTTAAAAAATCTAACGTTTGTGCCACGGCATACTCTTCATCGAATGTACTTGCTTTACAGCGCGCTGTTAAACCCGACTTACCATGCTGCGTAGTACACCACTCGTCCATACCATTTAGTAATTCATCACTTTGATGAATAGCTATGGTTGGCCCTTCGGCTAATATATTCAGGTCTGCGTCAGTGACAACCGTCGCAATTTCGAGTATTTTATCGGTCTCTGGTTCGAGTCCTGTCATTTCAAGATCGAGCCAAATTAAATTTGATTTATTAATAGTCATAATTACCTAAGCGGTGCTTTCCTTTAGATCCAACGCATTTCGATATATCATATTAGCATCAACCGTCGAGCTAAAGCTTTTTTTAGGAAAAGCGACATTTAACTAAGGTTATAGGCCTCCAGTGGCAAAACAGAAAAAATTAAGTAAAGGCCAATCGCGTCAGATCAAGGCCAACCACCAAAAGCGCATTAATAGCGCAGACTCAAGACCAGCTAAAAAAGGCGCGCAAGAGTGGCAAACCGATAATTTAGGTCAGGTCGAGAGCGCAATTGTGATCAGTCGTTTTGGCCAACACGCCGATGTCGAAACTGAAAATGGCGATGTACTTCGTTGTAATATACGACGTACCGTGTCAAATTTAGTGTGTGGTGATGAGGTATTGTTTCGCCGTGCCAAAGTAAGTGAAGGTGATTTAGCCGGAGTAATTGAAGCCACGCAAGAGCGTCGCTCGCAACTTACCCGCCCTGACTTTTACGACGGCGTAAAAGTTATTGCGGCTAACATTGATCAAATACTCATGGTATCGGCGGTATTACCTGAGTTTACCCCAAGTATTATCGACCGCTATTTAATAGCCTGTGAAGATATGGGTATTGAGCCAATTTTAGTACTCAATAAAATAGATTTAATTGATGACGCAGGTCTTAGCGAAATACAAAAAGTTCTCGATATCTATCGTAAACTTGATTACCAAGTACTCCTTGTTAGTAATATATCGGGTAATGGTATTGATGAATTAAAAGAAGTACTTGTTGGTAAAAATAACATTTTTGTTGGTCAAAGTGGTGTGGGTAAATCAACCCTCGTTAATACTGTATTACCTAACGCTGAAATATTAACTAAAGAAGTATCTGAAAACAGCGGCCTAGGCCAGCACACAACAACTGTTTCACGCCTTCACCATTTACCAAGTGGCGGTAACCTAATCGACTCGCCAGGAATTCGCGAATTTGGTTTATGGCATTTAGATGTTGAGCGTGTAACCTGGTGCTTTAAAGAGTTTAGAGAATTTATAGGCGGATGCCGCTTTAGAGACTGTAAACATTTAAACGATCCGGGCTGTATAGTTAAAGAAGCTGTAGCAGATGGCAAAATTTCTCAATTGCGCTTTGACAGCTACCACCGAATTTTAGAAACAATGGCCGATGGCCGTGCAGGCGCCCGTGCGCCTCGCGTATAATTTAGGATAAATACTGTGAGTTTAGACAAATTTAAAATCGCAATGCAGTACGCAATGCCAAAACACTTTATTTCACGCGTAGTGGGTAAATTAGCCGCAGCTAAAGCAGGTGCTTTAACAACGACTTTAATTAAACTATTTATTAAGCAATATAAAGTAGATATGAGCGAAGCCCAATACCCAGATCCGGCTCATTATAAAAGCTTTAATGAATTTTTTACTCGCCCTTTAAAAGACGGCATGCGCCCAATGGTAGAAGATAGCAATATAATCATTCATCCAGTGGATGGCGCAATCAGCCAGCTAGGCGATATTGTTGACGGACAGCTAATACAAGCTAAAGGTCACGATTACAGCTTACAAGCGCTACTAGGCGGCTCACAAGATGATACAACACCATTTTTAGGCGGTAAGTTTGCCACTATTTATTTAGCGCCTAAAGATTACCACCGTATTCACATGCCAATTGATGGCACACTAAGCAAAATGATTTACGTGCCAGGTGATTTATTTTCAGTAAACCCACTTACAGCGCAAAACGTGCCTAACTTGTTTGCACGTAACGAACGAGTAGTAGCAATTTTTGAAACTGAGATTGGTCCGCTTGCTATGGTACTTGTTGGCGCAACAATTGTAGCCAGCATAGAAACTATTTGGGCAGGTACTGTCACGCCACCAGCAGGTAGCGATGTATTTAGTTGGAAATACCCAACCACTGGCGATAACGCTATCACGCTTAAAAAGGGTGAAGAAATGGGTCGCTTTAAGTTAGGCTCTACTGTGGTACTAGCATGGGGTGCTGATAAAGCTGAAATACTGGATGACCAACTACCAGAAGTGGTTACTCGCTTAGGTACTGCGTTTGCAAAAATTAACGACTAAAATAAATCGTTAATTAGAAATCAAAAAACCGCGTTATTTAAACGCGGTTTTTTATTTTTGTAGGCGCAAAGCCTGCTCACGCGAAAAGCGCAGCGCCCTCTTAACCTCTTTGTGAATAAATCACTTAAAACCTTATTGCACAAATAGGAGTAAATGAGAAGACACCAAAGCATAGAAATTACGAGCTTTGCTCGTCACGCCAGCAAGCTGTGCGTCAACAAGCTTGGTGCAAAAGTTTGATATGTTGTAGGCGTGAAGCTTGCTCACGCGAAAAGCGCAGCTTTTAATTCTTTAACGCTACATTTAATAAAAGGCACAAGCCCCTCAAAAACTTATTTACCACACTCTTTACACTCTGAATCTTTAATCACTTTAAAGTGCTGTTGTTTTAAAGTGAGCGCATCAAAGGTTATAAACACACCTCCCTCTGCATGCCCCAGCAATAAGTTGAGCGTAAGTTGCGCCTGCATAGAGCCTATTACACCAAGTAACGGGCTAATAACCCCAGCGTTACTGCAATTGATAACCGGTGTAGCTTCGCCCCGTGGAAAAACACAGCCATAACATGGGCTATCACTTTGCCTAAAATCAAAGCCCATTAATTGCCCTTTGGTTGCGAGTGCAGCACCCGAAATTAACGGTGTTTTATTGCTAATACAATAACGGTTAACACTATAGCGAGTACTAAAGTTATCAGAGCAATCAAGTACGATGTCAGCACCTTTGAGCATGTTAGCTGCATTACTCTCATCTAGCTTTTGACAATGCGTTACTATGTTTATTTGATTATTAAGACTCGCTAATACTTTACCCGCGGCGACGACCTTGCTTTGTCCTAAGTGATTTATTTTATAAAGCACTTGGCGCTGTAAGTTTGAAAGCTCAACCTCATCATCGTCAATTAAAATAAGCGCTCCAATACCTGCAGCGGCTAAATATAAAAGCGCTGGGCTACCTAGACCACCAGCCCCCACTACTGCAACCGTTGAGGATTTAAGTGCTAATTGCCCTTCAAGCCCAACTTCTTTAAGCAACAAATGGCGGCTATAACGCAGAGTTTCTTTATCGCTTAGCTCACTCACGTTTATCAACCTTGTTAGTTTTACCCTTGATAGTATTACCCTTGTTAGTTTTAATTGGCACTGCTTATGGCCACTTGCAGAGCGCTTATAGCCTCTACGTAATTATCAGCTTCGGTAATCGCACGCACTACGGCAACACTGCCTACGCCTGTTTTAGCTACCAGTTCAGCACGGCTTAAATCAATACCGCCTATTGCTACTGTTGGGTAGCTTTGCATAAGAGGTACAAATTTAATGAGCTTTTCAAGGCCTTGTATTTGGCCTGTCATATCTTTTGTTGTGGTTGGGTAAATAGCACCAAATGCCATATAACTAGGGCGATAATTATGCGCACGCAGCATTTCATAAAAACCATGAGTAGAAAGCCCAAGCCTTAACCCAGCATCTTTAATTGCCGCTAAATTGGCAATCTCTAAATCCTCTTGCCCTAAATGCACGCCATATGCACCGTGCTTAATAGCTAACTGCCAGTAGTCGTTTATAAATACCTGTGCGTTGTATTTCTTGCTCAGCTCAACAGCTTGCTTAATGAGCCCATCAAGCTCATCTTGCGTTTTATTTTTAACGCGTAACTGCGCTGTTTTAATGCCTTGTTGTAAGCATTTTTCTAACCAATCTGTGCTATCTACAACCGCATATAAGCCAAGCGATTTACTTTCACATGGAGCAAAATCAGCAGCCATATTAAAATCAAGCGGCACATCAAAATCTAATTCATCACCCAGCCAGCTCCCTGGCTCAATTACTTGTGGGTAGTCAGCTAAATTAGTGGGGAACGATGTATGAGCAACCGGTCCAATCCCTTCGCCATAGCGTACCGACTGTTTTAGCCCTTGGTTTATATATGCTTTAGCTAAAATAAAGGCATCTTTTAATGGGTAGTCTTTAGCTAAACACGCAGCAATGACCGAAGCCATGCTACATCCGGTGCCGTGGTTATGCGGTGTTTGTATTTTTTGATTGCCTAACCAATATTCTTCGCCATTTTGTGTATTACTATCAATACAATAATCAATGCAGTAGCCACTTGGGTAATCCCAATGTCCGCCTTTAATAACAACAGCTTTTGCCCCCCAGCTTAATAGCTTATTAGCCGCTTCTTTTATTGCAGCTGGGCCAATTAAATACACACCAGTTAATAACTGTGTTTCGTGGGTGTTTGGAGTTATTACATCCACTAGCGGCAGTAAACATTCTTTTATTGCACTTACCGTGTCCTCTTCTGTTAGTAAGTCACCGCTTGAGGCAATAGCAACAGGGTCATATACAATAACGGGAGGCACAGACCACTTAGCTTTATAGTGGCTTATATGCTCGCTGATCAACTGAATTTGCTGCACATTGGCTAACATGCCAATTTTTATTACTTTGGCTTTCATGTCTTTTTCAAGCGCAAGTAACTGCGATTCAATAATATCGGTAGACACTGCATTAATAGCTTCTACGCCTAAACTATTTTGTGCAGTAAGCGCCGTAATTGCCGTGCAGCCATGTACACCAAAACTTTGCATTGCTTTTATATCAGCTTGAATGCCTGCACCGCCGCCCGAATCAGATCCGGCAATTGTCCACACTACGTTATTCATATTTTTTCCTTCACTGCTGATGCCAAAATGGCATACCCATTGTTGGGGTTGATGGGGCTGCAACGTCTTTTTCAGGCATTGCTTTTGCTTGATATGCAAAGCGCCCTGCTTCAACTGCGGCTTTAAATGCGCGGCTCATAGTAATTGGGCAGCCCGCCCCTGCAATGGCTGAATTTAATAATACCGCATCATACCCCATTTCGAGTGCTTGGCAGGCATGCGATGGCAAACCTAAACCTGCATCTACTATTAATGTGGTATCGGGTAAACGCTCTCGAATAGTTTTTAAATTATAGCTATTTAACAAGCCTTTACCGGTGCCTATTGGCGCCCCCCACGGCATAAGCACCTCACACCCTAGCTCATTTAAGCGCTGGCAAAGTACTAAGTCATCGGTGCAATAAGGCAATACTTTAAAGCCATCATTAATTAATATTTTTGTGGCTTCAAGTAACGCAAAAGGGTCAGGCTGTAAATTGTAATCATCGCCAATCAGCTCCAGCTTAATCCAGTCGGTGGCAAATACCTCTCGGCACATTTTTGCAAGCGTTATGGCTTCTTTAACACTGTGGCACCCGGCGGTATTAGGCAGTATTTTTAAGCCTGTATTTTTTATTAACCGCCAAAAGTCATCACCGGCTGCTGCACTTTGTTGGCGCCTAAGCGACACGGTAACAATTTCAGCACCAGAGGCGACTATCGATTGGGTCATAATATCAGGCGACGGATAAAGCGCAGAGCCTATTAATAAACGGCTATTTACTTGCTCACCATAAATAGTTAAACAGTCTTTAGTTTGCATGAGCTTTATCCGCCTTGAATGGGTGACAGCAACTCAACACTGTCGCCTTCATTAAGTACATAGTTACTGTGCCGACTTTGTGGAATAAATTCGCCATTAACAGCCACAGCAAAAGGCGCAACTGCACCAAAACTTTGAAGTACCTCGACGAGCGCTTTGCTATTAACATTAAGTAGCTCGCCATTAATTGTAATGTTCATTTTATTCTCACTCTATTCGTGAAGCTACTTGCGCCACTAATGCCGGTGCCAGCATATAACCATGACGATATAAGCCGTTAATGCTAATTACATTGCCAACTTGTGATACTTCTGGGCGGTTATCGCTAAATGCAGGGCGTAATCCGGTTTGAATATTAAGTAGTCGTGCTTCGGCAAATCCGCTGTGTACGGTATAAGCCGCTGAAAGTAACTCAAGAGTTGAGCGCACTGTTGCGGCGCCGCTATCTTGCGATTCTATTTCGGTCGCACCAATTACATATTCATGATTAGGTTTAGGCGCTATATAAATTGGGTAACGCGGATGCATTAAACGCACAGGTCGCGTTAAATTTACTTCAGGTGCATATAGTCTTGCTACTTCACCGCGCACACCTCTAAGCGGTTTATCGCTTTTAGCACCAAGCCCACGACAATCTATAATATAGTCAAATGGCCGATTATTTATTTCGCCGTTTTTAATGGTTACGCGCTGGTTAAACACACACTTAACTTTGCGCTTGTTGAGCATGGTAAAACTTGCTTTATAAAAGGCTTGGTTATCTATTTGCCCCTCGCAGGGTAAAAATAGACCTTGGTTAAACCGATTAGCAAGCTCTGGCTCTAACTGCGCTATTTGCTGAGCATTTAATGCCTGAGCGCTGTGCCCTGCTATGGGCTTTATTCTCTGAGTAAAGCTTTGTAGATCGCCCTTATCTTGCTGATGCGCAACGACCAATGTACCTTGCTGCTGAAAAAACACATCCCCCTCAAGTTCACTCACTATTTCTGGCCAGCGCTTCATTGAATCAAGCCCCATTAAAGCTAAATCAGCCTCACACAATACCGACTCAGCCAGCGGTGCCAGCATGGCTGCTGCCACTTTACCGGCGCTATTTGGGGTTTGCTCATCGTCTGCTTCAAACACCGTTACATGATGCAACTTACTTAGCTCAAGGGCAGCTAAGCGCCCTGCTAAACCAAAACCCACCACAGCAATGTTATAAAACATAAAACCTCCAAAAGCAGTTATTAGTAGGTGCGAACTCACTCGCACTTCTTCAATGTTTAAAGAAGCGAGGTATAAAACCTCACCTACATCTGTATCTAACTTATTCCTATACCGCTTTGTGGTAAATTTCTGAGCCTGTTTGCTTAAACTGGGCAGATTTAGCTTTCATCTCGGCTTCTACATCAATCATTTTTATTTCAATAGCCTCGCCAGCGTCATTTGGATCAATACCGCGTGTTTCTAAATCTTTAGCGTAATCGCGTACTTCTTGGCTAATTTTCATAGAGCAAAATTTAGGGCCACACATAGAGCAAAAGTGAGCCACTTTGCCTGATTCTTGCGGCAGGGTTTCGTCGTGATACTCACGAGCACGCTCTGGATCTAAACCAATATTAAATTGATCATGCCATCTAAACTCAAAACGTGCTTTTGATAGCGCGTTATCGCGCTCTTGCGCGCCTGGGTGCCCCTTTGCTAAATCGGCGGCGTGCGCTGCAATTTTGTAGGTAATTAAGCCTTCTTTTACATCTTCTTTATTTGGCAGGCCTAAATGCTCTTTAGGTGTTACATAACAAAGCATTGCACAGCCGTACCATGCTATTTGGGCCGCCCCAATACCAGAGGTGATATGATCGTACCCTGGTGCAATATCGGTCGTTAACGGGCCTAAAGTGTAAAATGGCGCTTCGTCGCAATGCTTTAATTGCTCATCCATATTGGCTTTAATCATGTGCATTGGCACATGCCCTGGGCCTTCAATAAATACTTGTACGTCGTGTTTCCACGCAATTTTAGTCAGTTCACCTAATGTGCGCAGCTCACTAAACTGCGCTTCATCGTTGGCATCAGCAATCGAGCCTGGGCGAAGACCATCACCTAATGAAAAACACACATCGTATTGTTTTAAAATTTCGCAAATGTCTTCAAAGTGCGTGTATAAAAAGTTTTCTTTGTGATGCGCTAAACACCACTTAGCCATAATTGAGCCACCGCGCGACACAATACCGGTTACACGTTTAGCCGTCATTGGTACGTAGCGAAGCAGTACACCCGCATGAATAGTAAAGTAATCAACACCCTGCTCGGCTTGCTCTATAAGCGTATCGCGGAAAATCTCCCACGTTAAATCCTCAGCCACACCATTTACTTTTTCAAGCGCTTGATAAATCGGTACTGTGCCAATAGGTACAGGCGAGTTACGTACAACCCATTCGCGCGTTTCGTGAATGTAACGCCCCGTTGATAAGTCCATCACGGTGTCTGCGCCCCAGCGGGTAGACCACACCATTTTTTCTACTTCTTCTTCAATAGATGAGCTAACCGATGAGTTACCAATGTTGGCATTAACTTTTACTAAAAAGTTACGACCTACAATCATAGGCTCTGTTTCTGGATGGTTTATATTATTTGGTAAAATAGCGCGACCGCGGGCTATTTCGTCGCGTACAAATTCTGGGGTAATAAATTCAGGAATACTCGCACCAAACGACTCGCCTTTATGCTGCGCGGCAAGTAATTCTTTACGGATTTCTGCACGCCCCATATTTTCACGAACAGCTACGTATTCCATTTCAGGGGTAATAATCCCTTGGCGTGCGTAGTGCATTTGCGTTACGTTTTTACCAGCGACACCACGGCGAATTTTTGGAAGGTGATCAAAGCGAATATGATCCAACCCTTCATCTGCCATGCGCTGCTGCGAAAACTGCGACGTCACTGATTCTAAAATTTCGGTGTCACCACGGTTTTCAATCCATTGTTCACGAAATTTTGGTAAGCCTTTGCGCACGTCTAGTTTAAAATTAGGATCGGTATACGGGCCCGACGTATCGTAAACACGAAGCGGATCGTTTGACTCATAAACAGGGTTTTCATCTGTGCCGCCAATAAACGTGTCACTTAACGTGATTTCACGCATACCAACACGCACACCTGGTTGAGTACCTTCAACGTATACTTTATGAGAATTTGGGAACGGTTGACCCGTTAAGTTATAAATATATTCAGACGCGGCAGCACGAGTTTCTCGGCGTGACGCTTTATTTGTAGTATTTGACATGACTTGCCTCATTGCTTAAGGGTTGTCTTGTCAGATATTCCGAGGAATAGAGAAAGATCGTAAAGTAGCGTACATGCTACTTTGCAGCCTAAAAAATAAATCACTTTATTGTGCGCATAAAAAAAGACGCACAAGCGTCCCATTTTAGGCAGCTTGTTCCCTACGCAGGTATTAACCTGATCAGGTTCACGGATCCCGCTTTCGCGATCTCAGCCAAAAACTAATTACTTAGCTTTGGCACTCCGACAAGTATTGATATATAAATTTTGTTCGTCGATTCGAAGATATTATTCAACAAATCTGCGCTGAGTGTACGTCAGTTAAAAACTGCCCGCAAGGGGCTGTTTTTCAAAAACTTAAAATTATTTAGGGATAAACACAAATGTTTGCTCGCCTTGCATGACTAATTGCTGGTCTTGCATTTTAAGCTCTGCACCTTGCTTTAAGGCTTGTAATAACTGCTGCTCAAACTCATCAAGGTCTTCGCCGCATGACTTGCGCGTCATTCCTAATTTACTTACGGTAAGGTTACTTTCTTCAAGCGAGCCTTCACCAAAAAATTTGTTACAGCCAGCAAAACCGTTTACTTGCAGTGCTTCAATAAAGCTCATTGATGCATTAAACGAAGGTGGAATTGCTAAACCATCAACACGTGATAATTGCCATTGGGTGTATTTAAGCTGCTCACTGGTAACCGTCCCTGTTGATGCGCAACCAACACATAAACCGACTATAAGCATCGGTATTGCTGCTAATTTCATGCTACTACTAACTAATTGTCTAATTAATGTAATTGTAACAATATTTATGCCCTTTATCCGTTAAAAATGCATGTTTTAAATGTAAATTTTTGTTCTATGATAGTTCAAAAGTTATGCGATTAAGTACTAAGTTGTAGTTTTAAATACGTTATCTATTTGCTCTGGTAAAAATGGCCTACCTTTTTCATTAACAGACGTTCCTATAACCAGTGCATTGAGCATTACTTTTTCATCGCTTTTACGTATAACCGTTTGCTTAAAGGCAAATTTTAAACGACTAATACGCTGCGGCTCTACAGCCACATAAAATTCATCACCTGGTAATAGTGAATGTTTATAGTCCATTTCGCTGCGCATCACGACTAGGTTAATTTTATCTTTTGCTAACTGAGCAAAATCAATACCGTGTGCGTACAAGAACTCATGTCGAGCATGCTCTAAATAATTAAAATAGACGCTGTTGTTAACAATACCTTGTAAGTCACATTCGTAATCACGTACCTTGAAGTCAACTTTAAAGGTCATATTAGTAATCCTGATTATTTAACGTATAATTGCCGCGTTTATAGCACATGTGTTTAAATAATTGCTACCATACGAGTCCCTAAAATGGAGTTAAGTAACCCAATGAACTTACGTTTGTCTTTAATTACTGCCGCACTTTTACCGCTGCTTGGTGCACCAATTGCAGCTAACGCTGATGATAGCGACCTAGAAAGAATTGTTGTAACTGGCGATTTTCAGCGCGAAAGCATTCAAACTTTAAGTGCGAGTGCGAGCTTATTCAGCGAAGATGAAATTAATCAACGTGGTGCAAGTTACTTAGACGAAATGTTAGGCAGTACCGCCAATGTAAATTTTGCATCTGGTGCGTCGCGCGGTCGTTATATTCAAATTCGTGGCGTGGGACTTCGTTCACAATTTGTAGACCCTATTAATCCATCTGTAGGCTTAGTTATTGATGGTATTAACTATTCTGGCCTTGGTGGCAGTTCATTATTATTTGATATAGACCAAGTAGAAATTTATCGTGGGCCACAAGGTACACGCTTTGGCGCAGACGGTATGGCCGGTATGATCCAAATGGGTTCAGCTAAAGCCACAAGCGATCCAAGCTTAAAATTACAAGTAGGTGCTGGCACATACAACACCCGCGAAGCAGGTATTGCAGCAAGCACAGGCTTAACAGATGACACTAGCGCACGCGTTAGCTACTTTCGTAGAAAGTCAGACGGTTACGTAGATAACCTGTACTTAAATGACGAAACACAAAATCAAGACGAACAAGTAGCCCGTTTTAAATTAAACAGCCAGCTTACAAAGCATTTAAATACTGAGCTAAACCTGCACTATATTGATATAAACAACGGCTATGATGCGTTTACGCTTGATAACAGCCGCAATAGTGTTGCCGATGAACCAGGACAAGATAATCAACAAAGCTACGCTATAGGCGTTAATAATACTTACACGGGTTTTGACGCTTTTGATGTAAATTTAAACCTGTCGGCTATTGATACCGAGTTGCTTTATAGCTTTGACGAAGACTGGGTATGTAACGATACAAGTGAGCCAAAGTTATGTGCTGCTGGCTTACATCCAGATGGATACAGCTCCACCGATCTTTACAGTCGCGATCGCGATGACCAATCTGTAGATTTACAATTTAATTCTAAAACAGGTAACTGGGTTGCGGGTATTTATTACCAAAACCGTGATGTTGATTTAGAGCGCCAGTACACATGGTTAGCAAGCCCGTTCTCTTCAACTTACGAAACGAGTAACGTTGCAGTATATGGTCAAGTAGCGACACCAATTGGTCCTAAAACAACATTAATTACAGGTTTACGTGTAGAGCAATACCAAGGCGACTACACTGATAGCAATGGCTTTATACAAGATACTGACGATGTAATGGTTGGCGGTAAAATAGCGCTTGAATATCAAGTAATTGATCGCACTATGATCTACACCAGCATTACGCGTGGCTACAAAGCCGGTGGTATTAACTCAGAAGCGCTTGCTAAAGCCAAAGATGAAGGCTTAAACCTAAGCGCTGATTTTTTCCAACAGCACACCAGTTTTGACCCTGAATATTTATGGAGTGGCGAATTTGGTGTTAAAGGTTCATCGCTTGATGACAAATTTACACTTCGCTTAGCAGCATTTTACATGCACCGCGACGATATTCAGTTAAAAGCATGGCAAGTAGAAGGTCAGCAATTTACCGGTTATGTTGATAACGCAAGTTCTGGTAGCAACTACGGACTTGAAGTTGAAGGTAGTTACCAACTAACTGATAATCTATTTTTAACAGGTAGTGCTGGTTACTTAAACACTGAAATTGACGACTTTGTAACACAATCAGGCTTAAACCAAGACGGTCGCGAACAAGCACAGTCACCTAAATACCAGTATGCGTTTACTGCACGTTACAACTTTACTAACGCATTTTACGGCATGGTTGGTATTGAAGGTAAGGACGATTACTACTTCTCAGATAGTCATAACTCACAGGCACCAAGTAGCAACTTAGTTAACTTAAGCTTTGGCTACGAAGCAGACATGTGGGCAGTTCGCGCATGGGCTCGTAACGTGTTTGACGAAACAGTCCCTACACGTGGTTTTGAATTTGGTAACGATCCACAAGATGGTTACGCAACGCATACCTATACACAATTAGGTGAGCCTCGCGTAGCAGGTGTTACGTTTACACTTAATCTGTAAAGCATAGCCGTTGGCTTTCAAATGAAAGCTACAGCAAGCAATAAAAACACCGCGTTTAAATTAAACGCGGTGTTTTTATTTGTAAGTGAGGTTTTATACCTCGCTTATTTATAAAGTTAAATTACATGAGCGCGAAATAAATTCGCACCTACAAGTTTGCCGTAGGTTGTTGGGGTTGATGTTTATTGTAGGTGAGGTTTTATACCTCGCTTATTTATAAAGTTAATTTACATGAGCGCGAAATAAATTCGCACCGACAGGTTTTCCACCTACGCCTACAAGCCAAGCATCACGCTCTTTGCACATCAAACGCGATTACGTCTTTAATTTTCTCTTTATTTGTTGCGAGCATTACAAGCCTATCTATACCCAAAGCCACCCCTGCGCACTGAGGTAATCCATGCTCCAGCGCTTTAATTAAACGCGTATCCATTGGCACTTGCTTTAAACCGTTTTCAGCGCGGTATGCGTTATCTTCATTAAAACGTTTAGCTTGCTCGCTGGCATTTGTGAGTTCGTTAAAGCCATTCGCCAATTCCATATTTTTATAATAAAGCTCAAAGCGCCCTGCTACGCGTGTATCGTGTTCACAAATTTGTGCAAGTGCCGCTTGAGAAGCTGGAAAGTGATACACAAAACATGGCTTATCTTGTCCTATTGTGGGCTCCACTTTCATACAAAATAATAATTGCAGTAAGGTATCTTTATGCGTTTCATTTTGGGCTATATCAGCAAATCCATGCTCACACGCTAGTTGCTTTAATTGCTCTATGTTCGCTGTTAGCGGATCGAGCCCAAGTGCTTGTTCAAACGCTTGCTGATAAGTAAGCCTTGTTGCCGGCTCAACATCTAAAACAAGCCGCATTAGTTCATCCATTTCATCCATAAGTGCAAACTCATCAAAGCCTGGGCGATACCATTCAAGCATTGTAAATTCGGGATTGTGATGGCTACCCGCTTCTTCATTTCTAAATGCTTTACAAAGCTGAAAAATAGCGCCTGAGCCTGCTGCTAACAAGCGTTTCATAGCAAACTCTGGAGATGTTTGTAAAAAAAGAGGGAGCCCACCTGCGTGCCCTGGACCTACAAATGTGGTGTTAAAACTGGCCAAGTGCACATCGGTTACACTGGCAGCACTTAAGCTCGGCGTTTCTACTTCCATTACATTACGCGTATAAAAAAACTCACGAATGTTACGTAATATCGCTGCACGTTGTTTTAGTGTTTCAATGCTTGCGCTTGGGGCCCAAAGATCTGCTGACATATTTTCTCCAAAAAAAATCCCAGCTTAAGCTGGGATTTTATAAACAATGTTAAAGCTTACTTAACACGGCTTACGTATTCACCGTTACGAGTGTCTACTTTAATTACTTCGCCAATTTGTACAAATAATGGAACTCGTACTACAGCGCCTGTGCTAAGCGTTGCTGGTTTACCACCAGTACCCGCTGTATCACCCTTAAGGCCAGGATCTGTTTCAGTGATCTCAAGCTCAACAAAGTTTGGTGGTGTAACAGCAATAGGGCTGCCGTTCCATAATGTAATTGTACATAAATCATTTTCAACTAACCATTTAACTGCATCGCCTAGTGCTTTTTCGTCAGCGGCAATTTGCTCAAATGTTTCGTTGTTCATGAAATGCCAAAATTCGCCGTCTGTGTATAGATACGCTAAATCTGTATCCATTACATCAGCACCTTCAACTGATTCACCCGATTTAAAGGTTTTTTCAAGCACCTTACCAGAGATAAGTTTACGGATACGAACACGGTTGAACGCCTGGCCTTTACCAGGTTTTACCATTTCATTTTCTAAGATACTGCAAGGCTCGCCGTCCATCATAATTTTTAGGCCGCCCTTGAACTCGTTGGTGCTATAATTCGCCATCGTTTCCTCTATTTATATTTTTTCGAGTAATCTACATGCCAATGATACAAAGAAATGAAGCAAATTTGCATAAAAACTGGCAAAAAGAATTAGCAAATGTAGTTACCTGCCCAAAAACCTTGCTTGAAATGGTCGGTTTATCGAGCCAAGTCCATGAAAACGACCTAAAAGCCCGCAGTTTATTTCCGGTACGCGTGCCTATCCCTTTTATAAAAAAAATACGCAAAGGCGATCCAAACGATCCTCTTTTATTGCAAGTCATGCCACGCCATCAAGAATTTTTAACTAAGTCGGGTTTTAATAAAGATCCCCTACTTGAGCAAGATAACGAACAACCCGGCCTTTTACATAAGTATAAATCGCGTGTTTTAGTAATGTTTAAAACCGGCTGTGCAGTCAATTGTCGTTACTGCTTTAGAAGGCATTTTCCGTATCAAGAAAACCAACTTAATAAAAAAAGCCTGCTTGAAACACTAAGCTACATAAAATCTGATGCCAATATAAACGAAGTGATTTTAAGTGGTGGCGATCCGCTGATGGCCAAAGACGATGCAATAAGTTGGTTTTTAGATGAGCTTGAGCAATTACCACAAATTAAACGAATGCGAATTCATAGCCGTTTACCAGTAGTTATACCGGCGCGAGTAACCGATGAGCTATGTGAGCGATTAGCAAAATCGCCATTAAAAATTATTTTTATTAATCACATAAACCACGCCAACGAAATAGACGCTGACTTTAAAGCAGCCATGCAAAAGCTTAAACAAGCAAACGTAACGCTTTTAAACCAAGCTGTAATTTTAAAAGATGTGAATGATACGCTCGATGCGCAAATAAATTTAAGCGAAGCGTTATTTGACGCAGACGTATTACCGTATTATTTGTATTTGCTCGATAAAGTTGAAGGGGCCAGCCACTTTGATATTAACGAAGAAGACGCTATAAAAATAATGGCAGAGCTATTAAAAGCCCTGCCTGGATTTTTAGTGCCTAAATTAGTTAGAGAAATAGGTGGTCAAAAAAGTAAAACACCTATCGATCTTAAGCTAATTTAAAACAGCATTTAAACGTATATATTTACGTTGTTACCCAATGATGCTGTTACCGATTTAGCCGGTGTTTGCGCACTTGACGATTGTGCAGCACCTTCAATAAGTGCAAGTGCTGCTGCGCCATCTGCTAGTTGCTGCTTTTTAGATAAAGCAGCGCTATAAAGCTCACTGCCTTGGCCTGAGCCAGAAACAGCGGGTAAACTTGTGCCTGATATATTCATATAACAAACCTGACTTTTAAATGTAATCCAAGTATTATGTCGGCCATGCAGTACAAAGCTTTAGGAAAACCATGGATTCAATTATTGAACAACTCAATACTAATTTAAAAATTGTTTATCGTCAGGCGCTTGATGCCGACAAAAAACTCGATGAACTACAACAGCAAGGCCATGGCAAATTTAAAGCCTTATTTGCACAAGATGCTGGTTTTAGCTTTGAAGCTAAACGCTTTAAGCCGTATGTTCTTGACGTAGCCGCTGACGTTGAAAGCTTATCTAACGATGGTTTTGATGAAGAAAAACTTAAAACAACCGTTATTAAGTTACAACAAATACTCACGCTGTTAGCTACTTTTAAGTAAAGATTAAAAAGCAAAAATGCCGCTATTTAGCGGCATTTTTATTTTAAGTTAATCTAAACTTGGTAATATTTGCTCACCAAACCACTCTGTTAATAAGCGTTTTTCGTAATATAATGATTCTTCGCGGCCCATTTTGATTTTATCCATAAAGCCCATATCTTTGAGCTCCACATCAGTATCTTTACTAAGCACTGTACCGTCGTTATCGGTTAACGAATAATTAAGCTTAATGCGTGGAAAGTATATTGGTTTTACTACACGAATTTCCTCCATACCACCATAACGCACATCTCCCGCTAAATCTAAATCAGTAAACTCTACGTTTAACTTATAATCTTTTGGTAGTTGCTCAGCTAATTTAGACATATGTTTTTCAAAACTTGCCGCAATACTTTTGTGATACGAGCCCTTAGCTTGGTTAGACGCTCGCACATCACGATAATCATTAAAGTCATTCCATTTAACAACAGACTCACCAGCATGGGCAAGCGCAGGTAATGCGATACACATTGTTGTTGCTATTTTTTTAACTAAATTCATATCTTTCTCCAAAGAGGTAACCAATCACAAAAGTGTGGATTGGAGTAAACCTAGCATTAGTTATTACTAAAGCTATTTTAGCACTTGTTTATTAACTATAACTTAATCTTACGAATCAAGTGTTACTTGTTTTGCACAAAATGTAATCAAAAGTATTTAATGTGCTGATATCAAAAAAATACGATTAAAATCATATAAATTACAGATAAAACATGTAAATCACCTCTATTTATGGTGAAATTAACTTAATTGATAAAAGGTACCCACGGAGCTTTCATGACTATTTTAGTAACCGGTGGCGCAGGCTATATTGGCTCGCACACTGTTTTAGAACTTTTACAGCAAGGTAACGATGTTGTTGTTATTGATAATTTAAGTAACTCATCACAAGAATCACTTGCGCGCGTAAAAAATATAACAGGTAAAGAAGCCACTTTTTACCAAGGCGATATTCTCGATAAACCCTTTTTAGATTCTGTATTTGCAAAACACACGGTTGATAGTGTTATACATTTTGCGGGTTTAAAATCAGTAGGCGAGTCGGTTGCAAAGCCAGTTGAGTACTATCAAAACAACGTTCAAGGTACGCTTACACTTGTTGATGCGATGCGCGACGCAGGTGTATTTAAATTGGTATTTAGCTCGTCAGCCACGGTTTACGGCGACCCAGCAAGCTTACCAATCAAAGAAGATTTCCCTGTAGGCGGCACTACCAACCCATACGGTACGTCAAAGCTAATGGTTGAAATGATGCTACAAGATATCGCTAAATCAGATGAGCGCTTTGCGTTTGCTATTTTGCGTTACTTTAATCCAGTGGGTGCACATGAGTCGGGCTTAATTGGTGAAGATCCTAATGGTATTCCAAACAACCTTTTACCTTTTATCGCACAAGTTGCGGTAGGTAAATTAAAGCAACTCGCTGTATTTGGTGATGACTACGACACAGTTGATGGCACCGGTGTGCGCGACTATATACATGTTGTAGATTTAGCGATTGGCCACTTAAAAGCGCTTGATAAAATAGCCAGCAGTACGGGTGCATTAGTTTATAACCTAGGTACTGGTAATGGTTACTCTGTACTACAAATGGTTAATGCATTCATTAAAGCAAGCGATCAGGCTGTACCCTATCAGGTTTCACCTCGCCGCCCTGGTGATATTGCCGCATGTTACGCGGCACCTGAAAAAGCCCTTAAAGAGCTAGGTTGGGAAGCAGTGCGCGGTATTGATGAAATGATGCAAGATACCTGGCGCTGGCAGTCAAATAACCCAAATGGTTATAAAGGTTAATTAAAACAAGCTTCGCCCTTAAAATAAGTGCGCGGTATCGAGCCGCGCATACCGAGTATCTTAAACACCGAATTCAATTTGTGGCTGCGTCGTAGGAGTAGAGCTTGCTCACGCGAAAAGCGTAGCTTTTAATATTCAAACTGATTGTTACCTACTTTTGGCTCTCTAAAGCGCAGCGCCCTCTTAACCTCTTTGTGAATAAATCACTTAAAATCTTATTTACAAAGAGAACTAAAAGAGGAGTAAATGAGAAGACATCAAAGCATATAAATTACGAGCTTCGCTCGTCACGCTAGCAAGCTGGCCGTCTACAAGTAATTTAACCACAGCGTTAAATTTTGGCTGTAGGCGTGAAGCTTGCTCACGCGAAAAGCGCAGTTTTTAATTATTTAAAACTGATTGTTACCTACTTTTGACTTTTCTAAAGCGCAGCGACCTCTTAACCTCTTTGTGAATAAATCACTTAAAATCTTATTTACAAAGAGAACTAAAAGAGGAGTAAATGAGAAGACACCAAAGCATATAAATTACGAGCTTCGCTCGTCACGCCAGCGAGCTGGCTGTCTACAAGTAATTTAACCACAGCGTTAAGTTTTGGCTGTAGGCGTTGAGCTTGCTCACGCGAAAAGCGCAGCTTTTAATTACTTATATTTAAATACTTATATCCAGTATTTAATAACGAGTATCTTCGTTATGTCTGTGCCCACTGTCTTAGTAAGTTATGGTACACACCTGTTAATTGAATAATCTCTGGGCTATCTTCTACTTTGCTGCGCAAACTTTGAATCGACATATCTAAATCAAATAACAAACCACGTTTTTCGTCGCTGTTTACCATGCTTTGCAGCCAAAAAAATGAGGCTAATCTGCGCCCACTCGTTACAGGCATTACACGATGTAAACTCGTTGAAGGGTATAACACCATACTGCCTGCGGGCAGCTTTACACTGTGTGAGCCATAAGTGTCTTCAATAACAAGTTCACCGCCCTCATAGTCTTCAGGGTCATTAATAAATAACGTCATTGATACATCTGTACGAATTTTTACTGGCGTACCCGGCACTTGTCTAATTGCATTATCTACATGCACACCAAACGATTGCCCGCCTTGATAGCAATTAAATAACGGAGGAAAAATTTTTGCAGGAAGCGCTGCCGACATAAACAAATTACTACGCGCAAGTGCTGCCATAATAATATCGCCAAGCTCTTGGCATTCAGGACTATTTTCAGGTAGCTGTAAGTTATTTTTTGCTTTGGTTGATTGATGGCCTGCGGTAATACTGCCATCGGCCCACTGTGCTTTAAGCAAAACCTCATGGCAATACGCCACTTCTTCTTTCGTTAATAGCTCTGGAATTTTAACTATCATGTGCGCCCTCTCACATTTTCATCAAATAATTAAGGGCAGGTAATAGGCCTGCCCTTATGCTTACTTTTATTTTTTAATTTGTTTTAAAATTAAAAAGAGTAGCTCGCTGTTAAACTAAACTTACGACCATCACCTGGTACAAAGTGTCCACCACCTAACTGATCAACGTAATCTTTATCACCTAGGTTTTCACCATTAAGCTGCAGGCTCAAATCTTTTGATATGTCATACGCAACCATCAGGTCAAAAATAGTATAACCTGGCGCACGAGAGCGTGTTGACGTAGTGCCGTTGTAACGCTCACCTACATACTGCGCACCTAAACCAAACGATAACTTATCCGACATATCGTACGTAGTCCAAACACTCGCGCTATTTTTAGGCGTACGTGCAAGCTCGTTACCGATTTGAGTTGCGTCGTCGCCTAATGCTTCTGTTACTTCGCTATCTTGGTAAGTGTATGAAGCAATTACAGTCCACTCTTTAGTAATTAGGCCCGTTGCTGAAAGCTCTAAACCTTGAACGCGCTGTTCACCACCAAGTATTTCGTCACTTGAGCTATCTGCAAATGGGTCATCAGTACGGGCATTGGTTTTTTCAGTACGGAAAAGTGCAGCATTAGTTTGCAGGCGGCCATCCATTAGGCTCCATTTAGTTCCTAATTCATAACTACGGCTTTCTTCTGCGTCTAAATCAGCTGCATTTGAACGCGTAGATACCGTTAGGCTTTCCGCCGATGGATTAAATGAATTACCTGCGCCTAAATACACACTGCCATTTTCTGTAGGTTTATAAACTACAGCTGCATTCCAGCTAAATAAATCGTCACTTGTAGAAATTAAAGCGCTTGGATCATTGTAATCGTTGTGATAATCCGTAGTGAAGCTATCAAAGCGAATTCCACCTGTAACTTCCCATTGCTTGTTAAGCGTCACTGTATCAAATGCATAAATAGCTTGGTTTTTAGCTTTAGCTTCAATGCTTGTACCGTCACGGCCGTACACACCCGTAAATGCAATTGTTGCATCAGGGTTGTATAAGTCATTGCGTATTCCATCTTCAATCAGGTTATCAGGCGTAGTTGCAACAAAGTTATGGCGTGTAAACGTTTCATTTGCAAGTTCAACACCCACTACTACGTCGTGAGTAAAGCCAGCAAATTCATAGTTACCAATTAAATCAACTTGAAGTGCAGCAAGTGAATTTTCAGTATCACGTGTTTTTTCATCTGCAAAGGTAATGTCAGTGTCTGTTGTAACCGAGAAATAACGCGGTGCAGTTGTTACTGATTCACGCTTAACTTTACCTAAACGACCTTGCACACGTAACGTAGTATTTTGAGAAAAATCATACTCATAACGAGCTGTTGTTGAGTAGGCTTCAATATCTTCGTAATCACGGTAAATATTACCGTAAAAGTTATCAAAGTCGACAGGAGAAGGTGAGCGTGCACTATCTGCAAGTTCAGCTACTGGCGTATCACTGTAAACCCAAGGAATACCATAATCTGGTAAATTGTCTTGGCGTTGATACTCTAGGTTTAAATCAAAACGGCTGTTTGTACCAAGCCCTGTTGCAAATGCAAACGCAACAGCATTTGTTTCGTTTTCAACATGATCGCGACCTGCAACATCACCTTTATCAGTAAGAAGATTAATACGTAGTGCGCTTGTGTCGTTTACTTGAATGTTAGTATCAAAACGACCACGGTAATCGTTTTCTGTACCTAAACGTAGCGAAACGTCGTTAAAGTTGTCTAACTTCGCCTTTTTACTTTCTAAATTAACACTACCACCTGTTGCGCCACGACCAGAAACTGCAGAGCCTGGGCCTTTTGCAACTTCAACGGCTTCAATGTTGTAAATATCACGTGTGTAACCTGCAACATCGCGAATACCATCAACAAAAATATCATTTGTTGCACTAAAACCACGAATCGACATGCTATCGCCAGTAGGTGAGCCACCCTCACCTGCTGCTAAAGAAATACCTGAAACATTACGCAAAGCATCACGTAGACTATCTACGTTTCTGTCTTTCATTACCGCTTGGTTGATTACTGTTACCGTTTTAGCTGTATCGAGTAGCGGTTGAGTGTATTTATGCGACGTTGATTTTTCTACAACATAACTAGACTCAGTTTTAGTTTCTGCTTTGGTTACCGATAGTTCTTGAACATCCTGTGCACTTGCCCAAGTTGAAAGCGTAGCTGTAACAACCGCTGCAATTGGCTTCACGTACGCATTTCCTTTATTCGATGGCTTACTCATGGTTACTCCGTAGTTTTTATTAAGCACTTAACTATTGTTAATTTAAGGTACATATTTAATTTCGGCGAAATCCTACCACTCAAACAAAGCAATGTAAACGATAACTGTTATCAATTGCATTGTTATGTGAATTCCTATATTGTATACACACTCAAAAATTAACAGTAATTACGTCCTTGTAATTGCTTGTCGTAACTTTCAGGATTGTTGTTAAGTAATGCGAAGCTTAATTAAACCAATTAGCGTAGTTATCGCGCTTTGTAGCACTATGGCAGTAAAAGCCGACACTGTTAGTGAGCTAGAACAACTCGTTAATAAATGGCTACAAATAGAAAATCAAAACACAGAATTAAATACTCATTGGCTTGAACAAAAAAGCAGTATGGAGCAAACCTTAACGCTTCTTAATGCCGAGCAGCAGCAACTTAGCGAGCTTAATCAGCGTAGAAAAAAAAGCACCAGTGAGCTTGCCCAAAAACGTGAACAGCTTGTAACTCAGCAATCAGAACTTGAAAATGATCAACAGCAATTAAATGATCAACTAGCACGTATTTCTGGGCAATTACTTTCATTACAAGTGCAACTCCCCCCGCCACTTTTGAGTAGTTGGAAAAACGCTGGTGATTTAAGCGATTCAAAACTCAGTACAACTGACAAATTACAAACAGCACTAAAAATGCTGACTCTACTTAATGATTTTCAACAACGTATTTCTATTCACGAAATGGCTATTAAGCACCCTGACGGGCAAGAAGTATGGGTTAAGCAGCTTTATTTAGGTGCAGCTCAAGCATGGTTTGTAAGCGAAGACTTAAGTTACGTAGGTATTGGTTTTCCAAGTGACTTAGGTTGGCAGTGGGAGTTTGATTCAAGCATTAATGCAGAACAAGTTGCACTGGGTATTGCTGTACAGCAAAAAAAGCGCGCTGCTGATTGGGTAACACTCCCAATATTAAGTTATGTAAATAAAAACCAGCAAGGGGCTAAATAATGGCGACTAACAGCATAATTAAAGTATTTAGCGCCACAGTTTTACTTTTTAGTGCAAACATATCTTTTGCAGCTAGCAGTGATGATGCTAAGCAAAGTATTTTAAGTGATATTAAAACAGCGCAGCGTACTCTAAATAAAACTCAAAATAGCATTTCAAAAGAGCAAGCAATCCTTGCAAAGCAAATTTTTACCAAGCAGCAATCGCTCAGTAAATTACGCGAACAAGCAGCCGTTAATCGCCGCCTAGCTGACGAAAACACATTAAGTCTTGATCAGTTACAAACCCGATTAGACACTTGGCAACAGCAGCAGCAATATCAATTAAACTTACTTAGCCGTTTTGTACGCCAAAACACCAGCAATAGTGCTAGCAGTAACGAGTCGGCTAATAGCCAAAACGAGTTATTAAGCCGTGTTGTATCGCTAATTAATAATCAAGAGCAGGCACTTTATCCACAGTTAAAAAAACAATCGGTTGTGCTAAGTAATGGCGAATTAAGCCAAGCTAATACCCTTCAAGTCGGGCCTGTTGCATGGTTTAGTACGCAAACACCTAAACTTATGGGTTTATTAAATTTAGATGATGAATCTAATGCATTAAAAGTAGCGTTAGTACAATCAACAAGTGACGACAACCCACTCGATAATACTTTAAAGCAAAACGGTGTAGGCTCTACATTACTTACTTTCGACCCTAGTTTAACGCACTTAGTAACTAGCCAAGCCCAACAAGAAAGTCCGCTTGAACACCTAGAAAAAGGCGGTTTATGGGCTATCCCTATTATTTTATTTGCCTGCTTTGCACTTACCATTGCGCTATTAAAAGCCGCACAGCTACTGCGTTTAAGTAAAATTAAAATGCACTCTCAAATGCAATTACAGCAACTTTTTAAAGCTGAAAATAGCAGTGAATTTGCAGGTATGCAGCAGCAGCTATTTAACTTAACGCTGCAAAGCGAAAAAGGCCAAGTACGAGACGATCAATTATTTAATCAGTTAATTCATGATAAGCATAAACTCGATAACTTTATTGGCGCTATTGCCGTTACGGCTGCTGTAGCCCCACTACTTGGGTTATTAGGCACTGTTAGCGGCATGATCGAAACATTTAAAATGATGACTTTATTTGGCTCAGGCGACCCAGAAGTTGTATCGGGCGGTATTGCACAAGCACTTATAACAACCGAATTGGGTTTAGTCGTTGCCATCCCTGCATTGGTATTAAATGCACTGTTATCGCGTAAAGCAAAAGCGTACTACAGCCAACTAGAAGGCTTTGCATTACAGCTAAGTCAACTAGAGAAAGGAGAAACCAATGTTTGAGAAAATCGTTAGTAACCCTATTTGCTGGTGTATTCTTTTACTCGCTTTATTTGTATACCAGCTGATTTTTCATGACTTACTGCACCTTAAACAATACCAAGCGCAGCGCAAAGGTTATTGGCAAGAAGTTAGCTCTATTTTAACTGCAGCGCTTCCGCTACTTGGTTTATTAGGCACCATTGTTGGTTTGCTTGATACATTTAAAGTAATGGCGCTGGGCCATAACGAGTTAATGAGTGACGCCATTGGTGACGCATTACTAACAACTCAACTCGGCCTTGTGTGCGCTATTCCTGCGTGGTTAATGCAAGCTTACTTAGCGTATTCGCAGCGTAATCCTAAATTACATACGTTAAGTAAACAGTTAGGGTAACACTATGCAATCACGATTAAAGCACAAGCTAGAGCAAGAAGCGGGGCAACATATTGATATGTCGCCGCTACTTGATGTGGTATTTATATTGCTAATATTTTTTATTGTTACAACCGTATTTGTACGCGAAAGCGGCGTTGAGGTTGATAAACCACAAGCCGTATCGGCTAGTCGTCTTGAGCAGCAAGTTATATTTTTAGCAATAACCGACAACCAACAAGTATTTTTTGATGGCAGCCAAATTGGTGTTGCCGGTGTACGTAGTAGTGTCGAGCAAATGTTAAAACAGCAACAACGCCCTGTGGTTATTCAAGCTGATAAAACAGTACCTACTGAGTTACTTGTTCAAGTAATTGACGAAGCAAAGCTGGCAGGCGCGGCGCAAGTTAACTTAGCGACCAAGCAATAATATGCACACGATTAACCCGCTTCAAAAAACAAAAAACAATCGCCATCCGCTGTTTGCATTTGGCCTTAGCCTCATTGTGCTTAGTGCTGCATTACTGCTTTTATGGCTTGGGCAACTTGCTGAACATCATATCCAAGACAAAGTGGTTGTACGTGAGATTGCCATGGTGGCACTGCCTCCTCCGCCACCTCCATCAATATCACAACAGCAAACAAGTGAGCCAATGCAAAGCTTAGCGGTAGAAGGTGCAGGCGCGTCAATTCAAGCCGTAAAAATTAAGATAAAGAGTGATTTAAGTATTGTAAAACCCGATACACCCAACGTAAAAGTAAGTGCGCCACAATGGCAATCAATGAGTGTAAATTGGGATGCATTTAGCTTAAATCAACTCGATGGTCTCCCCACTTTACTTACTCCCGTCAAGGCCGTTTTACCAAAAAGCTTAACCCGCCGAGGTGTTGATGTATTTACTGTAAAACTCGATGTATTTATTGATGAAAGTGGCAAGTTAAGTTTAATTGAGGTAGTACAAAACCCATACCCTGAACTTAAACCAGCTATCGACAAAATTATTAAACAAAGCCGCTTTAGTGCACCTAAAAAAGAAGGTGAAACCGTACGCGCTCGCTTTATTTGGCCAATCGAATTTAAACCTTAAGCCTATTAAAATGAAAAATATGAATATATTTAAAACGCTAAAACCATTAACTCGCTCAGTTATCACTACTTTAATGTGCTCACTCCCTTTACTAGGTGTAAGTAGCGTGCATGCAAGCGCTGCTAGTACGACATTAAAAAGTGCGCCACTAAAAGTAACGTTATCGCCTAGCGATCCAACATGGCAGTTGGCTATAAATAATAAATTACTAGGCCCTACAGAGGTTCTTATTGAGCCTACCGAGCGCGGTTTTGCTCGCCAAGTACAACCACTATTACAAGCCGGTAATTACAGTGAAGTTGCGGCGCTATTTAAAGGCCGAGATATAAGCCAAGATAGCACTGCTTTAAACTTATTACGTGCACAAGTACTGCTTTCAACAAAAGATTTTGATAAAGCAGAAGCCGCTTATTTAGCATGTTTAAAAGCATCACCTGATTTAGTAAAAGCTCACCAAGGTTTGAGCCTTTTATACATGCAACAAGCAAAGTATGATAAAGCGCAAACACATCTAGTTCACAGTATTGAACTAGGCCAAGCTGATGCACAAAGTTATGCGCAACTTGCTTATATACACGTACAGCACAACCAACCTTGGAGCGCAGTAGCGGCCTACCGCCAAGCGCTTATGCTAGCGCCAGAAACAAGCCAATATCAACAAGGTCTATTGTTTGCGTTAATTGAATCGGGTGATTTAAGCCAGGCAAATGCATTATTAAAAGAATTACTCAATAAAAGCCCTGATAAAGCTGAACTTTGGCTGCAACGTGCACAAATAGCATTACAGCTTGATCAAAAAAAGCAAGCGCTTGCTGCTATTGAAGTAGCCCTAAAACTCAACCCTAAAGATGCCAGTAACCAGCTTTTAGCAGCCCAGCTGCATTTAACTGAAGGCAGCACTGAACGCGCAGTGAGTTTATTAAAGCAAGGTTTAAAACACGCCACTAAACAGCAGAAAGTTGAGGTTATTAATACCACGATGCAAACTTTAGGCTGGCTAGTATCTCAACAAAAATGGGATTTAGCTAAAGAGCTAATAGGCAGCGCAAAAAGATTAACTAAGCAGCTACCCCGTGATGAACAAGCGCAGTTTTCTGTATACAACGCACAAATTGCTATGCAACAAGGTAATACTAAACGTGCTCTTAAAAGCTTAAATAACGCACTTAAAATAAACCCGAATTTAGGTGATGCCCTACTTAGTTTAGCGAGTATATATCGCAGTAAGAGCCAACTTACCCAAGCTAAACTTATGTATGTTCGTGCACAAGCTCTACCTGATTACCAACTATCGGCGTGGCTTGGATTATCGCAAATAGCAATTGATTCTAAAGACTACCCGAGCGCGCTAAAGCATCTTAGAAAAGCATTACAAGCCAACCCACAACGCCAGGACTTAATTACTAATATTCGCGCCCTTGAGAATATAGTGCGCCAAGAAGGGTAAGTTTAACGCCGTGGTTAAATTTACTTGTATAAGCACAGCTTGCTGGCTGTGACGAGCAAAGCTCGTAATTTCTATGTTTTAATGTCTTCTCATTTACTCCTCTTTGTGCGATAAGATCTTAAGTGATTTATTCACAAAGAGGTTTAGAGGGCGCTGCGCTTTAGAGAAGTAAAAATACATAATTACTATTGTTTTATGTCTTCTCATTTACTCCTCTTTTGCTTCTCTTTGTGCAATAAGATCTTAAGTGAATTATTCACAAAGAGGTTGAGAAGGCGCTGCGCTTTTCGCGTGAGCAAGCTCGTTTACAATATATATTAAAGCGTTACCAATTTTGCATTTCGACTATGCGTGATTGCGTGCGCGCATATTCAAAGCTCAACTTTTTACCTTTATACAAATGTTCAATGTCGGTTTGCGCATTTATTACCAGCAATTTATGGCAATCGTAAAATTCATCGACTAACGCAATGAAGCGCCGTGCTTCGTCGTCAAATGTGTGCTCATCAAGCGTTTGTTTTTCGCGTTGGTAGCTATCTTCTATACCGTGAACAATAACTTTACCCGTTGCTTTAACACCCATTTGCGGCACGTTCGATACATATAACACATCAAATTGCGTTGCTAAAAACATATAATCGTTAGCACTACGCGGGCCGGAGCATAGCGCCATAAAATCAATCATCAAGGCATTATCGGCTCTTAATAAATAATGTAAATCGCGCCCATGCACAGTAATTGTATTGCTGCATGTTACAGCCGGATACGAAGCTAAAAACTCATTTTGAAAATCGCGTTTAGGTAAATTAATAAAATAGTGACGGCTGTTTTTACCATATCTAAAGCGGTGATCGTCCTCCCCTGCTACGTTAATTATATGGCAATGGTTATTAATTAAATCGATAGTAGGTAAAAATCGCGCCCGTTGCAGGCCGTTGTAATAAAGCTGCTCTGGCTTTGCATTCGATGTGGCCACCAGCACAACACCTTGTTCAAACAACGCATTGAACAATCTGTCCATAATCATGGCATCGCCAATGTCGCTCACAAAAAACTCGTCAAAACACAGTACTCGAATATTTTTAGCCCATTGTTTTGCAATTAGAATGAGTGGATTTTTTTGACCTTGTAGCTGCGAAAGTTGGGCATGCACTTGTGCTATAAAATGATGAAAATGCAGTCGCTGCTTTTGCTCAATAGATAGGTTTTTATAAAATAAATCCATTAACATGGATTTACCACGCCCTACGGGTCCATATAAATAAATGCCTTTTATTAAGGGTGCTTTTTGCCACCATGATGTGTGAGCTTGAAGTTGCTCGCTTAGCGTATTTAAAGCTTCCACCGCATTTTGCTGCGCAGCATCAAAACACAGTTCACCTGTGTCTATTTTTGCTTGGTAAAGGCTTAAAATTTGTGTGCTGTGCACTGTCATGGTATTTCACTATCGGCTATAATCGCGCCCATTGTAGCCGACTAAAAATGTGAACCAAAATGAAATTCCCTTGCCGCTTAGATAAATTTATTAGCCACTTAGCTGAAATACCGCGCACCCAAGCTCGTGCTAGTATTAAGCGAAAAGAAGTAAGCGTGAATGGCGAAATAATCACATCACATAATTTTCAGCTAGCCCAGCAAGATGAAGTACTGCACCAAGGTACGCCTTTGGTATTTTTAGGTAAGCGCTATTACATGCTAAATAAACCTGTTGGCTATGTATGTGCCAACAGTGACGAGCTTCATAAAACTGTTTTTGACTTACTTGATGAGCCAAATATGAGCGACTTTCACGTAGCAGGTCGCCTTGATATAGATACCACCGGGTTAGTTATTATTACTAATGATGGCGATTGGTCACATAAAATTACGTCGCCTAAAAGCAATAAATTTAAAACCTACCTAGTAGAAACTCAAGAGCCTATTACCGATGAAGCACTTGAGCAATTACGTACAGGCGTCATGCTGCATAACGAAAAAGATTTAACCCGCCCAGCTATTGCCGAACGACTTGCTAATTACGGACTGCGTTTATCAATAAGTGAAGGAAAGTATCATCAAGTTAAGCGTATGCTTTACGCGGTAGATAACAAAGTGGTTGAGTTACATCGCGAGCAGATTGCGGGGATTACCCTAGATGAAAACTTGGCCAGTGGTGAATATCGATTATTAACACCCGAAGAAATTAAGTTATAAAAGCGCTTTAAAGGAGCCTAAGTTTGGATATACTAGGGCGTGTTGAGCTTTGTGGATTGAAATTTGTTCAATCTAGGGGCGATTTAATCGCGGCGCGAGGTTTGTAACCTAGTGGGCTAAGTAAAAATCGAGCAACAAAGAGTTAATCGCCCCTAGGAAGAACCCAAAGGGCAGAGCATGTTTGGCATTTATGCTGCGTTATCGCCTAATTATGGGGAATAACCACACTACATAGGCGCTGCCTTGCCTAAAAACCAAACATACTACTGCAAATTCAACCACCAACGTTCAACACGCCCTAACTAAAACAATATAGCCAAACTTTTACTTGAGCCTGTTGGCTTGCTCTACTAAAATAGCGCCCTTCAAAATTACTAAGGTCGGCCGTGTTAGTTAACTACAATCCCCCTATGAGTCCGTATTTAACGATACTTTTTCAGGATGACGACTTACTGATAGTTAATAAACCAAGTGAGTTATTAACTGTCCCAGGTAAAGATCCTAAACATGCCGACAGCTTAATTAATCGTGTTAATCGTGTTTTTCCAACCGCAAGAATAGTGCACCGCTTAGATATGGCGACTTCTGGCATACTGTGCCTTGCCATGAATAAAGCCGCGCACAGACATTTAAGTATGCAGTTTCAAGAGCGCGAAACAGCTAAACGTTACATAGCACGTATATACGGACACCTTGAAGCTGAAACAGGATCAGTAGATTTACCCCTTATTTGTGATTGGCCTAATCGCCCTAAACAAATGGTTGATCACGACAGAGGTAAACCTTCACTTACGCATTTTAAAATACTTGAGCGTGAAGAAGATGCAACCCGTGTAGAACTAACCCCCATCACTGGTCGCTCGCATCAACTACGTGTGCATATGTTAAGCCTTGGTCATCCTATTTTAGGTGATAGACTTTACGCCCATAAAGAGGCACTTGCTGCGGCTCCTCGCTTACAGTTACATGCACAAATGCTGCAATTAAAGCACCCTAAAACTGAGCAAGTACTTACTTTTGAAGCTGAGCCAGAATTTTAACCGGCGCAAATACTTCGTAAATTATTAAACTTTTAGATAACCTTGCCGATACCTAACTAATTGTCATTAGTTAGGTGCATTATGCTATTTTCACGGTTTTTAAAAGCAGCTTTTTATATACAACTCAGCTGTGCGCTACTTTTAGCTAACCCCGCCTACGCGGCTGAACATATTGCCCCACCTAGTTTATCAAGCATTGAAAATAGCGATATTGAGCGACTACTGCCAAGTGATGAAATAAAGCCAATATTAGCGGGTGAAACAGAATTTTTAAGCCTTTACAGCGAATATATGAGTAGTAATTTTAGGGGTATAGTAATACTTATACCCGACTGGCATTCTTCACCTACCAATAACTCCGGTATGGGCTACTTGCGTAAAGAGCTTAATAATTTAGGCTACAGCACCTACGCAATGACAGTGCCCGACATTGATTGGCAAGCAAGTAAAATGGCCAAAGCAACGCCTAATGAAGCAGAAACAGCGCCTAGTAAAGCCGATGAACCTGCATCACCCGACACAGCAACAAACGCACAATCACAGCCTGCAAAAATCAAAGAAGAACCTCATTACGTAAATGCAATTGAAAAAGTAACCGATGACATACTTGATGACTATAAAATAAATCTCATTTCTCGGTTTAATGCGCTGTATCAAACCGCTATGGAAGATTCGAGTAATATAGTGGTTATAGCACAAGGTACAAGTGCGGGTGTGTTGTTGGAGTACTATGCAGATTTTCCAGATGAGAGACTAGATGCGTTTATAAGTTTAAGCAGTTACTTACCTAATACTAAGCGTAACGAAAGTTTGAGCCAAACAGCGTCACTTGTTACACCCGCCTTGCTTGATATTTACTATGCAAATGACAGCACAGACATTTTAATGAGCCTTAAAAATCGTCAGCGCTGGGTTAACCGAAATGCAAAATTTGATTACCGCCAACGCCAATTGTTTGGCCTGCGCGATCAACCTGGTCAACACGCACGCCTAACAAAAGAAATAGACGGGTTTTTACGCCGACTTTTTTAAATACTCATAAGCGGCTTGAATATCTTGGCTCTTTTTAACTGCCAATTCCATCATGTGCTTTGGTAAGCCTTGCGATACTAATTTATCTGGATGATGTTGCGACATAAGTTTGCGGTACGCTACTTTTATATCACGCTGCGTTGCATCGCTATTTAAGCCTAATAACGCCAATGCTTGCGCACGATTCATATTATTATTTGGCGGTACATGATGGCCAGAACCCTCACGGTAGCTACTACTTTGACCTTGGCTTTGTTGCTGCTGATTAAAGCGCTGTTGTTGCTTTCTAAAGTTAAACTCAGCTTGATAACGTTTTAATACAAATGCAAAGTGTGTTTTAGAAATGCCTAGCTGTTTACTTACATCTGCTAATAATTGCTTTTCTTGTTCGGCTAATACCCCATCAGAAAACGCCATTTGTATTTGTATTTCTAAAAACAACTGTATTAAATCGTTTCGTTTAGCAAAGCGTTCTTTAAAATCGTGTACGGTTTCTTTAAGTGAAAAGTCGCTCTCTTTACCTGACTGAAATGCATGTTGTGCTTCGCGGCGTTCTTCGCCCTTTAAGCCCATTTCATCCATAAACAAGTTAGCCGCTTTTATGTGTATTTCGCTCACTCGACCGTTCGACTTGGCAATGTGCCCCATAACAGCAAAGCAGCTTGAAAAGAATAAAGCTTGGCGCTCGTGAACATCGTCACCACTAAATAAGCTAGAAAAACCGCCTGCTTTATCAAAGTTATTTTTTAAGCTTTTATCAAATAAATGACCTAGGTATAAACCTAAAATAGCACCAAATATTTTGCCAAACATAAAGCCAAAACAAAAACCGAGAATTTTTCCCCACATCTATAATACTGCCTTCTTAAAAATTGAGTTGTTACGCCTCAAGGCGCGTGTTTAATTGGTTTAAACGCTCTGGTGTACCAATGTCATCCCACTGCCCTATGTAGAGCTCAGTAGAGACTAAATGTTCATTTAGCTTTTCACGTAAAATAGGCCCTAAAGGGCGAATACCTTGCGTTAATCCTTTAAAAAAATCAGCCTGATAGCGGCCAATCCCCGAAAAGGTATATTTTTGACTCTCGCCCGGCAAATGGCTTAATGCAAAGTCGCCATCTGGGTTATGTGGCGGGTTTTCTATAAACACTATGTGCGCCTCACCGGGTTGTAAATGAAGTTGCATTAGCGCACTTACATCGTAGTCGGTGTATACATCGCCATTTATTACAATGAACGAGTCGCCCAACAACGGTAACGCTTCAATAATACCGCCGGCTGTTTCAAGGCCACCTTCAACTTCTTGGCTATAAAGTATATTTACGCCAAATTGGCTGCCATCTTTAAAATAGTCTTTAATTTTATCACCCTGCCACGCAAGGTTTATTACAATATCGGTAATGCCGGCTGCTTTAAGGTTATTTATATGGTGCTCAATAAGTGGTTTTTCTGCCACTTTTAACATTGGCTTTGGCATATTTTGCGTTAGCGGCATCATTCTTTGCCCGCGTCCTGCAGCTAAAATCATCGCTTTCATGAGCGCTCCTTTGCCAACTTTTCAGTCACTTTTGGCACTATGGTATTTTTTGTCCACTCACTCAATGCTTTAAGCTCTGGGTAATTTGCTGCTACTTCAATAATGTAATCAAGCGTCGGTAAAATATTATCTAAATAACCTGTTTTACCATCGCGTAAATACAATCGACAAAATATACCCGCAGCTTTTAAGTGGCGCTGTAATCCGGTTAAATCAAACCAATATTTAAACTCATCGAATGAAGTGTTAGTCAGTAAATTTTGAGCTGTAAATTCTTGATAAGCAAAATCAAGTAAACTTGTTAACTCTTGCTCTGGCAATTTAAAGTAGCAATCGCGCAGTAGCGATACTAAATCGTAGCAAAGCGGCCCGCGTACAGCATCTTGATAATCTATAATGGCCCACTGGCCGTCACTATTCATAATATTACGGCTATGGTAATCACGATGAACGGTAACCGTAGGTTGCTCAAGCATCGCCTTTATTAATAGCTCTGAACTTGCTTGCCACATTATTTTTTGTTCGGTACTGAGTGGCTCATTAATAAAGTCGCTTACTAACCACTGGCTAAATATATCAAGCTCTAGCTTTATAAAATCTTCGTTATACGCTTGCATAGCAGAAGCTGTGGGCGTTTTTGCCCACTGAGCACTTAAACTAATTAATGCTTGGTAATGCTCGGTGCGATTTGCATCATCAAGCATGTCAGCTAGGTGCGTACTGCCTAAATCACTGAGGATAAAAAAGCCCTGTTTCTCATCGCTTGCAATAATAGTGGGAAGTAAAAAACCTTGCTCAACAAACACCTGGTTTAGCGAAATATAAGGTTCGTTATTCACTTTTTTTGGATCTGAGTCCATCACTATTAAATGTTTATTATCGTGATTTAAACGATAATAACGGCGAAAGCTAGCATCCCCCGTGATCGCGTTTAAAGTATGCGACTTGGCATTAAGGTGTGTGTTTATAAATTGTTGTAAATTCTCAAAGCGTGTCATTTTATTAGATATCTATTTTTATAGGTCAATTACTGTAATTGCCATTATTTTCCTTTATTATGTGTATATTATATTAAACACAAAGTATTAAGGTCGATAAATGAGCAAAACCTGGGGCATATTGATGCTAAGCGTAGTTAGCGCACCATCGCTTGCCGAAACTGAACTGGCACACAACCTTTGTGGCATTTCAATGCAAACCAGAGCTTGGCAACCACTTGAAGGCCTTAACCTTGGTGAAGTTGATATCCAAGCTGATGATGTTGAGCTACTTGGCACTCAAAGCGCTGAATTTACCGGCAATGTTGATATTAACACCCTTAAGATGAGTTTGTCCGCACAAACTGCGTTGATAGACAAACAGCGTGGTTTATTAAATGCAACGGGGCCAATTACTTATCAAGACTACGTAAGTAAAGTAAACAGCACCGGATTAAATGCCGATTTAAATAATTCAGAAGTCAGTTTGTTAGGCGCCGACTACAGCCTAACCGAACAACAAGGTAAAGGCGGCGCTGAAAAGCTCACTGTTAATCAGTCTGGCCTATTACTCATGAATGCAAGCTTTACTACTTGCCCAAGTGACACCCCAGCATGGGAAATTGAAGCTGACGAAATAAACCTTTCACGCGAAGAAGGCTGGGGCGAAACATATAACGCCGTATTGCGTATTTTAGATACACCAGTTCTATATTTACCCTATTTTACATTCCCGCTAGATGAACGCCGTAAATCGGGCCTACTTACCCCGACCATTTCAAGCTCTGACAAATACGGCCTTGAAACAATTACGCCGTATTATTTAAATATTGCACCTAATTTTGATGCCACTATTACGCCTCGTTATATGTCTAACAAAGGGCTGCAATTACAGACAGAGTTTAGATACCTAACAGAGCAACACGAAGGCTTAGTAGGGATTGAATACTTAGATAGTGATGATTCTGAGCCTGATTTGAATGAACGCTACATGTTTCATTGGCAACAGCAAAGCTACCTAGGTGAAAACTGGCGCGCAAACGTTGATGTAACCAATGTGAGCGATGATAACTACATCACCGACTTAACTTCAAACTACGCAAGTAAAACCGATACTCAATTGTATCGTACTGGTTCACTTACCCATTTAGGTGAAACATGGCGCACCGATATTAAAGTACAAAACTTTGAAGTACTGGGCGATCACTTAGAGTCTTACACTGCTATACCGCAAGTTAATTTTACGCAAACAGCGCCTTGGCGTTTTGATAATTTTGACTTTAGTGTGTCGGGCGAGATTAGTCATTTTACTAATGATTCATCAGAAGTGGCCATAGACAGCGCAACTCGTGTACACGTAGAGCCAAAAGCACGCTACAACTACGCTACGCATGCGTGGTCATTTTTGTCTGAAGTAAGCTTATTACAAACTAATTATAAGCAAAGCGGAAACTTAACCGGCACGCAATACAGCGATACCGTATCGCGTACTATCCCAAAAGTACGTTTGTACTCTCAGCTTAATTTTGAGCGTGACGCATCTTACTTTTTTGAAGATGGTATACAAACACTAGAGCCACAAATTCAGTATTTATATACACCTAATAAAGATCAGTCAGATATTGGCTTGTTTGATACAACCAAACTGCAAGATGATTATTATGGTTTATTTAGAGACGTGCGCTTTTCGGGTGTTGACCGTATAGCAGCTGCTAATCAGTTTACTTTAGGTGCTACAACGCGCTTATTTGATAAAAAACAAGAAGAAGTGTTTAACTTTAGTGCGGGCCAAATATTTTATTTAAGTGACGATGCCAAGCCAACAGAGCAAGGCTTAAACTCAGACACTAATTATAATGCACTATTTGCAGCTCAAACCATGTTACATTGGCACCGCCGTTGGTACCTCGCTGGAGGTATTCAATATGATACAGATGGCAAGCAAATGGTACAGTCAAATGTAACGCTTGATTATAAAGGTGATAATAATCAGCTAGTACAATTGAACCATCGCTATGCAAATGATGTCTCAGGAAATACAATCGAGCAAGCAGGTGTATTTACAAGTATTCCTATTAGCGACGAATGGCAATTTATTGCGAGCTATCATCGAGATCTTGAAAACAACAGAAGTATCGAAGTATTGAGCGGATTACAGTATGAATCATGCTGTTGGGCTATCCAAATTACTGGCCATCGCCAAATTGAAACTGATTTAAATCAGTCAATAGGACAAGAACAAGCAACTTTTGATTCAGGTATTAGTTTGAATTTTGTATTAAAAGGACTTGGCAGTAAAAGCCGTTATGATGCACAAAAATTATTACAACAAGGTATTTTTGGCTATCGTAGACCGTATTTTCTTAGTAACTAGAGTACTATCAGCAAGAGTAGTAAAAAGAATATGAATTTAAAAAAATTATTAACATCAGCAGTTTTAAGTGCCAGCCTTTGTCAAAGTGTAATGGCTGCACCAGTAGAAATAGATAAAGTTATTGGCGTTGTAAACCAAGGCGTAATTTTAAAAAGCGAAGTAGACACCATAATTGATCGTGTTAAAAAGCAAGCACAAGAACAAGGCCAGCAATTACCAAAAGATGAAACACTTCGTGTACAAGCTGTAGAGCGTTTAGTTAATCAAGCGCTTATGATGCAAATGGCTGAGCGTATGGGATTACAAATCTCAGACAGCCAACTCGATCAAACTCTCGCTAACATGGCAAAAGAGCAAGGCGGAACAATCGCCGACTTACGCCGCACTATTGAAGGTTCGGGCGAAAGCTTTCAAGCTTACCGTGAAGAAATTCGTAAAGAAATCACAACGCAGCAAGTAACACGTGCAAGCGTTGATCGTCGTATTTATATTAGCGAACAAGAAGTTGATAACCTTTTAAAAATTATGGAAACCCAAGGTCAAAGTGCTGAAGAGTACGACATTGGTCATATTTTAATAGATATCCCTAACGATGCGACAGCTGACGAAATTGCTGATGCAAAAACACGTGCAGATAAGGTTATTGAGCTATTAAACGATGGCCAAGAGTTTAAGCGTATTGCTATTTCATCATCAAGCGGCTCTAAAGCACTTGAAGGTGGACAACTTGGTTACATGGGCATTAACGAAATGCCATCGCTTTTTGCTGAAGCAGTAAAAGGCCAAAAGAAAGGCGCTATTGTTGGCCCACTTCGCTCTGGTGCTGGTTTTCATATCATTAAAGTACAAGACGTTCGTGGTCTACAAGTTGTAGAAACAACTGAAGTACGTTCACGCCATATACTTATTAAACCTTCAATTATTTTAAGTGAAGAAAAAGCACGCTCAATGCTTGCAGGCTTTGCAAAAGACTTACGCGCAGGAACAGCCGACTTTGGTGAACTTGCTAAAGAGTACTCAGAAGATCCAGGCTCTGCACTTAAAGGCGGCGAGTACGATTGGACAGATCCAACTACCTACGTACCTGCGTTTAAAGATACATTACTTTCTCTTAAAGAAAATGAAATAAGCGAACCGTTTAGAACACAGTTTGGTTGGCATATTGTGCAGTTACTTGGCAAACGTGTAGCTGATAAAACTGAACTAGCTAAACGTAACCGTGCTCATGGCATGTTGTTTAACCGTAAATTTAAGGAAGAAAGTTTTAACTGGCAGCAAGAAATGCGCGAGCAAGCTCACGTTGAAATTTTCCCTATAGACCAATAAATATGACTCTAAGAATTGCTATTACACCGGGTGAACCAGCCGGTATTGGCCCAGATCTGCTACTCACGCTTGCTCAGCAAGCGTGGGACGCTCAACTAATAGCGATTGCTGATGGCAAACTATTAAAAGAGCGTGCAAAGCATTTAGGCTTAACAATAAATTTAATTGAATTTGATGATAATGCCCCCGCCATAGCAGCACCTGCGGGCAGTTTGTATATTCATCAGGTTGATTTAGGTGCGGATGTAGAGCTTGGCGTACTAAACGACGGTAACGGCCAATACGTGTTAGATACCTTGCGTATAGCAAGCGAAAAAAACATGGATGGCACGTTCGATGCGGTTGTTACGGGCCCTGTTCACAAAGGCATTATTAACAAAGCGGGCATTTCATTTAGCGGACACACTGAGTATTTTGCGCAGCAATCAAATACTGCAGATGTGGTTATGATGCTTGCAACTGAAGGTTTACGCGTTGCACTTGTAACCACGCATATTCCACTTGCGTATGTGTCGCGTGCCATTACTCCTGAGCGCTTAACTAAAGTAGCGGGTATTTTAAATCACGACTTACAAACTAAGTTTGGGATAGAAAAACCACGTATTTTAGTGTGTGGCTTAAACCCACATGCAGGTGAAGATGGCCATTTAGGCCGTGAAGAAATAGAAACAATCACCCCAACGCTTGAAATACTTAGAAGCGAAGGGATGAATTTAATTGGCCCACTACCGGCCGATACCTTATTTCAACATAAATACCTATCTGAAGCAGATGCAGTACTTGCTATGTATCACGATCAGGGATTACCTGTGCTAAAATACAAAGGATTTGGTAAATCGGTAAATATTACCCTTGGCTTACCATTTATCCGCACCTCAGTTGACCACGGTACTGCTCTCGATTTAGCAGGGACTGGTACAGCTGACGTTGGCAGTTTTGAATTAGCGATCCGCGAAGCAATTAAGCTCGCCCAAGAAAAAGCACAAAATCAATGACCGATAAAGTACATTTAGGACACCGCGCTCGTAAGCGTTTTGGGCAAAACTTTTTATTTGATGAATCTATCATCGATAAAATAGTCTCTGCGATTGATCCTAAACCAGAAGACAACTTAGTAGAAATTGGCCCCGGCCTTGGCGCAATTACTGAGCCAGTAGCCGACTTAAGCGGCCATTTAACGGTTGTTGAATTAGATAAAGACTTAGCACAACGATTAATTGAACACCCATTTTTGGGTCCTAAATTAACCGTTAACCAAGGCGATGCAATGACGTTTGACTTTGCAAGCTTGGTTCGCGATGACAAAAAATTAAAAGTGTTTGGTAACTTACCTTACAATATTTCGACACCGTTATTGTTTCACCTTTTTGAATTTTCAGATCATATTGAGCACATGCACTTTATGCTTCAAAAAGAAGTAGTAAAACGCATGGTAGCAGGCCCAGGTAGTAAAACATTTGGCCGCTTAAGCGTAATGACTCAATACTACTGTAATGCAATGCCGGTTGTTGAAGTACCACCTGAGTGCTTTAAACCAGCGCCAAAAGTTGACTCTGCTGTTATTCGTTTAATACCTAAAAAGCCAGAGCAACGTACAGCAAAAAGCGTTAAAATTTTAAACACCGTGTGTTTAGAAGCATTTAACCAGCGCCGCAAAACGCTACGTAATAGTTTAGGTAATTTACTTACCGCAGAAGAACTAACTAGCATTGGCATTGATATAACGCTGCGTGCTGAGCGCTTATCTTTACAACAATTTATTGATATAGCTAACTGGATTTATGACAACAAGCAGTAACATTGGATCGCCTGTAAAGGTATCTGTAGAAACATTTTACGTAGAAGGCCAATCTCAACCTGAGCTTGAAAAATACGTATTTGCTTACTCGGTAACAATTAAAAACCATAGTTTATGCAGTGCAAAATTACTGAGCCGCTATTGGTTAATTACCGATGCAAATGGCAAACAAGTAGAAGTTGAAGGCGAAGGCGTTGTTGGCGAAATGCCAGATATTGGCCCAGGCGAAAGCTATAAATACACCAGCGGTGCAATTTTAGATACACCTGTAGGCACTATGCAAGGCCATTACACGTTACGCAACGAGTTTGGCTCTGAGTTTCAGGCGCCTATTAATGTGTTTCGTTTGGCTTGCCCTAACATTTTGCATTAAGCACTTAGATGGCAGATTATGCGATAGGTGATTTACAAGGGTGTTTTAGTGAATTTAACACCCTTTTACAACGGGTTGATTTTAACCCAAGTAAAGATCACCTATATTTAGTTGGCGACATAGTTGCTCGCGGGCCAGACTCCCTAGCCTGCTTAGACTATATTTACCAACATCAAAATAGCATGACCATCACTTTAGGCAATCACGACCTTCACATGGTTGCCTGCTACTTTCTTAACAAACCCACTAATCCAAAAGATAAATTAAACCCAATATTTGAAAGCCCTAAATTGGCTAACTACATCGCTTTTTTACAAACCCAGCCATTGGCATTAGAGCTTATAAAACATAACTGCTTTATATCTCACGCGGGGTTAAACCCTGATTGGTCTGTTGAAGATGCGCTAAAACAAGCTCAATTTGCACAAAGCTGTTATCAATCAAGTAACGCAGAAGCGTTTTTTGAACACATGTACCAGGCTCACCCCGCTAGGTGGTCTAACACCCTTGATGACTTTGCAAAGTTTAGATACATAGTTAATTACTTTACCCGCATGCGTTTTTTAACAAGTGATAACAAACTCGAGCTTAATGCAAAGGGTGCAATAACCGACAGCGAAACTCTCACTCCTTGGTTTAACCACCCCAATATAGCTAAATCTAAACACGATATTATTTTTGGCCACTGGGCCGCACTTGAAGGTAGAACAGGTAATTCACGGGTTCACGCCCTAGATACAGGCTGCGTATGGGGTAACACCATGAGCCTAATGGAGCTGAGTACTAAAAAAGTAATTGTAGAAAAATCCCACCTTTCGTCTAAATAAACTGAAAAAAAACAATACATCTGTTAGATTTATCAATTAATAGTTAAAATTAATTAAAGTAATTGATTTTAATTACTTAACTTATTGGTACAAACGCCGATAAGTCTTAATTGAAGTACTTTTTGAGTGGAAATCTTATGAACCTGACAGTAAGCCAGCGTATTTGGGGTGGTTTTATATTTATCACACTATTATTATTAATAATTGGTGGTAATTCCTTAATAAAAATTGCAAATATTGACCGTTCCACTCAAAAAGTGAACCAACTATCACTCCCAGCATTAAATAAAAGCTCTGAGCTACAAGCCGAATTTATTTTAATGAGCAAAGCCGCTCAAGCGAGCTTTTACACTACATCAGCCAATGAGCTTGCACCAATAAAAGCACAGGTCCTTGAACAAAAACAATTGTTCAACACGCTGCACCGTGAGCTTCAAGACGTAGTAAAAAACGATGCTGCACTTAATCAAAGCAGCCAAAATGTAGAAAAAACTTATTTAAGCTTTTTAAGCTCAGTTGAAAATTTATTAGCAGATAAAGGCAAGCAACTAGCATTAAATAAAACATTAAAAGCACAATTAGAAAATATAGAACTAAGTGCAGAAGATGCTAACTCTGTTGTACTCGATATTATCGACATTGATGGGTTTGAACAAAACCACCCTCGCGCTTATCAAGCTGCAAATAATTTAGAAAACAACTTTATGTCGGTAGTTAGTAACAGCACCGACATGCTAACTGTTAAAACGCTTAACACTCTCGATATTGTTAAAAACGAGCAAACGTATTACCTTGAAGAAGTAGTACGCACCGTTGATTTAATTAAGCCAGCAATAGAGCAAACGCATAGCGACTTATATTCAAGCCTAAAAGAATATGTTGATATTTTAGAAAATAACATAAAGGGCAATAACAGCTTAGCAGCAAACAAAAAACGTTTAATTGATTCGATTACGCTTACGCAATCAGAGCTTGCACAGTCAGAACAAGCCACCAAAATGGCACTTAACCAAATTGACGAGCTAGTTAATCAAGCAAGTGACGTTGCGTTTAAATTGCAACAAGGTGTGCGCAGCGATGTAGACTCAGCTAATTTATGGACCTGGGTTGGTATGGTTATAGCCACTCTTTTAGCAATTGTGATTGCCATTATTACTGTTAGCCGCATTACTAAACCACTTGCCGAAGTTAATCGCATTTTAGATATTGTTGCAAGTGGCGACATGACACAACGTTTAGACGATAGCGCTCAAGACGAGTTTGGCGAACTATCTAAAAGTTGTAATACACTAATTGACAGCCTACGCAGCCTAATTAAAGGTATTATTTCGCGCTCTACTCAGCTTGCAGCAGCATCAGAGCAAACATCGGCCATTACCTCAGAATCAAGCCAAGCAATTCGTAACCAACAAGCACAAGTTGAACAAGCAGCTACTGCAACAACCGAAATGAGCAGTACATCGCAAACAGTTAGTAACAGCGCTCAACAAGCGCTTAGCGAAATTAAAAATGCTGATAAAGAAGCTGAACGCGTTAAAGGTATTTCGAATAACAATAAAGCAACGATTGAACAGCTAGCACGTGAAGTAGACGACGCCTCACAAGTCATTAATAAACTGCATCAAGATAGCGCATCAATAGGCAGCATTTTAGATGTAATACGCGGAATAGCGGATCAAACTAACCTACTTGCACTAAATGCCGCAATTGAAGCTGCACGTGCAGGCGAATATGGCCGAGGCTTTGCTGTTGTAGCTGACGAAGTACGCTCTCTAGCGAGTAAAACTCAAGAGTCAACCCAAGAGATACAATCAATGATTGAATCGCTACAAACAGGCGCTGAAGCTGCCGTAACGGCAATGAGCAAAGGTAAGCAACGCGCTGTATCGTGTGTTGAGCAAACCGACCTAGCAAGTAGCGCACTTGATTCGATTACATTTGCAGTTTCGCAAGCCCACGACGTAAGTGAAGAAATTTCGACTGCCGCACTTGAGCAACAACAAGTAGCACAAGAAATTAGCGAACGCCTTGAGTCGATTGTAGCCATCGCAGAGCAAACAGCCGAAGGCGCAAATCAAACTAATATCTCAAGTTCAGAAGTAGCAAAACTGGCTGAAGAACTTCGCTTGTCGGTAGACGAATTTAAAGTTTAAGTTTATTAAAACAATTAAAAAACCCCGATGGTACACAGTACCATCGGGATTTTTGTTTATAAGACCTTTAGAAATGAGATGTAAAACTTTACCGGTAACGTAGAGCTTGCTCACGCGAAAAGCGCAGCTTTTAATATTTATACTTAATAGACTACCTACTTTTGCCTTCACTAAAGTGCAGCGCCCTCTTAACCTCTTTGTGAATAAATTACTTAAAACCCTATTGCACAAAGAGAAGTAAATGAGAAGACATTAAAATAATAGTAATTATGTATTTTTACTTCTCTAAAGCGCAGCGCCCTCTTAGCCTCTTTGTGAATAAATTACTTAAAACCTTATTGCACAAAGAGAAGCAAAAGAGGAGTAAATGAGAAGACATTAAAATAATAGTAATTATGTATTTTTACTTCTCTAAAGCGCAGCGCCCTCTTAACCTCTTTGTAAATAAATAACTTATAAATCTATTTTTTGTAGGTATAACTTATTAAATGCGTTCGCCACCTGCTTTATAGCAAAGCACTACATGCAAAAACGCGCTCGAATTTAACGGATAGCCTATCACCTGCGAATGATAGCCTACTCCTATATATCCCCACTAATATATCGCTTTTTTCTTCCTTACTTAGGCGTTTATTGCTAACCTCGCGTTAACGTTTTTACTTAAACAAATTTTTGCTAACGGAATAATTATGCTCAAAAAAATATCACTGTTTATCGGGATGGCAATCAGTGCAAATGCTGTTGCTAAAGGTGGCGTATCACCCTACTTACCTTTAAATCAAGCCCCAGAACTTGAGCACCAAGTACAACGACTTTTAGCCGTGAGTAAAAATACACATATTATGAGTAAGCCTTATAAAGCTCACGATATTTATAGAGTGCTGCAAACAGTAAGGCATACTTACCCAGAACTATATCAAACACTTTCGTACAAACTTAGCCCTTATATTCAAAGCGATGCGGGGTCATTTGCAAAAGTAACGCTTGCTGCAGGCACAAAAGATAAAACACTGCCTAACCAACGCGGCCAAACCACTAAAACCAACTTAATAGTTGAAGGCGGCGCTTATGCTAACTTTGGGCGTTACTTTGGTGTAAGTGTTGCAGGCATAGCCAACGAAGACGAAATATTACCTACACAAAGCTTTTTTTACCTTGGTAATAAGTATGCGCAACTAGATGTAGGCTACCGAGAGCATTGGTACTCACCATTTAACGACAGTGCCATGCTATTAAGCACACAAGCCAAAACAACCCCTTCTATAACGCTTAGTAATGTAGAGCCAATAACCAGCTTTAATATTCGTTACGATATGTTTATCAGTAAAATGACAGAGCAAAGCGGAATTTTAAAAGAAGGAAGACAAACAGGAGTCGCTAATGTATATGAGCCAGGTAAGCCTTACTTATTTGGCTTACACACTAGCTTTGCAGCAACCAATAATTTAACAATAGGCTTAAGCCGTTTAATGCAGTTTGGTGGAGGCCCACGAAGCGTGACAATTAAAGATTTTACTGAGGGATTTTTTAGCCCTGGCAGCAAAGACAATGTTGGTCGTAATGATGCTGATGAGCTTGGAGAAAATTTTGAGCTTGGCGATCAATTAGGATCAATAACATTTGCCTATAACAATAGTATTTATGCACTACCGTTCGAGTTTTATGGTGAAGTTGCGCTTGAAGATACCCTAGGTGGCTCTCGTAATAATGCATATAGTTTTGGTATTTACTTGCCCTTTATTGCTAACAATCACAGTTTACGCTTCGAGCATAGTAACTTACAACAAAGCTTTTATAGCAATCGACTGTACCTAGATGGTAATCGTAATTCAGGTAATGTTATTGGCCACTGGCTAGGTGATGAGCACGACTACACCGATTACACACCAGCTAAATCTATGAGCGTAAATTGGCATTGGCAATTAAGTAAAATAGAAAGCTTAAATACCACTATTCGTATGCTTGAAAATAAACGTGATGGTTATAAAACAAGTTATGAGTTACAAACAGCATACACACGTAAGTTAAGTAAACCAATAATGGGCGCTAAAAGTTGGGGAGCTGAGCTGTATCAAGGAAAGGATGTATACGGGGAAACATTTGCTAGATTAGGTGTATTTGCTAATTTTTAATACCCTGTAGGTGCGAATTTACTTCGCGCTAATGTAATTTAACTTTACCAAAGTGAAGTATAAAAACTCACCTACGATATATTTACTCTGTAGGTGCGAATTTATTTCGCGCTAATGTAATTTAACTTTACCAAAGCGAGGTATAAAACCTCACCTACAATATATCAACCCTGTAGGTGCGAATTTATTTCGCGCTCATCTAACATGACTTTATTTAAGCCAATAAAAAACACTGCCTCAAATAGAAAACAGTGTTTTTAAATAACTCACTAATTGTAACTTTTATTTATAAAAGTCTTTATACCACTTAATAAGCTCACTAACGCCTTGCTTAACCCCAACCTGCGCTTTATAGCCTGTTGCATTAAATAAGTCTGTAGTATCAGCATAAGTTTTATAAACATCGCCGGCTTGCATTTCACGGAAGTTCTTTTTAGCTTCAGTACCTAGTTCAGCTTCAATGGCTTCAATAAACTTCATTAGGTTTATTGGGCTACCGTGGCCGATATTATAAACCGCATACGGCGCAGAGCTAGAAGCTGGCGAACCAGTTTCAACTCTCCAATCTGGGTTTGCAACAGGTATTACATCGGCAGCACGAACAACACCTTCTACTATGTCATCTATGTAAGTAAAGTCACGCCACATATCGCCATTGTTGTTTATATCAATAGTGTCACCGGCAAGTATTTTTTTAGTAAAAATATACGGTGCCATATCTGGGCGACCCCATGGGCCATAAACAGTAAAAAAGCGTAAGCCTGTTGTAGGTAAGCTATATAAATGAGAATAGCTATGCGCCATTAGTTCATTGGCTTTTTTAGTTGCTGCATAAAACGATACTGGGTGATCAACACTGTCGGTCGTTTCAAACGGTGTTTTTTCGTTTAAACCATATACAGAGCTAGATGAAGCATAAACCAAGTGTTTAACTTTATTATTACGACACCCTTCAAGCACATTTAAGTGCCCTACTAAATTAGAATCGGCATAAGCATCAGGGTTTTCTATTGAATACCTAACACCGGCTTGCGCCGCTAAATGAATGACTTTATCAAACTGCTGTGTTTTAAATAGCTCGCTCATTGCTGGGCGTTCACTTATATCAAGCTTAATAAATGTAAACGCTTCATGGCTTTCAAACTGCGCTAAACGAGCTAGTTTTAAATTTACATCGTAATAGTTGTTAAGGTTATCAATACCGACTACTACATGGCCAGCCGCTAACAATTTTTGACATGTTGCCGCGCCAATAAAACCAGCAGCACCCGTTACTAAATATTTCATAATTTCCTAATCTTTAAG